>NZ_MAUD01000610.1 GCF_001700515.1 Streptomyces lushanensis
CCGGGCGGGCCGGTACATATCGTCCGCCCCGGTGTGCCGGACCGCCGTGACCAGCAGCCGGATGCCGGGCGGAACCCGCTCGAAGTCGACACCGCCGAGCAGGGCGAGGGATTCGGCGTCGGCGTGCTGAGCGTCGTCGACGACCACGACCGCGGGCGCCGGCTGTGCGAGAGCGGCGGCGAGCGCCTCAGCCATCGCCGCGCTGTCGCCTTCCTTCACCGCGGACAGGGCAGCCGCCGCCGTCCGGTGTGCCGGCCGACGCCTCGCCCCGGCGAGCCGGTGCTCCTCCAGAGCCTTGACCAGCCGCAGTGCCAGGAGCAGAGGACGCTCCACGTCATCGGGAACGCAGGCCACTGGCAGCACCGCGACCCCTTCGGCACGCAGCCGCCCGGCGGCGGCGTGCGTGAACGCGCTGCGTCCGACACCTCGTTCCCCCAGGACGAGCACCAGGCGCGGCCCGGCCGGATCGTGGAGCCTGTCGTCGATCTCGTCCGACTCGCTCTCGCGGCCGAGCAGACACTCACCCGTGCCGTGGAAACGAGCGGACGTGCCGCCGAAGACCAGCTCGGTGTCTCTCGGAGCAGTCACTGACTCCACCGTATCCTTGATCGACGCGTGTACCCGGTGGGCGCCCGCTTCCGGCCAACCGGTCGGCGGGCTCGGCGGACGGGCCCGGTCCAGGGTCCTCGGTCACGACCAATGCGGCCCAAGGGATGGTGGCTTGTTCGGGAAGTTCACGCAAACCCGCCGTCTCATCGAGGTCTTGTCGTCCGACGTGGGGAATGCAGGCAAACGAGGAGTCGTCGTGCGGGAGTACCGTTCACCTCTTGTCGGTCGGCACGGCGAAGTCGCTGTGGTGGCCGAGGTGTTGCGTTCCACCGGTGCCGCGGCGCGAACCCTGCTGCTCACCGGCGGGGCCGGAACCGGTAAAACCGCCGTGCTGGACGAGGTGCGCCGGGCGGCGGCCGAAGAGGGTGCCAAGGTCCTGCGGCTCGGCTGGGAAGGCGCGCGGGGGCCGGACGGTACGGCCGCCCTCGCGGATGCCGTCTGCGGAGTCCTCGCCAAGATCCAGGACAGTCGTCTCCCGGTCCGTATCGCCATGGTGCGCCGGGCACGGTCCCGGTCCGTCGGCCGTGGCGGCGAGTTGGCTCTGCTCTCCGCCCTGGGCGAGGTGCTGGCGGACGCGGCTCAGTACGCCCCGTTCGCCCTGATCGTCGACGACATCCATCGGATACCGGACCGGACGGCCTCCGCCCTGGGGCTGCTGCTGCGAGTGTTCCGTCCGGCGGGTGTACCGGTGGTGATGGCCGGCCGGCCGACGGGCCCGGGACGGGTCGGTGACGCGCAGCTGCCCGTGGCGGCGGACCGTGTGGTCGAGCTGCCGCCGCTGTCGCCGGCCGAGGTCGGCGAGCTGATCGTGCGGCGACTGGGCGGCCCCGTCGAGCCCGGTCTGGTGACGGCGGTGCTGCGTTCGCTGGGTCCGCTGGCGGGCAGCCCGGCGGCCGTGCTGTCGGTGCTCGCCCCGCTGGAGGACGGCGACGGTCTGCTCGAACTCGACGGCCGGACATGCCTGACCGTGCCCGACAGCCGGCTGCGCCTCACCGCGGACGTCACGGAGCTGGGCAGGCTCGGCTGGCCCGACGGGGCGCCCGACGCCGGCACGGTCGGGACGGCCGCCGCGCTCGCCCGTCTGATCGAGCAAGCCGAACTGCGGCTGGACGACCTGCACCGGGTCAGGTCACTGGGCGGGCTGCCCGAAGCTGTCGGCCGCGCACTGGACGGCCTGGTCAGGGACCGGGTGGTGACCGTCGACCGGGACGGCGGGACGGCGTTCGCCGTCCCGGCACTCGCGGCGGCGCTGATGACGCTGCACGCCCGTCCGGACCTACGGTCGCTGCACGTCATGATCACCAGTTCGGTGATCGATCGGCTGGGCGCCGCCGCCGCGGGCGCAGCCCACCCCCGGCTGGCCGACCACGCGGCGGCGGCCGGCCCGGCGCTCGACGCCACGCTCGCGGCGCCGCTGCTGCTGGCTGCGGCCCGTACGAACACGAAGCTCGACAGCTCCCGCCGGGTGCGCGCCTACCACTCGGCGTTGCGGCACCTGCCGCCGCACGACACCGCAACCGTCGGTGTGCTGCGCGAGTCTGCGGCCCTGAGCCTGCGGCACGCAGACCACATCGGCGTACTCGCGCTCGGCGAGCCGCTGCTCGCCTGCCTCGACGGGCCGCACGGCGGAGACCGGGGCGGTCTGGAATGGGTCACCCGGGCATGGGCTTTCTCGGCGCTGCACGAGCACCGGTCCCCAGGCACCGACACCTCCCCGGGCCCGCGCGACGTCACCGCCCGGTACGCCGCGGCACTCGGACGGCTGCCCGCCGCCGCCGCGCTGGCGGGACTCGGCGGACTGTACGGGATCGGCACGGTCACACCGACGGCGCTCCGGCCGGGGCCGCCGGTCGACCGCGTCCCGGACGCCGGCCGGGAGTCCGGCTCCGGGCCGGTTCCGTCGCCTGCGGAAGTGGCGCTGCTGGCGGCAGCCGTGGGCGGCGGCGCCGAGTTCGATCGTGCCCGGCGGGGTCCGCTGCGCGATGCCCCGGACGGGGCGGCCCTGGACCGGTTACGGAACGCCGCCGCGTACGGGGACCTGGCCGGCGCTCTTGAGGCCGTGCTCGGTGAGCGGTACGCCGGGACGGGGCGGAGTACCGCCGTCCAGTACCACGCCATGGTGCGCGACTACCTGGCAGGGCACTGGGAGAACGCGCTGTCGGGCGCCCGCCGGATCGAGACGCGTGCCTGGACCGACGGCGATGCCCGCGCCGGACAGCTGGCTCGTGCGCTGGCAGCCGAAATCCAGCTGGTGCGCGGGGAGTTCGTACGCGCCAGGGAATGGCTGGACCTCATCCCGGACTCCGTCAGCCATCCGCTGGTGTCCCGGGCGCGACTGGGCGTCCGGTACTGGTCGGGGCAGGGCGACGGGGCTCTGGAAGAGGCCTGGGACGACGTGCGGCGGGCGCGTGAGGACGGACTGCTCGCGGGCGTCGACAGGTTGTTGCTGCGGATCCTGTCGATCACACGTGAGGGAGACGGACCAGAGGCGACGCACCGGGCCATGGAGGAAATGGAGACACTGCACGAGGAGTCGGCCTCGCCCATGACGCGCGAGGCGGTGCTCCTCGGACGCGGCATGGTGCACGGCGACGCGGCCGACGCGCTGGCCGCCTACCGGCTGGTGCGGCAGCGGGTCGATGTGCCTCTGCTGGTGGACTGCTGCGGGTGTTTGGTGGAAGTCGGCGAGGACCCCCGACGATGGCTGGCCGAGGCGACGCGGAACGGGCACGAACTGGGCATGGGGCGGCCCGTCCGCAGTCGGCTCGGCGCGTCGGCGCGTCAGCGGAACGTTTCGCTGCCCAGACGCCGTACGGCCCGGGAAGGGCCGGGCGAGCGCGACGCACGGCTGATCGACATGGTGAGCGATGGGTCCACCAACCGGCAGATCGCCGCCCGGCTGGCGTGCAGCGAGAAGACGGTGGAGCAGCGGCTCACCCGGCTGTTCCGGCGGACCGGGTGCCGTTCCCGGGCGGAGCTGGCCGCGGCCTGGCTGGACGGCAGCCTGGCCCAGCGGGGTCTGGTGCCCGGTGCCGGGCCACACCGGCACGGCGGGAATGGGACGGCGCCCCCGGCCGGCTGAGTCGCGGTCGGCGCGGGCGGCCAACCGGCAGGCGGGGTACGCGGTTTCGCGGACGCTGGACCGATCGGGCTCGGCCGGTCCGCCGCTGCCCCGGCGACACGGTCAGTGCTCAGGCTCGTCCTCGGCGATGCGCGGCACACGCAGGCGCATCGTGTCGAAGGCTCCCGCGCCGTGGTAGGTGAATCTGACCGTCGGGCTGTCGCGGTGTCCGGCCCAGTCCACCCTGGGGTCGCGTTGGGCATCGTCACGGTACGCCGCATGCCCCGGTGTGGGCACCGCGTGGGGCATGTACGGAGCATGTGCCGGGTACGGCGGTATGTCCGCGAGCCGTGCGCCGCGCGGCTGCGCGGCCCGCTCCTCACTGCCGCTCATCAGCACGATGGTGACGCCGACGATGATCAGCAGGAGCCCAGGGATGGTCGCGGGCTCGATGTCCTGCCCCATCAGCCACCACGCGGCGAGCGCGGCCACGGGCGTCTCCAGCAGGAGCAGGATGCTCATGGTCGTCGCCGACGTCCTGCCGAGGGCGAAGTTCATCGCGCCGAGCCCCAGAAGCTGAGGAAGGACAAGCAGCCCGAGCAGTGACCACTGGGTGGCCCTGTCGAAGCCCGTCAGCGGTATGTCGGCCAGCCAGCAGACCACGAGGAGTTCCAGACCGCAGACCAGCGAAGTGAACGTCGAATACAGCGGAGTGCTCACATCCGCGCGCGACCGTTCGCTGAGCGCGGTGTACCCGGCCTGGGCGAGGGCCCCGGCAAGGGCGAGCAGGTCGCCCAACAGCGCCGTACCGCCCGACTTGATGTCGAGGCCGGCGGCCGCGGCCGC
>NZ_MAUD01000611.1 GCF_001700515.1 Streptomyces lushanensis
GTCCCGCGACTTCCTGATTTCCGAGCCCACTCCCCCGCGCCCCCCGCGCCGCCATGAGCCCCGTGAGCCCCGTGAGCCCCGTGCGTCATGACCGCCCGGTCATGAGGACGATCAGGCTATGCGCCGGAACCGGGCAGCGGGCACCCGATATCGGCGCGCATCCGCATCGGAGATGGTCATTTCCGGTCGCGAATGACCCAGTGCGGACATAACCTCCCAATTGTGATGCTTCCCGAGAGCTCCACCCGGACGCACATAGCCGGCCGCACGCTTCTGGCCGTACTGATCATGGCGTGGTGCCTGGCCGTACCCGGTGTGCGGGACGCCCGGGCCGAGGGCCCGATCACCCTGTCCCGGCAGGGGCAGATCACCGACAGGGTGGGAGCTCTGGGCGACCGCGGGGCGGCGGTCACCGATTCCCTCGACCGCCTCTACGCGGACAGCCGCGTGCAGCTCTTCGTCGCCTACGTCCGTGACTTCTCCGGGCACTCCCCGCAGAGCTGGGCCGACACCACGGCGGTACGCAGTGGCCTCGGCCGTGACGACATACTGCTCGCGGTCGCGACCCATGGCCGGCAGTACGCCTACTCCGCCGACACCGGAGCTCCGCTCACCGACACCCAGCTCGCCGATGTCGCCAGGACCGCCGTCGAGCCCGCGCTGCGGCAGAACGACTGGGCGGGCGCGGCGATCGGCGCGGCGAACGGATACGACGCGGTGCTCGCGGGCCGGCCCGTACCCACGCCCGCCATCACACCCGGCGAGCCGGACCCGGGCGGCAGGGCCGCGAACGGGGGCGCCGCGACCAATCTGGTGCTGCCCATCGCCGTCGTACTCGCGGCCCTGGCCCTCGCGGCCTACGTCTACGGCAAGCGCAAGCGGCGGGCGGCGGCCTCCGCCCCGGCGCGCGCCGGCGAGCCGGGCCGGGGCGCTCCGGGCGCGGCTCCGCGGCCACCGCCGACGCCGCTGCCCGAGCTGGACGGCCGGGCGAAGAAGCTCCTGGTCGAGACGGACGACGCCCTGCGCACCAGCCAGGAGGAACTGGGTTTCGCGACCGCGCAGTTCGGTGAGGAGGCCGCCGCGCCCTTCACCGACGCCGTGCACTTCGCGAAGGGCGAGCTGACCTTGGCGTTCCGGCTGCGGCAGCAGCTCGACGACGCCGTTCCGGAGGACGACGCGACCCGGCGCCGGATGCTGGACGAGATCGTCGCCCGCTGTACGGAGGCCAACGACCGGCTGGACGCGGAGTCCGAGGACTTCGACCGGCTGCGGGCCATGGAGCGGAACGCGCCGCAGGCGCTGGACTCGGCGGGCACCGCCTTCCGCGAGCTGAGCGGACGCGCCGCCGCGGCGCGCGGCACACTCACCGCGCTGCGCGAACAGTACGCCGACTCCGCCTCCGCGCCCGTCGCGGACAGTGTCGAGCAGGCCGGGAACCGGCTGGAGTTCGCCTCCGCCGGTCTGGACAAGGCGCGCGGGTTCATCGACGCGGCGGAGAACGGCAAGGCGGCCGTGCATGTGCGGGCCGCGGAGGCCGCCGTCGGGCAGGCGGCCATCCTCGTCGAGGCGGTCGAGCGGCGCGCGCTGGAACTCGCGGAGGCGGCCGGGAAGCTGCCCGGCGCCCTCACCGAGACGGAGACGGACCTCGCCGACGCCCGAGGGCTGCTGCGCGGCACCACGCCGGGCGTGTCGACGGCCGACCTCCAGGGCCGGATCGGCCGCGCCGAGGCGGTGGTCGCGGAGGTACGGCGTGAACTGGACGCGGGGCGGTACGACCCGATCGACGCGCTGCGCCGGGTCGAGGAGACCGACGCGGTGCTGGACGAGGCGCTGGCCGGGGCCCGCGAGCGCGAGCAGGGCGTCCGACGGGCCGGCACGCTCCTCGACCAGGCGACGCTCGGCGCGCGCTCGGCCATCGGCGCCGCCTCCGACTACATCACCACCCATCGGGGAGCGGTGGGCAGCCAGGCGCGTACCCGGCTGGTGGAGGCGCAGCGGCGGCTGGAGCGGGGGCACGCGGCGGCCGGCGCCGACGTACAGGCCGCGCTGGCCGAGACACAGCTCGCGGACGAACTGGCCCGGGAGGCCCAGTACCTCGCCGAGCAGGATGTGGCCTCGTACGGGAGCCGGTACGGCATGGGCGGGGCGCAGGGGGCGGGG
>NZ_MAUD01000612.1 GCF_001700515.1 Streptomyces lushanensis
CGGTCGCGGGAATACGGCGGTGTGCCGCTGTTCGGGTCCGCCAGGAAAATACCGGACCGCCCACCTGTCCAACTGGCGAGTTTCCCCGGCTGGACAGCATACGGCCGCGAGCGCGGTTCGACCGTCGAACCCTGGACAGGTCTCGACGCAAAGTGATAGAAGAATTCAAGCAGCCAGGCCAGGTACCGCCATCGATTTTCGGAAGCAATTCCGCTCGTCCGCTTCCTCCCTGCTTCTCCTCAGCTTCTTCCCGCTTCTTCTTCCCTGGCCCTTCCTCCCTGCTTCGTGAGGCTCCCCCGACGGGATCGCCACCGTCGCACTGCTACCAGGAGTGACTCCTTATGTGTGGAATCGCCGGCTGGGTCTCCTACGACTCCGATCTGACGGAGCGCCGCGAGGTACTGGCCGCCATGACGGACACCATGGCCTGCCGGGGCCCGGACGACGCGGGCGTCTGGGTCCGGCCTCGGGTGGGCCTGGGCCACCGGCGGCTGGCGGTCATCGATCTCGCCGGCGGCAGGCAGCCGATGGAGGTGCGGACGCCCAACGGCACGGTCGCCATGGTCTACACCGGTGAGGTCTACAACTTCACCGAGCTGCGGGCCGAGTTGGAGAGCCGGGGCCACCGGTTCCGTACCGTCAGTGACACCGAGGTCGTCCTGCTCGGCTATCTGGAGTGGGGCGAGGGCCTGGCCGAGCACCTCAACGGCATGTTCGCCTTCGCGATCTGGGACGAGCGCGAGAACAAGCTGGTCATGGTCCGCGACCGGCTGGGCGTCAAGCCCTTCTACTACTACCCGACCCCCGACGGCGTCCTGTTCGGCTCGGAGCCCAAGGCGATCCTCGCCAATCCGGCGGCGCGCAGGACGGTGGACACCGCCGGTCTGCGTGAGCTGATCGCCTTCACCATGGCGCCCGGCTGGGCCCTGTGGAAGGACATGTACGAGATCGAGCCGGCCACCGTCGTGACCGTCGACGCCCGGGGTATCCGCAGCCGCGTCTACTGGAGGCTCGACGCCACCGAGCACACGGACGACCAGGACACGACGGTCGCCAAGGTCGGTGAGCTGATGACCGACATCGTGCGCCGTCAGCTCGTCGCCGACGTGCCCCAGTGCGTCCTGCTCTCCGGCGGCCTCGACTCCAGCGCGGTCACCGGACTCGCCGCGGCCCGGCTGGCCGAACAGGGCGAGCGGCTGCGCACGTTCTCGGTGGACTTCGCCAACCGGGAGGAGACCTTCCGCGCCGACGAGAACTGGGACAGCCCGGACACGCCGTACATCCGTGACGTGGTGGACCTGGTCGGCTCGGACCACCGCTTCGTGACACTGAGCCCGCACGAGCTGACCGATCCCGCGCTGCGCCGTGCGGTGATCACCGCGCGCGACATGCCGGTCGGGCTGGGCGAGACGGACACCTCGCTGTATCTGCTGTTCAAGGCCATCCGGGCGGAGTCGACGGTGGCCCTGTCGGGCGAGTCCTCGGACGAGGTGTTCGGCGGCTACCGCTGGTTCCACGATCCGGCCGCGGTCAACGCGCAGACCTTCCCGTGGCTCGCCTACAGCAGCCCGATGAGCCAGGACCGGGCGGCGGCGCTCCACCCGGATCTGCGCCGCTCCCTCGATCTCGACACCTATGTGGCCGACCAGTACGCGACGGCGGTGGCGGGCGTCGAGCACCTGCCCGGGGCCGGCGACCACGAGCGGCGGATGCGTACGATCGGCAATCTGCATCTGACCCGGTTCGTCCGGATGCTCCTCGACCGCAAGGACCGGGTGTCGATGGCGGTCGGACTCGAAGTGCGGGTGCCGTTCTGCGACCACCGGCTGGTCGAGTACGTCTACAACACCCCGTGGTCGCTGAAGAGCTTCGACGGCAGGGAGAAGAGCCTGCTGCGGCACGCCACCGCGCATGTGGTGCCGCCGTCGGTGCAGGGCCGGCGGAAAAGCCCCTATCCCTCGACCCAGGATCCCGGCTACGGAGCCGCCCTCCAGCAGCAGGCCAAAGAGGTGCTCGCCGACCACGACCATCCGGTGTTCACCCTGGTCGACCGGGTCTGGCTGACCGACGCCGTCGGGCGGAACGTCACCATGCCGAGCGGCGACCGGCGCGGTCTGGAACGGGTGCTGGACCTGTACCACTGGTTCGACCTCTACCAGCCCGAGGTGGACCTCGGCTGAGGCCCCGGCACCAACCGCGTGCCCGACTCCACCCGCGGCCCCTGCGCCACCCATGCTGGGCGCCACCCGCGTGCCCCGTACCGCCCTCGGCCCTCGTGGGCGCCCCCGTCGCTCCCGCGTCAGCGGACGCGCGGCGTCGGGGGCGGCGGGGCCGGGGGCGGGCCGCCCGCGTCGAGCGGCGA
>NZ_MAUD01000613.1 GCF_001700515.1 Streptomyces lushanensis
GCGGTGGACGCTTGGGCGGCTGTTGTGGGCTCCGGCGGGGGCCGCAGTTGCGGGCGGGATCGCGTGGTTGGTTGCGCGGGTGGGGCTGGAGGCGGCGGATCAGCTCGCCAGCGTGATTGGCGGAACCGCCGGTCTCCTCGGTCTCGCCGTCTCGCTGATAGCCCTGCGTTCTCCCACTCCGGCCGTTCCGCCGGTCGCGGGAGGCGGGCCGGACGGGCAGTGGGTGCGGGCGGCTGCCGCTCACGCCTCCTACCGTGTCCCAGCAGCCCAGGCCCCCGTCCGCGGCCGTGACCGTGAACTCGCCGACCTCAAGCGCCTGGCGGCCGGCCGGAACGGCGGACTCGTCGTGCTGTGCGGGACAGGCGGGCTGGGCAAGACCACCCTCGCTGCCCAGGCCGCCCGGCAGGCCCGGACAGAAGGGCGGGCGGTGTTCTGGGTGCGATGGCAGGACGACGCGACCCGCCTCGCCCACGACCTCACCCGCATCGCCCAGGCACTCGGGCTCCCCGAAACCCGCCTCCACGACGCCCAAAGCGGCCAGGCCGCACTCGTCGACGTCATCTGGGAACACCTGGCCGCTGTACGGGGGTGGGTGATCGTGGTCGACAACGCCGACACCCCCCCGCGACCTCGGCCCCGGCAGCGAGCCCCCGGGCTCCTACCGAGGCTGGGTACGCCCGGACGGTGCCGGGCTTCTCCTGGTCACCACCCGCGACACCGCGCGCACCACCTGGGGCCCCGAAGCGCGCCTCGTCCCCCTCGAACCCCTGGACCCCGGCGCCTCGGGCACGGTGCTGCGTGACGCCGCGCCCGCCGCCGGCACGGCAGAGGAGGCCGCCGCACTCGGGGAACGGCTCGGCGGCCACCCTCTCGCCCTGGACACCGCGGGCCGCTACCTTGCCACCCCCACCAGCCGCTACCGCACCTTCACCGCCTACCACCGGGCGCTCGACACCGAGTTCGGCGACCTCGTCGGCGCCGCGCACCCGCAGGCCGGCGACCCGGAGGTCGCCCGAACCGTGGTGCGGCACACCTTCGACCTCTCCCTCACCCAGATCCACAACGACGGCTACACCCTCGCCCGCCCCGCCCTGTAC
>NZ_MAUD01000614.1:0-276 GCF_001700515.1 Streptomyces lushanensis
TCCTTGTGGTCGACGGGCGGGTCGACGTTGACGACGAGGTCGAGATCGTCCACATGGATGCCGCGCGCCGCGACGTTCGTCGCGACGAGACAGGTG
This sequence comes from Streptomyces lushanensis, assembly GCF_001700515.1. Lineage (GTDB taxonomy): Bacteria > Actinomycetota > Actinomycetes > Streptomycetales > Streptomycetaceae > Streptomyces > Streptomyces lushanensis. The sequence goes on from NZ_MAUD01000614.1 coordinate 97, forward strand.
ACCAGACCGTTCTTGAACTGTTCGAGCGTCCGGTTGCGCTGCGGCTGCGAACGGCCGCCGTGCAGCCCCGAGGCCCGTACACCGCTCGCCAGCAGCCGCTTGACCAGCCGGTCCACCGACCGCTTGGTGTCCAGGAAGAGCAGCACCCGCCCGTCACGCGCGGCGATCCGCGTCGTGATC
>NZ_MAUD01000614.1:398-525 GCF_001700515.1 Streptomyces lushanensis
CATCTGGTCGGCCTCGTCGAGCACCGTGATCGCGACCTGGTCCAGCCGGCAGTCGCCGCGCTCGATGAGGTCCTTGAGCCGTCCCGGCGTCGCGACCAGCACCTCGGCGCCGCGCCGCAGCGCGCCC
>NZ_MAUD01000615.1 GCF_001700515.1 Streptomyces lushanensis
CCCGGTACCGGGCGAGATCGGCCATCAGGAACGCCCGCAGCCGCCCGGCCTCCCGTACCGCCTCGTCCACGGACTCGGCGAGCCGCAGGCAGGCCCGGACGTCCTCGTTCGGGAGCGGGACGGGATGAAGGGCAACGGCGAGGGCGCGTCGGAGCACACGCAGCTCCTCGGCACCGAAGGCCATGCCGCCGCGGGATCCGTATGGCGTGGGCATGCGGCGACACTACGCGCCAAAGGGACAAAATCCGTTTAACGCCTCTCCGCTGGCGCGGCCCGCCCGCCGAACGGGGGAAGACCGCGCGGGCGCCCGCGCGCCGTCCCCGCCCGGCCGTCGCGGGCTGCGCGGGCCGGGCGCGGTCGCGGCGCTCGCGGAGCGCCCGCGGCGGTGCCGGAGGTCACATACGGGAGACGTTCCGTTCGTAGACCAGACGCAGACCGATCAAGGTCAGCCAGGGCTCGTGCTCGTCGATCACGGTGGCCTCGCCGAGGACCATGGGAGCCAGCCCGCCGGTCGCGATCACGGTGACCTCGCCGGGGTCCTCGGCCAGTTCTCGGGCCATCCGCGCCACCACACCGTCGACCTGGCCCGCGAAGCCGTACAGGATGCCGGACTGCATCGCCTCCACGGTGTTCTTGCCGATCACACTGCGCGGACGGGCCAGTTCGATCTTGCGGAGCTGGGCGCCCTTGACGCCGAGCGCCTCGACCGAGATCTCGATGCCCGGCGCGATGACACCGCCCGCGTACTCGCCCCGGGCGCTGACCGCGTCGAAGGTCGTCGCCGTACCGAAGTCCACGACGATCGCGGGACCGCCGTAGAGCTCGACCGCCGCGACCGCGTTGATGATGCGGTCCGCGCCGACCTCCTTGGGGTTGTCCATCAGGATCGGCACACCCGTCTTGATGCCCGGCTCCACGAGGACGGCGGGAACGTCGCCGTAGTAGCGGCGGGTCACCTCGCGCAGCTCGTGCAGGACGGAGGGCACCGTCGAGCAGATCGCGATGCCCTCGATCCCGTCGCCCAGTTCCTCGCCGAGCAGCGGGTGCATGCCCATCAAGCCCTGGAGCAGCACGGCGAGTTCGTCCGCGGTGCGGCGCGCGTCGGTGGAGATGCGCCAGTGCTCGACGATCTCCTCGCCGTCGAACAGGCCGAGAACGGTATGGGTGTTGCCGACGTCGATGGTGAGAAGCATCAGGCTTCGACCTCGCGCAGATCGAGGCCGATGTCCAGGATCGGGGAGGAGTGGGTGAGCGCTCCGACCGCGAGGAAGTCGACGCCGGTCTCGGCGTAGGCACGGGCGTTGTCCAGGGAGAGCCGCCCGGAGGACTCCAGGAGCGCGCGGCCCGCGACGACGGCCACGGCCTCCGCCGTCCCGGCCGGGGTGAAGTTGTCCAGGAGGATCAGATCGGCGCCCGCGTCCAGGACCTCGCGCACCTGGTCCAGGGTGTCGGCCTCCACCTCGATCGGCAGATCGGGGAAGCGGTCCCGTACGGCCTTGAACGCCTCGGCGACACCGCCCGCCGCGACCACGTGGTTGTCCTTGACCAGGGCCGCGTCGGAGAGCGACATCCGGTGGTTGGCGCCGCCGCCGCAGCGCACCGCGTACTTCTCCAGCGCGCGCAGGCCCGGCGTGGTCTTGCGCGTGTCCCGGACCTGGGCGCCGGTGCCTTCGAGCACATCGGCCCAGGCGCGGGTGGCGGTCGCGATACCGGAGAGCCGGCACAGGAGATTGAGCGCGCTGCGCTCGGCGGTGAGCAGATCGCGGGTGCGGGCGGTGACGCTGAGGAGCTTCTGTCCGGCCTCGACACGGTCGCCGTCGGCGACGTGCCGCTCGACCGCGAACTCCTCCGTGCAGACGACGGACAGGACGGCCTCGGCGATGTTCAGGCCGGCGACCGTGCCGCTCTGGCGCGCGACGAAGTCGGCGGTGGCGACGGCGTCCTCGGGGACGGTCGCGACGGTGGTCACGTCCACGCCGTGGTCGAGGTCCTCCTCGACGGCGACATGGGCGATGTCCTCGACCTGTACGGGATCGAGGCCGGCGTCGGCGAGCAGCCGGGCGAGAGCGGGATCGAGACCGCACTCCAGATCGGCGAGGCCGTAGCCCTCCTCACCGGCGGCACCGGCCGCGGGAGGCTGCGGCGACGGCTGCGGCTGCTCCGCCGGTGAGGAGGGCTACG
>NZ_MAUD01000616.1:0-263 GCF_001700515.1 Streptomyces lushanensis
CCGAGATCGGGCAGGAATCCGGATTCGAGTACCTGGCGTACGCCGGCCGCGACCGATGGGTGAACCGGCAGGGTGAGATGGCCGAGACCGCTGACGCGCACGTTCTGCGTGAGGAGATCGGGGTGGTCGATACGTGCGGTCTCCACCGGGTCCATGAGCTGGTCGAGATCGCTCCAGAAGCTCACGAAGCGGGTACGGCAGCCGGGCGCGGGCAGCCTCAGCTCCTCGATCAGGGCCGATCCGGGCCGCATCTGCCGCACCAC
>NZ_MAUD01000616.1:286-522 GCF_001700515.1 Streptomyces lushanensis
CAGATCTCCTCGATGTGCCCGCCGAGCAGTTCGGCGGCCGTACGGATGTCGAATGTCAACGGCGAGTAGTTGAGCGAGATGAGACGGGTCCAGCCGTGCCGGGACAGGGACCGGCGCAGCATCACGAAGACGGAGCGGTTGTCGACGAGGCCGTGGAGCAGTACGACAGGCGGCCGGGCGCGGCCCTCGGTGGGGAGCTGCGGCGTTTCGGGCGGCAGGGGCGCGGCGCGGCGCTC
>NZ_MAUD01000617.1 GCF_001700515.1 Streptomyces lushanensis
CCCCGCGCACGCGAGGACCACATGCTTCCACCGGCCGGCGCGGTGATGGGCCAGGGACCAACCCCGTGTGCGTGGGGACGAAAGGGACCGTGATCGTCTGGATCAATCGTGGGGACCAACCCCGCGCGCGGGGACGACCAGCGGGCCTTTGAGCACATGATGCTCGCATGGGCCAACCCCGCGTGCGCGGAGGTGACTTCGGGGCATTGTCGGTCAGCCGGCGTTCTTCGGACGGGTGAACGGTGTCGTGCCGGGCCATCCCGCGCCACCCGCGGTCCTCCACCGGGCCCTGACCTTCTGGACGCGGCTCCACGGCGTCCTGTCCCTGGAACTCGCGGGCCACTTCGCCGGTATGGGATTCGACCCCGAGCGGCTCTTCGCCGCCGAACTGGACGAACTGACCGGCCCGTCGACGCACTGACCACGCCACGCCACGCCACGCCACATCACGCGCCGGGCCGCGCCGAGTGCCATGCGCCGCGCCACGCGCGGAGGGCCTGGCGGTGCAGTGCAGCGCAGTGCGATGCGATGCAGTGCGCCGCGGTGAGTCGTACTTCGTGCTTTTCCGGCCAATAAGTTGCACCGGTGGCAACCATCGGTCGTGATCAACCGAGGGGCTCCTGGGGCGCCCGGTGCTCCGGAGCGATCTCCCTCCGACACCCGGCCCGCTGTGCGCACGCCTCCCGTTCGGGCGGGGCGCGTACCCCACCGTCCGCTGACGGTCCGTCACACGTTCGCCACCGGGAAGCAGTGACGCCGTCGGCGGCCCGCGCGGCCAAGGGCCGGGGCGCCGTGCGTACCGTGGGCGACGCGCGTAGGTGTACGGGCCGTGCCCTGCGGTCACGCGTCCCGAACCCCGCGCAGTTGAGATACGCCGTCGCGCGCGGATCGGCGTATTCCGTTCTTCCGCCGGTCCGGGCGCGCGTGAATGGCACGGAATGATTTCTTCCGGCGCGGTGCTCTCCCGCCACTTCCGGTGGCACGAATGCCAACGCGAATCGGGAATCGAGCGAACACACCGTTGCCGCCACGCATATCCACAGTGGATGTGCGGGTGGCCGTGGCCGTCCCCCGCGCCGGAGCCGGCCCGCTCGCCCGGTGCCGTACCGAGCGCCGCACGGCCGCCGTGGCGTCTGGGGAAAACCGCACGCATCCTCTTCCGGGCGTCCTTGTCGTCCATGGCGGGGCCTGATTAGGCTCCCGATCGTTTCGATTCCTGCACGTTTTCCGCTCATCTCGATGCGACGAAGAAAACGGAGGGCCGCGTGGAATCCACAGTTCCCGGAACGGGCAACTCCGTTTCCGAAAAAGGTACTTCGGGCGGTACTTCGGGCGTCGAGGAAGCCGGTTTACCGTGGCCGCCCACGGCGGCCGAACCCTCCACGCCCGGGTCCACGCGTGAAGCCGTGTCTGAGGCCGCGCCTCGGAGCGCGCCCGAGGTCACGCCCGAGGTCACGCCCGAGGTCACGCCCGAGTCCGCGCCCGGGTCCTCGCCCGCCCCGCGTGCCGGCCGGGGCGTCGGGGACACGCGGGACGTCAAGCTCCTGTGGTGCGCCAATGCCGCCGACTCCCTCGGCAGTCAGACGTCCGGAGTCGTCCTGCCGCTGCTGCTGCTGGGACTCGGCCAGTCGCCCGCGGTGGTGGGACTCGTCGCGGGAGTGTCCACGGCGGCCGGGCTGGTGCTCGGCCCGCTGGTCGCCGTACCGGCCGATCGCGGCGCGCGCAAGCGGGTGATGTTCTGGTCGGCGACGGTCTCGGCGCTCGCGATGGCCTCCGTGGCCGTCGCCCTCGCCGTCGCCGGAGGCAGACCGTCCCTGGCCCATCTGCTCGGCGCCGTGCTCGTGGAACGGACCGCCACCGCCTGCTACGAGGCCGCCGCCCGGGGCACGGTCGCCCTGATCTCCGAGCCCGGCGGCCTGCCGCGCGTGGTGGCCGGGCTGGAGGCGGGCGACCGGGGCGCGCTGGTCGTCGGCCCCGCCCTGGGCGGCCTGCTCTACCAGGTCTCGCGGGCCCTGCCGTTCCTGGCCGACGCCCTCTCGTACGCCGTCACGGCCGTGTGTGTCGGGGCCATGCGCTCGGATCTCCGCGCGGAGACGCGCACGGATCCGCGCTCGGAGTCGCGTGCGGAGATGAGCACGGACGGCCGCCCCGCGCAGGGCGGCCCCGCGTCGCAGGGCGGCGGCCCCGGGCACAGGCCCGCGCGGAAATCCGGACGCCCGTCCGTACGCCGCCGCGCCGCCGCGCTCGTCGCCGAGGCGGGCGCCGGATTCGCGCTCGTCCGTACGTCGCCCCTGCTGCGGCTGGTGCTCGTGTGGACCACCACCGTCAACGGCGTGCTGGCCGCGCTGTACTACGACGCCGTCTTCACGCTCCAGGAGAGCGGCCACGGCGCCGCGCCGATGGGCCTGGTCCTGGCGGTGTCCGGCGCCGCCGGACTCGTCGGCTCGCTCGCCGCGCCCGGGCTCACCGGCCGGACCGGGCTTCTCGGTGCCTCGCGGGTGCTCGTCGGGGTGTCGTGGCTGATGGTCCCGCTCGCGGCCCTGCTGGCGACGGCGGCCGAACCCTGGAGCTACGGCGCGCTGTTCGGCGGCTTCTGCCTGATCATGCCGCTGGCCACCGTGGTCCTCCAGGCGCGCGCCATCCACGGCACACCACCGGAGTTGCAGGCCCGCGCCGGGTCCGTACTGGCCACCGCGGCGGGCGGAGCCGCCGCCCCGGCCCCGGCCCTGGCCGGACTGCTGGCCGTGCACGCCGGCAGCGCCGCACCCGCACTCGTGTGCGCCGCGCTGCTGACGCTCCTGGCCTGCCGGCTGACCTTCGGCGGCGCCCGTGTCCTGGCGACGCGTGTTCCGGCGAGGGGACGGGCCGTATGAGCGGCTCCCGGGGCACCGCCGCCCGCCCGCCCGAGGAGGGCGCCCGCCCTCCC
>NZ_MAUD01000618.1:0-847 GCF_001700515.1 Streptomyces lushanensis
TCCGGCCTTGCGGTACGGGCACAAAACCCCCACCCTGTGACGTACATCCCCGGGTGTCCGCGGCACGGGGTGCGACGCTGTGCGAGGCGCCACACAGCGAGCCGTTACCCAGCGGTTTCAGGTCGTTAATGACCGGGCATGAGCCGTAGGCGCCGCGGGCAATGAGGCCTGATCCACTCCCCCGGGCGGGCGGCGATCTGTCCGTCCGGTCCCCATATTCGCCGCCTTGGGCGGTGTCCACATGCTGGAATGCGCTATCCGCTTCCCGAGAAGCTGCCCATCATGTAACCTGCACGAAATTTCTTGGAGGGCCAGCGTCGTCCCTCGGTAATCGCGAATGCCATGCCGAACAAACGACGACGGGAGAGCCGATGCGTTCCGACGCCTGGTCGCCCATGGACGGTCGCCCTGCCCCTCAGGGCTTGTACGACCCCCGTAACGAGCACGACGCCTGCGGTGTCGGGTTCGTGGCCACCCTCACCGGTGTAGCCAGCCACGCGCTGGTGGAGCAGGCGCTGACCGTACTGCGCAATCTCGAGCATCGGGGCGCCACCGGATCCGAGCCCGACTCCGGCGACGGCGCCNNTCCTCGGCTGGCGTGCCGTACCCGTCGCCCCCGAGCTGCTCGGCGCCACCGCGCGCGCCACGATGCCGGCCTTCCGCCAGCTCTTCGTCGCGGACGGCACCTCCCGGACGGAGTCCGGCGGAGGTCCGGGCACGGGCATCGTCCTCGACCGCAAGGCGTTCCTGCTGCGCAAGCGCGCCGAGCGCGAGGCCGGGGTCTACTTCCCCTCCCTCTCCGCGCGCACGCTGGTCTACAAGGGAATGCTCACCACCGGCCAGCTCG
>NZ_MAUD01000618.1:891-1152 GCF_001700515.1 Streptomyces lushanensis
TCTTCCCGGTCTGCACGCCGGACGCCTCCGACTCCGCGACCTTCGACGAGGTCCTCGAACTGCTCCACCTCGGCGGCCGGTCGCTGCCGCACTCCGTGCTGATGATGGTCCCCGAGGCATGGGAGAACCATGACTCCATGGATCCCGCACGGCGGGCCTTCTACCAGTTCCACGCCACGATGATGGAGCCCTGGGACGGCCCGGCCTGTGTCACCTTCACCGACGGCACCCAGGTCGGCGCGGTCCTCGACCGCAACGGAC
>NZ_MAUD01000062.1 GCF_001700515.1 Streptomyces lushanensis
TGCGCAGCTCGTGCGAGGCGTCCGCGACGAACCGGCGGAGCTGGGCGGCGCTGCGCTCGCGCGTCACATACGCCGACTCGACCTGCTGGAGCATGGAGTTGAGCGCGAGCCGCAGCTGTTCGGTCTCCGCGATGGCGTGGTGACGGCCCGGTGTCCGGCGCGTGAGATCGCCCTCGGCGATCGCGGACGCGGTCTCCACCATGTCCTCCAGCGGACGCAGCGTACGGCCCGCGCTCATCAGCGTCATGACCGCGAGCAGGACCAGCAGCAGGGTGCCGAAGGCCAGATCCAGCTTGAGCGCGCGCCCCAGACTCTGGTGGACGGTCTGGGTGGACTTCGCGAGCAGGACCACCGAACCGTCGGCGAGCCGGGCGGCCGTCGTCCGGTACGGCTCGCCGTCCACGTCCACATCGCGCGCGCCGTCGTGACGGGCCGCCGCTCCCGGGTCCTCGACCGCCGCGGCGAGCGCCCGCTGGCGCTCGCTCAGCCCGATCCCGGCGAAGAAGAGCGGTCTGCCGGAGGCGTCGACGCACACGAAGACGGTGTCCGGTTTCGGCAGCGTGCTCGCGCCCGAGTCGCCGGGCGCGAGGATGTCCCGGACCGCGGCGAGCGCGCTCAGGGACTCGATCTGCTTCATGGTGATCCCGCTGCGCCGGAGTCCCTCGCGCGAGCCGGTCAGCTCGGAGTCGATGGCGCCGAGGAGATAGTGCCGGAGCCCGAAGAGGCTGACGGCGGTCGCCACGGTGATCCCGAGGGCGAGCAGCAGCACATTGACGAGAGCGAGGCTGGTCCGCAGCGAATGCGTGCGGCGGGGACGCCCCGTACGGCGCGTGCGGAGGGGACCGCGCGCACGGCGGGAGGACGCCGTACCGGGAAGGCGCCCGGCGCGGCTCACGCCGGGCTCGCCAGGCCGTATCCCACACCTCGGCGCGTGGTGATCAACGGGGGTCCCAGCGGGTCGAGTTTGCGGCGCAGATAGCTGATGTACGTCTCCACGACCGTGGACTCGGCCGCGTGCTCGTACCGCCAGACATGGCGGAGCAGCTGCTCCTTGGTCACCACGGAACCGGCGTTGCGCACCAGGAAGCGCAGCAGCGCGTACTCGGTGGGCGTGAGGTCCACGGTCGTGCCGGCCCGGCGCACGGTGTACGTCGCCTCGTCCAGCTCCAGATCCGCGTGGCGCAGCGGCGGCCGGGCGGGCAGCCGGTCCGCGGGCCGCGTACGGCGCAGCACCGCCCGGATCCTGGCGATCACCTCGTCCACGTTGAACGGCTTGGTGATGTAGTCGTCGGCGAGTCCGAGTCCGCCGACGATCTCGGCGGGCGCGTCCCGCGCGGTGATGAGGACCACCGCGATCTCCGGGTGGCACGCGCGCAGTTGACGGCCGATCTCACGGCCGTCGCCGTCCGGCAGCATCACGTCGAGCAGCGCCACATCGGGCCGCGTCCGCCGTACCGCGTCCGCGGCCTGCCGCACGCTCCCGGCGGACACCACCTCGAACCGGTGGTAGCGCAGGGCGATGGCGAGGACGTCCGCGATGCTCGGCTCGTCCTCCACGACCAGCACGGTCGCCGTCGCAGCCGCGGCCGGCCCGTCACCAACTGTCATGTCCCCAGTATCCGCACCGCGATCGTCCCGGGCACCGCCGGCCGCTTGGGAGTTCCCTGTGAGTCGGGGCCGCGCCCCGCCGTACGCCCCGCGGCGGCCCGATTCTGGGATCCGGCCGGAGCCCGGGAGGGCCGAGGGTCCCGGGCGGCCGGGAAGCGGCCGGGAAACCACCGAGTGAAGAGGACGGACATCGTGGAGGCATGGGCACGCTGGTGCTACCGGCACAAGGCGGTGGTGCTGGTGCTGTGGGTGGCGGCGCTGCTGGGTCTGGGGGCCGCGAGCACCACCGCGGGCGGCGACTACTCGAATGTGTTCACGCTGCCGGACACGGACTCGGCCGAGGCGTACGAACGGATGGCGCGGGCCTTCCCGGAGCGCTCGGGCGACACGGACACCGTGGTCTGGCGCGTGGACACCGGGTCGGTACGGGACGCGTCCGTACGGGAGCGGATCGAGCCGGTCCTCGGCGCGATCGCCGCGATGCCGGGCGTCGGAGAGGTCCGGAGCCCGTACGGTGCGGACGCGGCGGCCGGTCAGGTCAGCGGGACCGGGCGGATCGCCTACGCGCAGGTCACCTTTGCCGAGCAGGCCGACGCCGTACCGAAGGAACTCGTCCAGGACGTCGTCGACACCGTACGGGACGCCGGGCGCGCCGGGCTCCGGATCGAGGTGGGCGGCCAGGCCGTCACCCGGATCCAGGAGCCGCCGACCGGGATCGCCGAGGGCGTCGGCATCCTGGCCGCGGCGCTCGTGCTCTTCCTCGCCTTCGGCTCGGTGTTCTCCATGCTGCTGCCGATCGTGGTGGCCGTCTTCGGCGTCGGTACGGGCATGCTGTCGACGGGACTGCTCGGCCATGTCACCGACATACCCGAAGTGGCGCCGCTGCTCGGCTCGTTGATCGGTCTGGGCGTCGGTATCGACTACGCGCTCTTCATCGTCACCCGGCACCGCAGGAACATCCTGCGCGGACGGGCACCCGAGGACGCGGCCGTCCTCGCGCTCAACACCTCGGGCCGCGCGGTGCTGTTCGCGGGCGGCACCGTCTGTATCGCCCTCGCCGGGATGCTGGTGATGCGGATGCGCTTCCTGGACGGTGTCGTCGTCGCGACCTCGCTGACGGTCGTGCTGAGCGTGCTGGCCGCCGTGACGCTGCTGCCCGCGCTGCTCGGGCTGCTGGGCGAGCGGGTGCTGAGCAGGCGTCAGCGCGCCCGGCCGGCGGCGAGCGGTCCTGAGCCGGAGGAGTCACGGGGACTGGCGGCCCGCTGGTCGGTCACCGTGCAGAAGCGGCCGAGGGCGGTCGCGGTCGTCGCCCTCGCCGTGATGGCGGCTCTGGCGATTCCGCTGCTGTCGCTGCGGCTCGGCGCGACGGACCAGGGCAACCATCCCGAGGACACCACGACCCGGAAGGCGTACGACCTGCTCGCCGAGGGCTTCGGGCCGGGCTTCAACGGGCCGCTGCAACTGGTCGCCGAGGCCGGCGGGAGGGCGGACAGGGCCGCCGTCGACCGGCTCGTCGAGCGCGTCCGTACGGAACAGGGCGTGGCCATGGCGACGGCGATGCCGACCCCGCCGGAGGCCTCCGTCGCGGTGATCCAGGTGGTACCGACGACCTCGCCGCAGTCGCGGCAGACGGACGAACTGATCGACCGGCTGCGCGACGACGTCCTCCCGCAGTCCGGTCTCGACGTCCATGTCGGCGGTGTCACCGCGACGTTCAAGGACTTCGCGGCGGTCACGGGCGAGCGGCTGCCCGCGTTCGTCGCCGCCATCATCGGGCTCGGCTTCCTGCTGCTGCTCGTCGCGTTCCGCTCGCTGGTCGTACCGCTCACCGCCGCGCTGATGAATCTGATCGCGGCGGCGGCGTCCTTCGGTGTGCTGGTGGCGGTCTTCCAGTGGGGCTGGGGCACGGAGCTGCTCGGTATCGGCAAGGAGGGACCGATCACCGCGTTCCTGCCGGTCATCATGTTGTCGCTGCTGTTCGGCCTGTCCATGGACTACCAGGTCTTCCTGGTCAGCCGGATGCACGAGGAGTGGGTGCACACCCGGGACAACGCGCGGGCGGTCCGGGTCGGACTCGCCGAGACCAGCCGGGTCATCAACTGCGCGGCGCTCATCATGATCTGTGTCTTCGGCGCCTTCGTGCTCAGCGGTGACCTGGAGGCCGCGATGGCGGGCATCGGACTGGCGGCGGCGGTGGCGCTGGACGCGTTCATCCTGCGGACGGCGCTGGTACCGGCGGCGATGCATCTGCTGGGACGGTCCAACTGGTGGCTGCCGCGATGGCTGGACGAGCGGCTGCCGCATCTCGCGGTGGAGCCGGCGGAGGAGGCGCGGGCGGCGCCCGGGACGACGCCCGAGGCGGCCTCCGGCACGGTCTCCGGTCCGGCTCACGCGACGGCGGTGCACGGTTTCGTACGGTCGGCCGAGGGCCGGCCGGTCCGCTCGGCCACGCTCACCCTGCACACCCCGGCCGGCCGGCGGGTCGACCAGGTGCACTCCCTGGCCGACGGCTCCTACATCCTCGCGGCCCCGGCGCCGGGCCCGTACCCGGTGACGGTGACCGCCCCCGGCCACCAGTCGCAGACGCGGCACATCGTGATCGGCGAGGAGCCGACCGTACACGACCCGGTCCTGGAGGAGACGGCCGTGGACGCGGTGAACTGAACGGCGTCAGGTCCGTTCGGGCCGGGGCCTCGCCTTGCGCGAGGCCGCCGCCTCCGCCATGCCCGGGAGGAAGTCCGTGAACAGTTCGTGCACATCGCGGACGAGCGGGCGCAGCACCCGGAAGCGGGAGAGCGCGACACCTCGTGCGGTCAGCAGGGCGCCCCGCTCGGCCAGGCGGCGGCTGCGGGCGCTGTTCTCCGAGCGGTCGAAGACCCAGTACAGAACGAGTCCCATCTGCGAGAGCCACATCAACTCGGGCAGTATGTCGGCCAGTTCGTCCGCGACCTTCGCCTTGGAGCCGGCCAGCGCCTCGCGGTGGACGGCGATGGCCGCGTCGCGGGCGTGTTCCGACTCCGGGGAGAAGGGGCTCAGCGGGCTCTCGGGATCCGCCGCGTTCTTGAAGAACTGCGCGGCGAACTCGTGGTACGGCGAGGCGATGTCGAGCCAGACCTTCAGCACGCCCGCCATCCGCGCCTCGAGATCGGTCTCGCGGTCCAGCACCGGCCGGACCGCCACCCGGTGTTCGGCGGCGATCCGGTCGTAGAAGCCCTGGACCAGGTGTTCCTTGGACGAGAAGTAGTAGTACGCGTTCCCCACGGAGACGCCGGCCTCCTGGGCGATGGCCCGCATGGTCGTCCTGTCGTAACCGCGCTCCTGGAAGAGCCGCAGCGCGGTTTCGAGGATGAGCGTACGGGTCTGCTCGCTCTTGGCCGCCGGGGCCCGGGAGGCGCCGGCGGCCCTGGACGCGCCCGGCACCTTCGCGCCCCTGGCGGCCTTGGCGTCCTGTGCGTCTGTCACGGCGTTCTCGTCCTTCACAGTGCCCGAGCCTAATGCGACGGAGCGGGCACCTCGCACGCCTCGTCGCAGGACGCCGCCGTCAGCTCCCGGTACTTCGCGGCGGCGAGCACCGTCATCCGGGCGAAGGGAGCGCCGGCCGGAGTGGCCAGCCAGTGGGCCTTGGGCCGGTGCTCGGCCAGCGCCCAGAGACAGACGATCCAGGCGGCCGTCCCGCGGTAGATCTGGCCCCGGTCACCGATGACGGTGATCTCCTTGAGCGTGGAGCCGTGATCGAGGTCCGGATACAGCCGCCGCGCCTCCCGCGAGGCGGCGGGCACCAGATCGACCGGTACGAGCTGACGCTGGCGCAGCAGCCAGTGCCGTACATGCACACAGAGCGGGCACCGCGCGTCGTAGAGCACGGTCAACCGGTGCACGGGCGTGCGGACTTCGGTCCCGGTCATGGCTGCTCACGCTCCGCCGGCCGGAGCGGCCGGGGCCCAGGGGCCCTTGTCCGCCGGTCCCGTCCAGCCCTGCGGCGGCACCGGAGGCCGCTGCTCGCGCTCCATGACTCCGCGCCGCCGGATCTTGTTGAGCACATAGACATTGCCGAGGTGCATCACACCGAGCACGAGCAGCACCACACCGATCTTCACCGAGAGCGCCTCGAAGAGCCCGCGGGCGTTCTCGACGGCGTCCGCGTTCTTGAGATAGAGCGCGACGAAGCCGAGGTTGACCAGATAGAAGCCGACCACCAGCAGGTGGTTGACGGCGTCCGCGAGCTTCTCGTCCCCCTGGAGCACATCGGCGAGAAAGATCCGCCCGTTTCTGCTCAGTGTCCGGGCCACCCACACGGTCAGCGCCACGCTGATCAGCAGGTAGACCACATACGCGACAACAGTGAGGTCCATCCCCCACCCTCCCTTTGAACATGTTCAAAAGCTGGTGTCATTGACTGTAGCCCTGTTTTTGAACATGTTCAAGCCGGGCTGGAGGGCGGCTGAGGGCAGCGAAAACGCGTCCGGCGCCGGGGAGTTCCCGGCGCCGGACGCGAAGGTGAAGCGGTGTCAGCCGGTCACATGGCGCTCAGTGAGCGGGCGTAGTTGATCTGGCCCATGACGGCGTGGAAGGCACCCGGGTGGTTGGCGGGGATCATGGTCGAGTGGTGCTTGCCGCCGCTGGTCACGGAGACCTGGATGAAGCCGGTGGTCGTCTTCTCCTTCATCAGCAGGAAGAACAGACCGACCAGGCACAGGAGGAAGAAGACGATCGCCAGGACGATGGCGTACGCGGGGATCTTCTCCTCCGTACGGGACATGTCCGTCGCGTTCCAGACCGCGCCCTTGAGCGGCAGCGTGCCCGACGGTGTCACGATCGAGTCCTGAAGCACGGTGATGTCACCGATCGAGACCAGCGGGGTGCCGCCGCCCATCGGTACGGGATAGGGGGCGCCCGGGTAGCCGTAGCCGGGCATCGAGCCCGATCCGCCGTCGATGAGCGTGGGGTTGGCGAAGTCGTACTCCGGCGTGCCCGGCGCTCCGGTCGGTCCCGGGCCGGGGCCCGGCGACTGCGGCGGCGGCCCCCATGTGTACTCCCCGTCCGCGTACGGATTCGGCTCGGTCATCTCTCCCCGCTTCCCGTGGTCCCGAATGCACCACCGATCCTGGCACAGGAAGGGCCCGCTTCTGTATGGACTTCCCCACAGAAACGGGCCCTTGGAGCGAACGTGCCCGGAGGAGCGGACGCGCTCAGAAGCGGCGCGTGATCAGCGCGCGCTTGACCTCCTGGATCGCCTTGGTGACCTCGATACCGCGCGGGCAGGCGTCCGTGCAGTTGAACGTGGTGCGGCAACGCCACACCCCGTCCTTGTCGTTGAGGATCTCCAGGCGCTGCTCCGCCGCCTCGTCACGCGAGTCGAAGATGAAGCGGTGCGCGTTCACGATCGCGGCGGGACCGAAGTACTGGCCGTCGTTCCAGAACACCGGGCAGGACGAGGTGCACGCGGCGCACAGGATGCACTTGGTGGTGTCGTCGAAGCGCTCGCGGTCCTCGGCGGACTGGAGCCGCTCCCGCGTGGGCTCGTTGCCGGAGGTGACCAGGAACGGCATCACGTCGCGGTACGCCTGGAAGAACGGCTCCATGTCCACGATCAGGTCCTTCTGGACCGTGAGTCCCTTGATGGGCTCGACCGTGATCGGCTTGTCCGGGTTGATGTCCTTGATCAGCGTCTTGCACGCCAGCCGGTTACGGCCGTTGATGCGCATCGCGTCCGAGCCGCAGATGCCGTGCGCGCAGGAGCGCCGGAAGGTGAGCGAGCCGTCCAGTTCCCACTTGATCTTGTGGAGACCGTCGAGCACCCGCTCCTTGGGATCGATGTCGATCTGGAAGTCCTGCCACTGGGCCTCGTCGGAGACCTCGGGGTTGAAGCGGCGGATCCGGAACGTGACCGTGATGTACGGGGAGGCGGCGGACTCCGCCTCGACCTTGTCCAGTACGGGTGTAGCCATCAGTACTTACGCTCCATCGGCTGGTAGCGGGTCTGGACGACCGGCTTGTAGTCGAGACGGATGGACTCGTTGCCGTCGTCGCCGACCTCGCGGTACGCCATGGTGTGGCGCATGAAGTTCACATCGTCACGGTTGGGGTAGTCCTCGCGGTAGTGACCGCCGCGTGACTCCTTGCGGGCGAGCGCCGACACGGCCATCACCTCGGCCAGATCGAGCAGATTGCCCAGCTCGACGGCCTCCAGCAGATCCGTGTTGAAGCGCCGGCCCTTGTCCTGGACGGACACGTTCAGATAGCGCTCACGCAGCTCGCCGATCTTCTCGACGGCGGTCTTGATGGTCTGCTCCGTACGGAACACCATCACATTGGCGTCCATGCACTCCTGGAGCTCAAGGCGCAGCGCGGCGACGCGCTCCTTGCCGGTGGACGCGCGCAGCCGCTCGACCTGTGCCTCGACCTGGGCCGCCGGGTTCTCGGGCAGCTCGACGAAGTCGTTCCTCAGGGCGTACTCGGCGGCGGCGATACCGGACCGGCGGCCGAAGACATTGATGTCCAGCAGCGAGTTGGTGCCCAGGCGGTTGGCGCCGTGCACGGACACACACGCGACCTCGCCGGCCGCGTACAGACCGGGCACGACCGTCGTGTTGTCGGCGAGGACCTCGCCCTGCACATTGGTCGGGATGCCGCCCATGGCGTAGTGCGCGGTCGGCTGGATCGGGATCGGGTCGGTGTACGGCTCGATGCCGAGATAGGTACGCGCGAACTCGGTGATGTCGGGCAGCTTGGCGTCGAGCTGCTCCGGCGGCAGGTGCGTGAGGTCCAGATAGACGTGGTCGCCCTCGGGACCGCAGCCGCGGCCCTCGCGGATCTCCGTGTAGATGGACCGGGACACCACATCGCGGGAGGCCAGGTCCTTCATGACGGGCGCGTACTTCTCCATGAAGCGCTCGCCGTCCTTGTTGCGGAGGATGCCGCCCTCACCGCGGGCGCCCTCCGTCAGCAGGATGCCCATGCGCCAGATGCCCGTCGGATGGAACTGGAAGAACTCCATGTCCTCCAGCGGCAGTCCGCGCCGGTAGCAGGCGGCCTGGCCGTCACCGGTGAGCGTGTGCGCGTTGGAGGTCACCTTGAAGAACTTGCCGGTGCCGCCGGACGCGTAGATCACCGACTTCGCCCGGAAGACATGGATCTCGCCGGTGGCCAGCTCGTAGGCGACCACACCGGCGGACGTCTTGACGCCGTCGACCTCGGTGATCAGCTGGTCCAGGACGTAGAACTCGTTGAAGAACTCCACACCCTCCTTGACGCAGTTCTGGTACAGCGTCTGGAGGATCATGTGGCCCGTACGGTCCGCGGCGTAGCAGGACCGGCGGACCGGGGCCTCGCCGTGGTTGCGGGAGTGGCCGCCGAAGCGGCGCTGGTCGATGGTGCCGTCCGGCGTCCGGTTGAACGGCAGGCCCATCTTCTCCAGGTCGAGGACCGCGTCGATGGCCTCCTTCGCCAGGATCTCGGCGGCGTCCTGGTCGACCAGGTAGTCACCGCCCTTGACCGTGTCGAAGGTGTGCCACTCCCAGTTGTCCTCCTCCACATTGGCGAGCGCGGCGGCCATACCGCCCTGCGCGGCGCCCGTGTGGGACCGGGTCGGGTAGAGCTTGGTCAGCACCGCGGTACGGCTGCGCTTGGTCGACTCGATGGCCGCGCGCATACCGGCGCCGCCGGCGCCGACGATGACGGTGTCGTACTTATGGATCTTCATAGTGAGTCTCGTCAGCCCCGGCTCTAGCGGATGTTCGGGTCGAAGGTGAAGATCACCAGCGAGCCGAGAAGGATGGTGAACACCGTGGCGGTGTACAGCAGGCCCTTGAGCCACAGGCGCGTCGTGGCGCGCTCCGCGTAGTCGTTGATGACCGTGCGGAGGCCGTTGCCGCCGTGCAGCATCGCCAGCCACAGCATCAGCAGATCCCAGACCTGCCAGAACGGAGAGGCCCAGCGGCCCGCCACGAAGGCGAATCCGATCTTGGACACTCCGCCGTCCAGTACGAGCTGGATGATCAGATGGCCGATGACCAGGACGACCAGCACGACACCGGACAGGCGCATGAAGAGCCACGCGGCCATCTCGAAGTTGCCGCGGGTCGACTTCGGGGTCTTGCCGGTCCGCTTGCGCGGCGCCTCGATGAGAGGGGCCGGGAAATCGGCGTCGTACAGGCTCTCGCCCTCGACGTCACTGATCGCGGAGCTGTCGGTGACTGTGTTGTTGGTAGACATGGGCGGACTCTCAGCTCCCGAAGACTTGGCGCGCGGCGTGGCCGAGCACGGGGTAGAGGGCGCCCACCATCAGGACGAGCCAGATGCCCACGGCGGTCCAGAGCATCTGCTTCTGGTAGCGCGGGCCCTTGGACCAGAAGTCCACGGCGATGACGCGCAGGCCGTTGAGCGCGTGGAAGAGGATGGCGGCCACAAGGCCGTACTCGAGCAGCGCGACGACCGGGTTCTTGTAGGTCGCTACGACGTCGTCGTAGGCCTCGGGAGAGACACGGACGAGAGCGGTGTCCAGCACGTGTACGAACAGGAAGAAGAAGATGAGGACGCCGGTGACTCGATGAGCCACCCAGGACCACATTCCTTCCCGGCCGCGGTACAGCGTTCCAGCCGGCACGGAAAAACCCTCCGGGAGCGGTGATCGAAGAGCCGGCCGCCATCTTCTACTCAATAAGCACAGTGGTGTCGGTCGCGCCCGGCCGGGTACGGTCCACCGGCCCTGGCCATGGTAGCGACGTGTTGTCGGTTCCTCCGCCCGGGGGCCCGTAGGTGTGATCAAACAGGCAATCAAAGAGCCACGGACGGGCTATCGGGACGGCCCGGTGTGCCCGGCTGCGGAGGGTCCGCATCCCGAATGGCTCGTTTGGCTTGCATGGCTCGTATGAGGCGTGTGGGGCGTATGGGTCATGTGGCCGGTTTGCGGGAGGTGGGACGTGTGGCCCGGTGCGCGGCCGGGTGTGTGGCCGGCGGCGCCCGGCAGGGGGTTGTCCGGACCGGTGCGGTCCGGCCCGGTGTCACCCGGCTCCCGGGGCGTGGCGAACAGCTGGGCGATCCGGCTCCGGGCGAGCCGGCGCAGCTCGTCCGCGGCGACGGCCCGCTCGTGGTCGGGCTCGTGGGAGAGCCGGGTGCGGATGCCCGCGAGCACCTCGTCGAGATACTCCTCGGGCCGGTGGCCGTCGAGGCTGATCACGAAGGCGTGGCCGAAGCTGCTCTCGTACGCGGCGTGTGCGGCGCGCAGGGCGGTACGGGCGGCGGGCGGCGCGCTGTGCGGCGGCCCCGAGGACGACTCGTCGGCGAGGGCCTCGGTCAGATCGGCCTGCGAGAGGTCGTAGCTGGCCTCGTCGGCCGCGGCGAGCAGGGTGTCGAGATCCGGGTACGGGCGGTGCGCGGCGAGCCGCTGGGCCCAGCG
>NZ_MAUD01000619.1 GCF_001700515.1 Streptomyces lushanensis
CACGCGCTCGGCGGGCGCGATACTGGCGACCCACTGATCGGCGTCCTCGCGCGTATACGGATGAGGCACGGGCGTCCAGGCCGTGATCAGTTCGTCGTTCATCATTTCGATGTGCGCCGGGATGTCCGCCGTCTCGAAGGCGCGCAGCACCAGCCGCTCCGTGCTGATGGAAACGTCCGGAAAGGTGGTAGTCATGCGCAGCTCCATGCCTCAGCCCGTCGTAAATGCACAGCATGCAGCATCGGACGGTGATGCGCATGACCGGGTCCGGGTGGACACGTGGGCCCCGCGTACGTCCTCCGTACGCGGGGCCCACACCTGAGGACTCGGAGACAAGAACGTTACTGCTCCGGCCACTTGAGCGTCACACCGACCGCCCGGAAGCCGCCGGAGACTACTGGACGGCGCCGAAGACGGGCACGACCGAACCGTCGTAGGTGTCCTCGATGAACTTCTTGACCTCGGGCGAGTTGAGAAGCGTCGCGAGCTTCTCCACCCGGGCGTCCTTCTCATTGCCGCGCTTGACGGCGAGGAAGTTGGCGTACGGGTTGTCCTCGGACTTCTCCAGCGCGAGCGAGTCCTGAGCGGGCTTCAGGCCGGCCTCAAGGGCGTAGTTGCCGTTGATGATGGCGGCGTCGACGTCATTGAGGGCGCGGGGCAGCGTGGCGGCCTCCAGCTCCTTGAACTCGATGCCCTTGGCGTCCTTGATGTCGGAGAGATTGGCGTCGATTCCCGCGCGGTCCTTGAGTGTGATCACTCCGTTGTCCGCGAGCAGCTTCAGCGCGCGGCCCTCATTGGTGGTGTCATTCGGAATGGCGATGCTCTGACCGGACTTGATGCCCTTGAGATCGTCGATCTTCTTGGAGTAGAGGCCGAGCGGTTCCAGGTGGACATTGACGACGGGCACGATGTCGGTGCCGTTCTTCTTGTTGAAGTCGTCCAGATAGGGCTTGTGCTGGAAGAAGTTGGCGTCGACCTCGCCGCTCTGGGTCGCGGTGTTCGGCAGGACGTAGTCCGTGAACTCCTTGACCTCCAGCTTGAGGCCGGCC
>NZ_MAUD01000620.1 GCF_001700515.1 Streptomyces lushanensis
TCCTGGCCGGACCGGCCGGGAACGCGTGGACCAGCAGCCCGAGACTGCTCGCGATGATCGCGGCGCTCGCCGCGCCCTGTGCCACCCGGGCGAGGGTGAACAGCAGCGTGCTGTCGGCGAGCCCGCCGAGCGCGGTGGTGACACCGAGGGCGAGAGTGCCCAGGAGGAAGATCCGGCGTCTGCCGTAGTCGTCGGCGAGGCTGCCCGCGACGAGGAGCACGGCGGCGAGGCCGAGCGGCGCGCCGTTCAGCAGCCAGGCCTGGCCGGAGAGCGGTGTGCCGAAGGCGGCACTCATGCTCGGCAGGGTGAGCAGCGGAGTCGTGTAGTTCATCAGGGCGACGGTGGTGGCCGCGCTGGTCACGGCGAGCGTCGCGCCCGGGCGGGCCGGCGGCGCGGGCGTGGTCGCCGTACCGGCCCCTGTCGCCGTCGTGGGCGCGGACTGGTTCGGGGGCTGGGTCAGGGGTTGGTGCAGGGGCTTGGGCTGAGCCTGGGCCATGACGATCTCGTCCCCTCGGCGGCGGATCTGGAGGTGTGGTTCGGTTCGTTCGGCGATCTTTAGGTTCGGTGAATGAACTCAGTGCTGGATCGACCCTAGCAGCGTAGGTTCATTCATTGAACTCAAATCTTGCTAGGCTGATTCCATGGCTCTGGGCAAGGACTACGTGGCGCAGGAGTGCTCGATCGCCCGCGCGTTGGAAGTCATCGGTGAGCGCTGGACGCTTCTCGTCGTCCGTGACGCCTTCTACGGCATCCGCCGCTACAGCGACTTCCTCGGGCACCTCGGCCTGCCCCGCGCCGTCCTCGCCACCCGCCTCCAGGCCCTGGAGCGCGCCGGTGTCCTGGAGAAACGGCGCTATCAGGACTCCCCGCCGCGTGACGAGTACGTCCTCACCGACAGCGGGATCGCCCTCTGGCCGATTCTGCGGTCGCTCAGTGTGTGGGGTACCGCACATGTGGCCGGTACGAAGCGGCTGCGTGTGTTCACCCACGCCGACTGCGGTACGGAGCTGGGCTCGTACGGCGAATGCCCGGCCTGCTCTACGGCCGTACCACCCCAGGACGTGGAGATGCTCCCGGGCGAGGGGCTGGACCCGGAGCCGAGCGATCCGGTGAGCCGGGCCCTGCTCCGGCCCCGCCGACTGCTTCAGCCCCTTGAGGCCGATCGTGTATAACGGCTGAAGCGGCATGTGTCGTACAGGCGTGTACGAGTCCGAGCCCGAGCCCGAGCACGAGTAAGGGCGGGTGGGCGAGGACGGGACGAGAGGGGCAGGCCATGGTCCGCAGCGCGCTTCGGCTGCTGCGCCCCGCCGGGCTGCTGCTCTTCCTCCTCACCGAAGTCCTGCTGATCGACGCGGGCAGCCTCTCCGCCGCTGTCGCGCTCGCGGCCACCGCCGCCGCGGGCTCCGCCCTCGCCGCCTGCGCCGTCATCAGCGCGCGCTCCGTGCCGGCCCAGCCGCCGCACCGGGTACGCACGGCCATCCGCGACCGCGAGCAACGCACCGCCTTCCTGCCGCAACGGGATCCCGACGCATCGGGCCGTACCCGGCCCCGGGCACCCGGCCGCCGCCCGGCGACGGCCGCGTGGGCGCAAGCCGCGTAGGTACCAAGGGGACAGGCGCGCAGGCGTACAGGGGCATGTGCGCGGACGACGTCTGCATGCGTGACGTGTGCGCGAACGACATGTGCATGCACGACATGTGCGCGAACGACATGTGCGCGGACACGGAGGCAGCCGCTTCCGATGGTCCTGCCGTGTGCCTGACCCCGTAACCCTCCCGCGTACCCTCACGGGTCGTCATGCCGCATCGCCGCCTCAGGGCGGACCCGTCGCGCCGCGTGTATCGCGGCCGACCGCTCCCGACCGGCACGACAAGACCTCGTGGAGGGCTCACCTTGTCCGCTTTCTCTGTTCTCATGTCTGTTTTCGCCAACCTGGTCACAGGTCTCGCCGATTTGCTCCAGCCGCTCTTCCACGCGGGCTCCGCCGCCGCTGCGATCGTTGTGTTCACCGCCTGTGTACGGCTCGCGGTCCACCCGCTCGCCCGCGCGTCCGCCCGTGGCCAGAAGGCCCGCACCAGGCTCGCCCCGCAGATCGCCGAGCTGCGCAAGAAGCACGGCAGGAATCCCGAGCGCATGCAGAAGGCGATCGTGGAACTGCACGCCAAGGAGAAGGTCTCGCCGCTGTCCGGCTGTCTGCCCAGCCTGGCGCAGATGCCGGCGTTCTTCCTGATGTACCACCTCTTCTCCAACCGGACGATCGGCGGGGAGCGCAACGAACTGCTCGGCCACTCCCTCTTCGCCGCGCCTCTCGGTGACCGCTGGACCGACGCCCTCGCGCACGGCGGGATCGTCGGCGGAGCGGGGCTCGTGTATCTCGCGCTCTTCGCGATCGTCGCCGGAGTCGCCACCTTCAACTTCCGGCAGATGCGGATCCAGCTCGCGAGGACGCCCGCGATACCGGCCGGGCCCGGCGGACAGCCGGTCCCGGGCATGGGCGCGATGACGAGGATGATGCCGCTGCTGTCCTTTGCGACGCTTTTCACCGTCGGTGTGGTGCCGCTGGCGGCGGCGCTGTACGTGGTGACGAGCACGACCTGGACGGCGGTCGAGCGGTACTTCCTCTATTACCGCGGGATGCCGGTGGCGGGGACGGTGCCGGCCGCAGCGGCATAGCCGGTGCGGCCGGCACCGTCC
>NZ_MAUD01000621.1 GCF_001700515.1 Streptomyces lushanensis
CGGGCCTGTCGGCAGCCTCGGAGCCGCGGCGGCTGACCAGCAGCGGCGGCTACAGCGTCTTGCCCGTCGGTTCCGCCGGTCCCGCCGGATCCTCGGCGTCCGGGGTCGCCGCGCCGACGATCAGGCCCTCGGCGAAGCGGTCCACGCGGACCGTGTCGCCGTCGGTGATCTCGCCCGCGAGGATCTCCTTGGCGAGGCGGTCACCGATGGCCGTCTGGACCAGGCGGCGCAGCGGGCGGGCTCCGTAGGCCGGGTCGTTGCCCTCGTGGGCCAGCCATTCCAGGGCCGCCCCGGTGACGTCCAGGGTGAGGCGGCGCTCGGCGAGGCGGCGGGCCAGACGGTCGATCTGGAGCTTGGCGATATGCGCCAGGTCGTCCTTCGTCAGGGCGGAGAAGACCACCAGATCGTCCAGACGGTTCAGGAACTCCGGCTTGAAGGAGGTCCTCACCACCTCCAGGACCTGCTGCTTCTTCGTCTCCTCGGTGGTGGTCGGCTCGACGAGGTACTGGCTGCCGAGGTTCGACGTCAGGATCAGGATGGTGTTGCGGAAGTCCACCGTCCGCCCCTGGCCGTCGGTGAGCCTGCCGTCGTCCAGCACCTGGAGCAGGATGTCGAAGACCTCCGGGTGCGCCTTCTCCACCTCGTC
>NZ_MAUD01000622.1 GCF_001700515.1 Streptomyces lushanensis
GTCCGGGCGGAGGACTCGGGGCGACGGGCTTTCCTGGGCGGGGACGGGCTTTCCCGGGGCGGAGAGCCGCGGACCGTCAGTGCCCACGGTTCACCGCTCGTCGGCGTATGGCGTAGACGGTGCCGGTGGCGCCCGCCACCACCAGTGCGGTACCGGTGACGATCTCGGCGATGTTCAGACCTCCGATGCTGCCGCCGAGGCCGCCCCTGACGCCTCCGGGCGAGCTGACACTGACCGGGGCCGTCGCGGCCCGGGTCGCGGTGCCGTTCGCGGTGCTGTTCGTCGTGCTGTTCGTCGTACGGCCCGGATTGGGCGCGGGGGTCCGGGTGGAGCTGGAGCCGGAGATGGCGAGGGTGGTCTTCGCCGACATCCCGTTGCATTCGAAGGTCACGATGTACCTGGCGCCGGCCTTGGCGTCCCAGTCGACGGTGGCCGTGGCGGTCCTGCCGGACGGGATGGTGACGGTGTCGAAGACACCTGAGGAGGCCGTGGCGGGGGAACTGCACTTGGTGACGCCCAGGGTCACCTTTCCCCCGGGATTGATCGTGGACGGGGTCACGGTGAATCCGAACGGCGTGACACTTCCGTCGACCGCGGCCACGGCGGTGGGAGCGGTCAGGGCGAGTGCGGCCACTCCCAGCAGAGCGGCGGACGCGGCACGTATCGCGCGCATGGTGAATCCTCCGGGTCCCCGAGGAGCAGCAGCGGAACCTTTTTCCGCAAATATCAGGGAATGCACCTCGATGCGAGAAACGGTAGGAGCCCGTTATCACACCCGCGATCGCTGGCGGGCGAATGGGGCATGGATGTCCCCCGGTCGGCGGATGCCCATGCCCCGGTCGGTGCCGCGCCGCTGCCTCAGGAGGCCGATCGCCGGAGCCTCAGGAGCCGATCTGGGGGAACAGGTCGAGGAAGGGGGCCGCGGTCGCGGCGATCCCCCGGCCGTACGGGGCGTCGAAGTCCCAGATGAGGAAGAGCAGGAAGGCGATCAGCGCGCTGAAGAGCCCCGCCAGCAGCAGTTCGCGGAAGGTGCGGCGGATCTGGAGGACGAAGATCAGTCCCACCGTGACCACGGCGCCGGTGATCAGGCCGAACCACACGACCGCGGGCATCGTGGCTCCCGCGTTCTGGCCACGGGCCCCTCTGGCGTCGTCCGCGGTGGCCACCTCGTCGACCAGTGGCTGATAGGCCTGGCCCTCCAGCTCGGTCCGTGGCGCGTACCGGGTGACATCACGCCGTATCTGGTCGAAGAGCTCGGTGCCCCTCGTGCTGAGCGCCGCGTGCTCGGACATGTGCGGCCACTCGGTGTGGACGACGTACGAGACGTACGCGTCGATGTCGCCGCGGATCCGGTCCCTGACCTCGGCCGGGTAGACCTGGACCCGCTGCTGGATCTCGTGCAGTGACTGGGCCTCCTGGCGTACGGACTCCTGGGCCGCGCTGCGGCCCTCCCAGACACCGGCGATCGCGAGGCCCAGGACGATCGCGTAGATCACGCCGATCATCATCGTCATGTACTCCATGACGTCGGGTGTTCCGGTGGGGTCGTCGTCGTCCGGGACACGGCGGTTGTTGATGACGACGATGGTGAGGACGACCGCGCAGGCGGCGGCCATCGCGATGCTCAGTACGAGCCATTCCGACATGGATTCTCCGTGGGTCAGCGGGAGCGGGGACGCAGGATGGCGACGGCGAGGACGGCCGGAGCCGTGATCAGGAGCATCAGCGAGACGATCGAGGGCCCGCCGTCGGGCTGCTCACGGGTCGCCTTGCGGTAGGCGGGCAGGGCCACCGGCGGTGTGGGTGTCGCCGGAGGCGCCGAGGACCTGGCGGGGCTCGGCGACGGCGTCGGCGACGGCC
>NZ_MAUD01000623.1 GCF_001700515.1 Streptomyces lushanensis
GAGGGACGGGAGTCAAGGGTGACCGAAGGTCATCGCGCAGCGACGCGACGAAGGAGCGCCCTTGACGCCCGACACGAAACCGCCACAACTGAAACCTCAGGGGCGGCCCCCACGCCACACACAACCTACCGGTCCACCCCGACTACCCCTCGGTCTGCACCCGCACCCAACAACCCCACCCTCCGGGCACAGGCCGGCAAAAGCGCCAGCCGTCACCCATGACCGAGCCCCCGAGCCAAGGCGGTCCTGTTCGGCCGGGCGGGGTCCGGCGGGCTGTGAGCCTGCTCGTGCGGTCCGTCACTTTCTTGCACCCGCGCCCACGGCACGGCTGCGGACGATCAGCCAGATCAGATACGGCGCGCCCACCGCCGCCGTCAGCACGCCCACGGGCAGCTCCGTCGGCGACAGGAGCTTCCGGGCCAGCAGGTCGGCCAGTACGACGATCACCGCGCCCGTCAACGCCGAGCACAGCAAAGGGATCTGCGCGGTACGGGTCATCCGCCGGGCGATCTGCGGCGCCAGCAGCGCCACGAAGTCCACCGGGCCCGCCGCGCCCGTCGCGACCGACGCCAGCACCACACCGAGCAGGACGAGACCCAGCCGGACGCGGCCGAGCCGTACCCCCAGCGCGGTGGCCGTGTCGTCGTCCAGCGACACCGTGCGCTGCGCGTACGCCGCCCACAGCATCGCGGGCAGCAGCGCCAGCAGCAGCCACCCGAGCGGCGCGGCCTCGTCCCAGCCGCGCCCGTTGAGTGAACCGGTCATCCAGACCTGCGCCTGCTGGGCGACCAGATAGTCGCCCTTGGTCAGGAACAGCGTGGTGACGGAGCGCAGCGCGATCGCGAAACCGATCCCGATGAGCACGAACCTGGTCGCGTGCAGCCCGCCGCGCCAGGCGAACACGTACACCAGCGCCGCCGCCAGGATCCCGCCGGCGGCGGAGAGATACGGCAGCACGGCGAACGAGCTGACACCGAAGGTCATCGCGCCGACCGTGAGCGCGCTCGCGCCCTGGCTGATGCCGATGACGTCGGGGCTGGCCAGCGGATTGCGGGCGACGGTCTGGATCAGCGCGCCCGCGACACCGAACGCGAGCCCGACGAAGAGCCCGGTCGCCATGCGCGGCAGCCGCAGTGTGCCGACGACGAGTTCGTCCGCCGACGGCTGCCCGCCGAGCACCTTGAGCACCTCGGAGGGCGGTACGAAGCTCTCGCCCACGCTCAGATACGCGACGCACACGGCCGCCAGCCCGACGGCGAGCGCGAGCGCCACCACGGCCGCGCGCCGGTGCAGCAGGAACGTGGCGCGGCCGACCCGTACCAGCGTGTGGCCCGCCGGCCGCAACCCGCCGGTCCGGGCGCCGCCGGTCCGGGCTTCGGCGGCCCGGGTGTCCTTCACGGTCGCCGCCGTCACGCCGGCACCGCCTTCCTGCGTACGAGCGTGACCAGGAACGGCACACCGAGGAGCGCCGTCATCACTCCCGCGGGCACCTCGCCCGGCGGGAAGACGATCCGGCCGATCACATCGGAGACCAGCAGCATCACGGGCCCGATCAGCGCGGCCATCGGAAGCACCCAGCGGTGGTCGGTCCCGACGACCGCGCGGGCGAGGTGCGGAACGGCCAGCCCGACAAAGGCGATCGGTCCCGCCGCCGCGACACCCACGCCGGTGAGCACCGTCGCGCCGAGGCCGCCCAGCACCCGTACGGCCGCGACGTTCCGGCCCAGCCCCTTCGCCATGTCCTCGCCGAGCGCGAGCGCGTCGAGACCGCGTGCCACGGAGACCACCAGCACGGTGCCGACGAGCAGGAACGGCCAGATCCGGGCCACCACTTCGGCGTCCCGGCCCGCGATCGAGCCCACCTGCCAGAAGCGGAACTCGTCCAGCGTCGCCGCGCTCGTGGTCAGTACCGCCGTCGTCACCGACACGAGCAGCGCGTTGATCGCGGCGCCGCCCAGGGCGAGTTTGACGGGAGTCGCGCCGCCGCGCCCGCTGGAGGCGATCGCGTACACCGCCACCGAGGCGACACCCGCGCCCGCGAACGCGTACCAGACATAGCCGCTGAGGGTGTGCACTCCGGCGAACGCGATGGCCAGCACCACACCGACGGAGGAGCCCTGGCTGATGCCGAGGACGCCCGGGTCGGCGATCGGATTGCGGGTGATGCCCTGGAGGACCGTACCGGCGAGCGCGAGCGCCGCGCCGACCATCAGCCCGATCAGCGTGCGCGGTACGCGCAGTTGACGGATGACCTCGGCGTCGTCGCTGTGTCCCTTGCGCAGCAGCGCGTCGACGACGGCGGAGGGAGGGACGGCGCGTGCGCCGACGGCGAGGCTCAGCAGGACCGCGAGCAGCACGGCCGCGACGGCAGCCGCCGTCCAGCCGATACGGCGGGCGACCTGGGCACGTCTGACGCTGTGGACCGGCGGGGCGGCGGCTGACATCGGGACCAATCAGAACGGGTACGGGCAGGACGGACAAAGACGGGTACGGGCGGGACGAACAGAAGCACGTCGTGGGACAGCCCCGGTCGGAACAGTCCGGTAGGACAGCCCGGTCGGGACAGCCCGGTGGGCCATCCCGGTGGGACAGTCGGCAGGCTGGTTAGGCTTGGCTAAGTCTAAGCACCAGGATCAAGCCACTTCCGGGACCCTTCCCGCGCCCGTCCCGCGCCCGTCCGGGACCCTGCCCAAGCCCTCCGCGCGCCCGTCCCGCGCCCGTC
>NZ_MAUD01000624.1 GCF_001700515.1 Streptomyces lushanensis
GGCCTGAGAGACCGCTTCCCCGCCCGGCGGAGCGGGCTCTCGGGCGGGGAAGCGGTCTCTCAGGCCGCCGGGATCACCGGGAGCAGGAGATACGACGCGTGGGACCCGCCCAGATGGAGGGTGGTCTCGGCGCCGGTGACGCGGGGCGGGCGGTCGGCGGGGTCGTTGTGCAGGAAGGGACCGCAGCCCGTGAGGTCGTTCTTGAGGTTGGAGAGCCGGGCACTGGGCCCCGGGTGGACATAGTCCCGGCCGCGCACCTGGAGGCCGAGGCGGTACCCCGCCGGGATGACCAGGGACGTCGGGAGGATCTCGATGTCCAGTTCGTGGACGGCTCCCGGCACCAGCGGCTCGGCGCGGTCGTGCGGGTGGAAGGGGCGGTACGGGGTCGACAGCTCCGGGTCGAGACGGCGGTGGGAGGCGCGCAGCCAGCCCTGGGCGATGGGGGTGTGCGGATCCAGCGCGCCCTGGAAGACGACCTCCTCGCCGCCGGGCGAGTAGACCCGTACGACCAGGAACAGATCGGCGTCGGTGGTGGTGGACGAGACGAACAGCTTCGCCGCCAGCGGGCCGGTGATCTCGGTGCGCTCCGGCAGCGGCGGGGTGCTGAACTCCACTCCGTCGCCGTCCGCCGCGAACACGGCCGTCCCCCCGGTGGCCGGCGCCTCGTCCGCGAGCGCGCCGGCCGCGGTCGGATACAGGCGGGTCCATCGCGTCGACGGCAGCGGCCAGGCGTCCTCGCCGCGTTCGGTGAAGGTCCCGTCGACGTGCCGGATCTGGAGCTGCACCGCCGGCCGGTCCTCCCAGCCGTTGCGCTCGTCCTTCAGATACCGGTCGAAGAAGCGCATCTGGAGGTCGACGCCGTAGTCGGTGTAGAAGAGCGGCCAGTGCGCGTGGCCGTGCATCTCCAGCCACTTGCGGGTGGACGCCGCCCGTACGAACCCCTCCACGTTGCCGCGCAGATGGAGCCCCTGACCGCCCCAGTTGCCGCAGCTCAGAACGGGGACGTCGATCGCGTCCCAGTGCGCCGAGCGGTCCCGGTGGTACGCGTCGTCGAAGGCGTGGGCCCTGATGTCCGCGCCGAGGTCGGTACGGTTCGCGGCCAGCTCCTCCGGCGGGAGGACATCGTCGCCGCAGATCCGCTGACCGGTGTTCGGATTGAGGCCGCCCACCTCGCCGACCCCGTACTGGACCGTCTTGACCTGCATGTCGTACCAGTTGTCCCAGAAGGTGGAGCGGACACCGCCCTGGTACGCGCCGTCCCGGTAGAAGTCCGCGGCGCCCTCCCAGGGGCAGATCGCGGCCAGGTGCGGCGGGCGCAGGGAGGCGACGTGCCACTGGTTCATCGCGTAGTACGAGATGCCGTTGAGCCCCACCCGCCCGTTGCTCCACTCCCGGGTGCCCGCCCACTCGACGCAGTCGTGGAAGTCACGGGTCTCCCGGGGTGAGAAGGGGTCCACCCGGCCGGGCGAGCGGCCGGTGCCGCGCGAGTCGACCCGTACACAGGCGTATCCGTGCGGCACCCACTTCTCGGGGTCGACGACCTCCCAGTTCTGGTACTTGTTCGAGGTGCCCGCCACCGTGTCGGGGTGGTCCCGGGCCATCGCCTCCCACGCGCTGGGATACCCGCGCTGGAAGGGCAGGCCCTTGGCGTACGGACCGTAGGTCATGATCACCGGCACCGGCTCGTCGGTCACCGGCCGGAACACGTCCGCGCGCAGCACGATCCCGTCGTCCATCTCGATGGGTACGTCCCACTCGACGCGCATTCCGTCGATGAGCTGCGTACGGAACGGCCGCGGGCCGCCGTCGTCGGGCATTTCCTCGCTCCTTGCCTCACTGGTCGGTACTCAGTGGTCGGTACTCGGTGGTGGGTGCCGAGTGGCGGGTACCGAGTGGTCGGTACTCCGACGATCGGTACTCCAACGATCGGTCGGTGGTGGTCAGCGGTTGACGTGCAGATGCCAGGGGGCCAGTCGGCGCAGCGCCGTCTCCGTACCGGCCCGCGCGACGATGCCGAGCGTGGCCAGGACGAGGACCGCGACGAACGCGGCGTCCTGTTCGAACGAGTGCGCGTTGCTGAGGATGTAGGTGCCCAGACCCGGCAGGCTCGCGAGGAACTCCACCGCCACCGCGCCGACCAGGGCCCGGCCCACCGCCACCTGGATCCCGGCGATGATGAACGGCAGCGTCGAGGGCAGCAGGACGTCGAGCACCACCCGCCACCGCGACAGCCTCAGCACCTGGGAGAGTTCGCCCAGTTGGGCGGGTATCTCACGGGCGCCGTCGCCGGTGCTCACCGCGCAGGGCAGGAACGCCGACAGGGCGATCACGGCCAGCCGGGTCTGCCCGGAGTAGCCGAGCCAGATCGTCGCCATCGGCACGACGGCCAGCATCGGCATCGCGTACAGACCGCTGATGTACGGGGAGGACAGGTGCCGCAGCCATGGCACCCGGCCCAGGCCCAGACCGAGCGCCGTACCGGCGGTGCAGCCGACGAGCAGGCCGAGCGCCACCCCGCCGAGCGTCTCGCCGAGCGCGGTGCCGAACGCCTCGGAGGTCAGCGTCGGCCAGAACGTCCCGGCCACACCGGACGGTGTGGGCAGGTAGGAGGGCAGCCACAGCCGTACCGAGGACTCCCAGACCACGACGACCACGAGGGCCACGGTCAGTTTGCCGAGCAGGCCGGCCGTACGGGGGCTCAGCCGGGAGCCCCGGGGGCCCGGCCGTCCCTTCGGGGCGCCCGCCGGGCGTCCCTCCCGCTCGTCCGGGGGACCGGACCCCGGGGTACGGGCGGATGCAGATGTGTCCTGATGTGCCGTCATGCCTTCACCGTCCGCCACCGTGCGAAGTGCCGCTCGACCGCCCGGCCGCAGCCCATCAGGGCGACGGCCAGCACCGACACCAGCACGGTCAGACCGAGCACCGTGGCCGTGTCGAACCGGGTGCCGGCGGCGAGCAGCAGTCCGCCGACACCGCTGGCGTTGAGGAAGAACTCCGCGGCGAGGGTGCCCACGAACGCCATCGCGATCCCCTGCCGTACCCCGGTCATGGCGTACGGCACGGTGTGCGGCAGCAACACGTCCTTCCAGATGCGCCACTCACTGCTGCGGAAGGTACGGGCGACCTCCAGCAGCGTCGCCGGCACCCGGTGCGCCCCCTCCGCGGTGTTCACGACGATCGGGAACACCGCCGTCAGGAAGACCACCAGCGTCTTGGCGGGCAGACCGAAGCCGAACGCCGACAGGATCAGCGGGGCGAGCGCCACGATCGGGACCGACTGGAGCGCGAAGAGCAGCCAGTCCGTACTCGCCCGCAGCCGCGCCCGCGAGAGCAGCAGGCCGAACCCGACACCGGCGACGATCGCCAGGGCGAGCCCGATCACCAGCAGCTTTCCCGAGGAGAGCAGCGCGCTCGGCCTCGGCGCTGCTCGACATGGTCCAGGACGGCTCGCGGCCGAGCGCGCTGCTCTCCTC
>NZ_MAUD01000625.1 GCF_001700515.1 Streptomyces lushanensis
CGGGTACCCCGTCCCTCGCGGAGCGGGCGAAACTGCTCGCGACGCTGCCGTCCGCCGAACGGGCCTCCTGGGTGGCCGCGTTCATATCCGCCCATGGCCTCTCCGAGGCGTTCCAACTGCTCGGTGTCTGCACGGTGCCCTGGGCGGAGCCGCTCGGCCGGGCGNNCGGGACGCGGGCAGTTACCCCTGGAGCTTCAGCGGAGTGATGGGCCTCGCGGAGCGCTGTCTGGACCCCGCCGAGGCGAGCCGTCTTGAGCTGCTCACGGCGACCCCGGACGAGACGGAGGACGCCTCGCCGGGTGCGGGCGGCTACTGGTCGGAGGCGTTCCAGCGCCTGGTCGCCACGCTGCGTCTGCGCGCGGCGATGCTGGCGGAACTGGCCGGGCCGTCAGGGCCGGTGGAACGGACGGAACCCGACCGGCGAACGGCACCGGCCGCCCGGCCCGCCGCGCCCGCACCGGCCGCCGTGCCCGTACCGGTCGTACCGGCCGCCGCGCCCGTACCGGTCGTACCGACCGACCCGACGAAGCCCACCGACCCGACGAACCGAACCGCCCCGGCCCACCCGCGCATACCGGCCGATCCCTCAGGGCCGTAGTGGCGGCAGGGCCATGGCGGCCCTACCGGCAGCGGGCCGAGGAGTCACGCTCCGGCCGACTGGCGGACATGGGCGTTGACCCAGGTGACGATCGATGTCGTCGTCGCGCCCGGAGTGAAGATCTCCGCGACGCCGAGTTCCTTCAGCGGCGGGATGTCCGCCTCCGGGATGATGCCGCCGCCGAAGACCTTGATGTCCTCCGCGTCCCGCTCCTTCAGCA
>NZ_MAUD01000626.1:0-1392 GCF_001700515.1 Streptomyces lushanensis
GTTCCGGCTGGGGGCAAGGGCGGTGACGGGGGTGATTTCTGGGCGCTCCAGCGGCTCAAGGAAGAAGTGGCCCAGGCCGGCTCGCCGAACGGCGGTGTCCTCTACACCGGTGCGGTGCGGTTGCCGACGGAGGAGCGGTACGAGTGGCAGTACGGCACCTTCACCGACGGGCTCCTCGACGCCGACTGGTCCCACGCGGCCGAGTCCTTCGCGGCGCTCGGCCACGCGATACGGCTCCGGCTGCTGCACGAGATCCTCGGCGGCCTGCGGACCGCCGCCGAACTGACCGAGCTGGAGGACATCGGTACGACGGGCCAGATCTACCACCATCTCCGCCAACTGACCGGCGCGGGCTGGCTGCACACGACCGGGCGAGGCCGGTACGAGGTGCCCGCGGCCCGGGTCGTACCGCTGCTGGTGATGCTCTCGGCCGCGCGGCCATGACCGTAACCGCCGTCATGCAACTGTTGACAAGGGGGAACAACGATGTCTGTTCGTAAGCTGGTCATGATCTTCTTTCGTCTGTCCTGGCTGGTCTTCGTCGTGTTCGTCCTCCTCGATGTGTTCCGCATACTGTCCCTCTCGTGGTGGCTGACCATGCTGCCCGCGGCTGTCGCCGTTGCCCTGACCCTCGGCTTGAGCCGTACGGGCCGTGCCCGGCACGCGGACCGGCCCGCCGAGATCGAGGTGGCGCCGCCGGTCAGAGGCCGCTGGTCCGCGCTCAACAGCCCGGCCGACAAGGTGCCGAGCCATGGCACACACGCGTACGGGCAGACCTACGCGATCGACATCGTGGCGGAGGGAACGGGCGCGGCTGAAGGGGCGGACGGGTCGGGTGTGGTGGCGGAAGGCAAGCCCGGTGCGCGTCCCGCCTTCGCCCGGCTGTGGCCGGTCGTCCGACGCAGCCGCGACTTCCCGGCCTTCGGCGAACCGCTCCTCGCTGTCGCGGACGGGACCGTCGTATGCGCCTCGGACCGGCAGCGCGACCATCTCAGCCGCAACTCCCTGCCGGCCCTTGTCTATCTGATACTCATCGAGAGCGCCGCGCGCGAGATCGGTGGCGCGGGCCTGGTCACGGGCAACCGTCTCGTACTCGACCTCGGGGACGGTACGTACGCGCTGTACGCCCACCTCCAGCGCGGCTCGCTCCAGGTCCGCACCGGCGACCGGGTACGGACCGGTCAGGTCCTGGCCCGTTGCGGCAACTCGGGCAACTCCTCCGAGCCGCATGTGCACTTCCAGCTCATGGACCATCCGGACCCGGACGTGGCACGAGGTGTCCCGTTCCGCTGGGAGGGCATCGGAGTCCCGGCCAATACGGAGGAGTTCACGGTGGGGGAGGAGTCCATCGCGGGGCAGGAGTTCACGGCGGGGCAGGAGTTCACGGCGGGG
>NZ_MAUD01000626.1:1400-1709 GCF_001700515.1 Streptomyces lushanensis
CGCCGTCGCGTACAGGGAAGTCGAGGGTGGTGCGGGGTGGTGGCGCGTGGGTTCGGCGTCGGACTGTGGGCTGTTTCACGAACCCGCACCCGGCTCCAAAAGATCCATGTACTCCACCTACTCATGTACTCCACGTACTCATGCACTCCAGGGGCTCCATGGCGACTGCGCTCCCTCAGCCCTTAGCCTCACCTCATGCCAACGGCCAAGAAGCGCACTCGTAGTTACGACTCCGCCAAGATCCGGGCCGCCGTTCTGGCGCAGTTCGGGAACGTACGCGAAGCCGTCGTCGGCCTTACGGCCGAGCAG
>NZ_MAUD01000627.1 GCF_001700515.1 Streptomyces lushanensis
CCGGCCGGACAGGGCCTAGGTGATCCGGTAGACGAACGAGGGGAACGGGTCGGTCGTGGCCCGCCGCCATGCCTGCTCGACCTCGTCGCGGGCCTGTTCCCGGGCTCGGGCGAAGGCGGTGACACAGATGGCGTGGACGTCGGTCCGGTCGGCACGGCGGGTGAGGGCGAGCAGGCGGCGCAGGGCGTCGACGGCTTCGTCGGCGCGGCCCTCGGTGAGACGGGTCTCCGCCGTCGTGCGGAGGGTGGCGGCAAGGGCGGCGAGGGTGGCGGAGAGCGCGGCTTCATGGGGCCGCGGGTCGGTGTGTTCCATGAGCTCGCGAAGGACGGTCTCGGCCTCCTCGTAGCAGGTCAGCGCCTCGGTGTCGTTCCCGGCGCGGCGCAGCGCGCGGGCGAGGACCCGCAGGCGGTCGGCGACCAAAGGCCGGTAGGTGTCCTCGTCGGACGCGGCCAGCCGGCGGGTGAGCGCCAGGGACTCGCGGCCGTTGGCCACGGCACCCGCGAGGCTGCCCTTGGCGCGCTGTCTGGCGCTGAGGTTGGCGAGTGTGCGGGCCAGTTCCGGTTCGTAGGCAGAGGGATCGAGTCCGGCGGCGCGCCGGTAGGCCTCGACGCTCTCCTCGGTGACCTCGATCGCCTTGCCGTGGGCACCCCTGCGCCGGTGGCGGAAGGCGAGATCGTCCAGTGCCTCGGCCAGCACCGGCACGTACACCTCGGGCTGGGTACGGGCGAGCCGGGCGCACAGGTCGGCCAGCTCACGCAGGGCCAACCGTTCCCCGGCGGGAGTGTCCGCCTCGCCGAGATGGTGTGCCAGGCACCGCAGCGCGAGGACGAGACGGCGCTCACCGGCGGCCGGATCGCGCTCGACCAGGGCGCGGCAGACGGCGACGGCCTCCTCGGCGGTGTCGCGCGCCAGGGGCAGATCACCGTTCGCGCCGTGGCACCAGGCCAGGTCGGTCAGGAGCTGGGCGCGCAGCGGCAGGATCTCGGGGTAGAGCCGCAGGACGAGTCCGTCGGTCCACTCGCGAGCATCGTTGCCCGCCGCGACCGCCTCGTCGTACCGGCCGAGGGCGCGCAGTCCGCCGGTCAGCTCGATCAGTACACGGGCCTGGAGCATCTGGACACGGAGCAACTGCCACAGCGACATGTTCCGCAGCAGCGCGTGGCACTCCAGATAGACCTGCACGGACTCCTCATCGCGAGGAAAACGGGCGAGGACCCAGGCGTGCACGCGCATGGCACCCAGCAGGCTCCCCAGCGACCTGTCCCTGCGCTTGGGCGCGGCGAAGGAGGTGGGCCCGGCGGAGGCGGGCGCCGGCCGTGCCATGCTCCGGTATGCCGCCACGCAGTCCTGGGCCGTGGCGAGCGCCTCGTCCAGCCGCTCCGTCTCCGCCAGGGCCAGGGCGCGGGCGTGGAGGGTGTAGGCCCTCTGTGCCGAGGAAGCGCGGGCGCCGGGAACCGCCAGGGACTCGTCCGCCGCGGCGAGAGCGTCCTCGTACCGGCCCGTCACGAGCAGCACATGGGCGTACAGCGCGAGGGACCGGGCAAGGCCGTCACGGTGGGCCTGGCGTGGGTGCCGGGGGTGGGCCCCCGGCACCCACGCCAGGC
>NZ_MAUD01000628.1 GCF_001700515.1 Streptomyces lushanensis
GCGTCCGTCGTATCCGCCGACGTACGTATGTCGGCGGATACGACGGACGCGTCTGTCACAAGTGTGGAACAACTGACCGCGGGTCTGCTGCGCCTGCACGCCGAGCGGATGCAGGTGCTCGCGCGTGAAGAGCGGACGCGTGACCGTTTCACCGCGCTCCATCCCGAGGTGGCGGTGGCCGAAGTGGCCGCCCTGCCGGGCGATGTTCACGACCTCGCAGGGCTCAGGGCCATCGGTGATCGTCTCGCGGATGGCCGTGCTACGACCTGAGCGACGGAGACGTCATGGTGGGCGGCGCGGCTGATCGAGCCGCGGCTGCCTCGCAGCAGGAAGTCCCGTGGGACCGTCCTGACCTGCTTGTTCAATGACTTCCAGCGTGATGACTTCTGGCTTGGTGATTCCGGCTTGGTGATTCCGGCTTGGTGATTCCGGCTTGGTGATTCCGGCTTGCTTGGCAATTCCGGCTTGCTTGCCCGGTGATTCCGGCTTGATGACTTCCCAGCAGTCCCCCAGGGACCTTGCAGGGATGGAGACATGACAGATCGAGCACCTGGCGGACGAGCACGCGGCAGAAGACCGCCACCGGCCATGGATGGGACCGGACCGCGCCTGCCCGCTCGCGGCGTACGACCGACGTGGCCGGCCGACCGCCCTGTGGCTACCCGACCGCCGCGTACGTCTCGTACGTCTCGTCATCCTCCAAGCCCACGGGCAGCAGGCCCGCGCTGCGCTCGTACTCCGTACGCGCGGTCTCAAGCAGCCGTCGCCATGACGTGACGGTCGGACGCCTGCGCAGCAGTGCGCGGCGCTCCCGCTCGGTCATCCCGCCCCACACGCCGAATTCGACGCG
>NZ_MAUD01000063.1 GCF_001700515.1 Streptomyces lushanensis
CGTGGAACTGCTCACCGGCGGCGGGGTGCGGACGCTGCGTCTGCACGCCACCTCATAGGCCGCGCCCCGCCTCCTCGCAGGGCCCGTCCCCCGCCTCGTCGGCCGTGTCCCCTCCTGTTGTCCTGTCGTCCTGTCGTCTCCTCAAGAACGGATCCAGGTCTCGCCCATGTTCTGGCCCATGCTCGCCATCGCCCTGGGTTTCTGCGGGATCGCCGTGCTCGGTGTTCTGGCGGTCCGGGTCTTCGTCGAGGCCCAGCGGCTCGCCCGGCAGGTCGCCGCGACCACCGACCGGATCAACCGGGCCGCCGAGGACCTGGAGCGCGCCGCCACCCGGCTGGCCTCGACGGGAGACGCGCTGCGGTAGCCGGTGGTGCCACCGCCCTCCGGCACGGTCTCCGCTGACGGTACGCTGAGGGCCGCGACCTCTTCGGCAGGGCCGGGACGGTTCCGGCCGGTGCGAGGCGGGTCGCGATCAGGAGTAACGGGGGTGAGCGGCGCAGTGGGGAGTATGCACAGGCATTGCCCCGCGTTTACCCCTGCGGGTTACGATCGCAGCGAGTACTACTAAGGCCGGACACCGGTTCGGTTGTACGGGCAGCCACCGCCCAGCCGCCTCAGCGAGAAGGAAGTCGTACATGATCGGCAATCTGAAGCCCCTCGAGATCGTTCTGATCATCGTTGTCATCCTGTTGCTGTTCGGTGCCAAGAAGCTTCCCGACATGGCGCGTTCGCTCGGCAAGTCGGCCCGCATCCTCAAGAGCGAGGCCAAGGCCATGAAGAAGGACGACGACACGGCGGCCCCGGCGGCCGACCAGCCCGCCGACGCCACGGCCCAGCAGCAGGCCGCCGCTCCGAGGACGATCCAGGCTTCGCCCGGGGATGTCACCAGCTCCCGCCCGGTCACCGAGCCGAACCGCACCACCCAGAGCTGACGCATCCCGCTGACGGCTGCCGCTACGAGACGAGGGACGCGGGTTGCTCAAGTCTGCCCGGAAGCAGGAGAAAGACGTCGAGGGGCGCATGCCCCTCGCCGAGCACCTGCGTGAACTGCGAAACCGCCTGCTCAAGTCGGTCCTGGCGATCCTGGTCATCACGATCATCGCCGCGTTCTACAACAAGGACCTGATGGAGTTCATGATGAGGCCCATCCTGAACTCGGTGGGCTGCGTCGGCGGCACGCTGACGCAGAAGAATGGTCAGCCGTGCGCGGACATGACCGTCAACGGTCTGATCTCGCCCTTCTCGATCGCGCTGAAGGTCTCCCTCGTATCCGGTGTGGTGCTGTCCTCGCCGGTCTGGCTGTACCAGCTCTGGGGCTTCCTGGCACCGGGTCTGCACAGCCACGAGAAGAAGTACGCGCTGTCGTTCGTGGGCATCGGCGTCCCGCTCTTCCTCAGCGGCGCCGTCCTCGCCTACAAGATCCTCCCGCAGACCGCCACGATCCTGCTCGACTTCACCCCGGAGAACGCGCGGAACCTGCTGCCGCTCGACGAGTACCTCGATCTCGTGGTCCGCATGGTGATCGTGTTCGGGCTGGCCTTCGAGCTGCCACTGCTGCTGGTCCTGCTGAACTTCACCGGGGTGCTGACGGCGAAGCGGCTCGCCTCCTGGTGGCGGCTGATGGTGCTGGGGATCACCCTCTTCGCCGCGGTCGCGACTCCGACCGGTGACCCGCTCACCATGCTGACGCTGGCCGCACCCATCGTGTTCCTGTACTTCCTGGCGCTGGGGGTCTGCTTCCTCAACGACCGGCGGCGCAGGCGCGGGAACCCGGACGCGGACCTGGACGACGACGAGGCCTCCGATCTCGATCTGACCCCCGAGTCCGTCGGCGCGGTCGAAGCGGTCTCCCCGCCCGACCAGTCCGACGGCGGCGGCCGTACGAACCGGCTGAACGGTTACGACGACATCACATGACCTTCCTTCCGTGCGGCGGCCCACCGGCCGCCGCACGGCTGGTTTCCAAGGACGATTAAAGATCGGCTGACTGTCCGAGGCGGCGGGTAGGCTCGACAGCAAGATGACAGAGGACCTCTCCCCAGCCGAGCGGTACGCCGCTTCGCGGACTCGCGCCGCCGAGCAGGCCACGGCGCTCGCACCGTTCCGCGAGATGTACGACTTCGCGCTCGACCCCTTCCAGATCGAGGCCTGCCAGGCACTGGAGGGCGGGAAGGGCGTGCTGGTCGCGGCGCCCACGGGCTCGGGCAAGACGATCGTCGGCGAGTTCGCCGTGCACCTGGCCCTGGCCAAGGGCCGCAAGTGCTTCTACACCACGCCCATCAAGGCGCTCTCCAACCAGAAGTACGCCGATCTGGCCAAGCGCTACGGCGCGGACAAGGTCGGCCTGCTCACCGGGGACAACAGCGTCAATTCCGAGGCTCCGGTGGTCGTCATGACCACCGAGGTGCTGCGCAACATGCTCTACGCCGGCTCCCAGTCGCTCCTCGGCCTCGGCTATGTGGTGATGGACGAGGTCCACTATCTCTCCGACCGGTTCCGGGGCGCTGTCTGGGAAGAGGTGATCATCCATCTGCCCGAGTCGGTCACGCTCGTCTCGCTCTCGGCGACGGTCTCCAACGCCGAGGAGTTCGGTGACTGGCTGGACACCGTCCGTGGTGACACCGAGGTGATCGTCGCGGAGCACCGGCCCGTGCCGCTCTGGCAGCATGTGCTGGCCGGCCGCCGGATGTACGACCTCTTCGAGGAGGAGTCCGACCACGGCGGCCGTGGTGTGGCCAAGCGGGAGGTCAATCCGGATCTCGTCCGGATGGCCCGGATGGAGAATCAGCGCACGTACAACCCGCGCGAGCGCAGACGCGGCAAGATGATCCGCGAGGCCGACCGCGAGCGTGAGCGCAGACAGCGCGGCCGGATCTGGACACCCGCCAGGCCCGAGGTCATCGAGCGCCTCGACGCCGAGGGCCTGCTCCCCGCGATCACCTTCATCTTCAGCCGGGCCGGCTGCGAGGCCGCCGTACAGCAGTGCATGTACGCGGGCCTGCGGCTCAACAACGACGCGGCGCGGCAGCGGGTCCGCGAGATCGTCGAGGAGCGCACGGCCTCGATCCCCGGCGAGGATCTCCATGTCCTCGGGTACTACGAGTGGCTGGAGGGCCTGGAGCGAGGGATCGCCGCGCACCACGCCGGGATGCTGCCGACCTTCAAGGAGGTCGTGGAGGAGCTGTTCGTCCGCGGTCTGGTCAAGGCGGTCTTCGCCACCGAGACCCTGGCGCTCGGTATCAACATGCCGGCCAGGTCCGTGGTGCTGGAGAAGCTCGTCAAGTGGAACGGCGAGCAGCACGCCGACATCACTCCCGGCGAGTACACCCAGCTCACCGGGCGGGCCGGGCGGCGCGGCATCGACGTCGAGGGCCACGCGGTGGTGCTCTGGCAGCGCGGGATGGATCCGGGCGCGCTCGCCGGGCTGGCCGGAACCCGGACGTATCCTCTGCGTTCCAGCTTCCGGCCCTCGTACAACATGGCTGTCAATCTCGTGCACCAGTTCGGCCGGCACCGCTCGCGTGAACTGCTGGAGACCTCCTTCGCCCAGTTCCAGGCCGACAAGTCGGTCGTCGGGATCTCCCGCCAGGTCCGGAAGAACGAGGAGGGGCTCGACGGCTACCGCTCGGGGATGACCTGCCACCTCGGGGACTTCGAGGAGTACGCGCGGCTGCGCCGCGATCTCAAGGACCGTGAGACGGATCTGGCCAAGCAGGGCGCGGCGCAGCGCAGGGCCGCCGCGGCCTCCTCGCTGGAGAAGCTCAAACCCGGCGATGTCATCCATGTGCCGACCGGGAAATTCGCCGGTCTCGCGCTGGTGCTCGATCCCGGGCTGCCGGCCGGACGCGCCAACGGTCACCGCGGCTTCGAGCATCAGGACGGGCCACGGCCGCTGGTGCTGACCGTCGAACGGCAGGTCAAACGGCTGGCCTCGATGGACTTCCCGATTCCGGTGGAGCCGCTGGAGCGGATGCGGATCCCCAAGTCCTTCAACGCGCGCTCGCCGCAGTCGCGCCGCGATCTGGCGTCCGCGCTGCGCTCGAAGGCCGGGCACATCGTGCCCGAGCGGCATCGCAAGCAGCGCGCCGCGGCGGCCGACGACCGGGAGATCGCCCGGCTGCGCACGGAGCTGCGTGCCCATCCCTGCCATGGCTGCGACGAGCGGGAGGACCACGCGCGCTGGGCCGAGCGCTATCACCGGCTCCAGCGGGACACGCGCCAGCTGGAGCGCCGGATCGAAGGGCGGACGAACACCATCGCCCGTACGTTCGACCGGATTGTCGCGCTCCTCACCGAGCTGGACTATCTCCGTGGCGACGAGGTCACCGAGCACGGCCAGCGGCTGGCCCGGCTCTACGGCGAGCTGGATCTTCTCGCCAGTGAGTGTCTGCGCGACCGTGTCTGGGAGGGGCTCACCCCCGCCGAGCTGGCCGCCTGTGTCTCCGCGCTGGTCTACGAGGCCCGGCAGTCCGACGACGCGGTGGCGCCGAAGCTGCCGTCCGGCAAGGCGAAGGCCGCGCTCGGCGAGATGATCCATATCTGGGGCAGGCTCGACGCCCTGGAGGAGGAACTGAAGATCAACCAGGCGGAGGGCGTCGGCCAGCGCGAGCCCGACCTCGGCTTCGCCTGGGCGGTCTACATGTGGGCCTCGGGCAAGGGACTCGACGAGGTGCTGCGCGAGGCGGAGATGCCGGCCGGTGACTTCGTCCGCTGGTGCAAACAGGTCATCGATGTGCTCGGCCAGATCGCGGCGGCGGCGCCGCGCGAGAACAGCACGGTGGCGAAGAACGCGCGCAAGGCGGTCGACGCGGTGCTGCGTGGAGTGGTGGCGTACAGCTCGGTGGGCTGAGACGGCGGCGAGGCGCGGGGCCGCCCTTTCGGTGCCCTGCGCCTCGGCCGAGCCGGGACGGACGAGCGGCCCGGCCGGTCTCGCCGGGCTGCTCACACCGCCCGTGGGCGCGCGGTGGCGGGCGCGCGTCCGACCGGCCGGTCGCTCCGTCCCCGGCTTCCGGCGACGGGCGCGCGGCCGGTCCGTACGACGACCACCGCACCGGTTACATCGCGGGCATCAGCACGCTGTCGACGATGTAGACGGTGGCGTTCGCGGTCGGCACATTGCCGCAGACCACCCGGGCGGAGTCGTTGACCGTGTACGAGTCGCCCGAGCCCTTGGTGGTGAGGGTGGACTTCTCCAGGGTCGGGTAGGTGCCGTCGGCGAGCTGCGCGGGCGTCAGCTTCTCGCCCACCACGTGATACGTGAGGATCTTGGTCAGCGTGGTCCTGTCGGCCAGGACCTTGTCCAGGTCCGCCTTCGGGATCTTGGCGAAGGCGTCATTGGTCGGCGCGAAGACGGTGATGTTCTGCGCGTTGTTCAGTGTGTCGACCAGACCGGCCTTCTTCACCGCGGTGACCAGGGTGGACAGGGCGGGGTTGTTGGACGCGGCCGTCGCGACCGGGTCCTTCGACATGCCGTCGAAGCTGCCCGCGCCGGTCTCGGGCACCGACGCGCAGGCCGTGCCGAAGGTCTGGTCGCCGGGACCGGCCGCGTCGTCCGGCACGCTGCGCGCCTTCTGCGGCGCGGCCGAGGAGGCCGAGTCCTTGGTGTCGTCGCCCTCGTTGCCGGAGGAACAGGCGCTCAGCGCCAGGGGCAGTACGACGGCACCGGCGACGGCGAGGGCGGCACGCTGAAAACGAGTGGTGATCACAGGGGAACTCCTTGAACGAGAGCGCACGGTGTCTCCGTGCGCGGGGGAATCGAATGGCCGACGGGAGGCCGGCCGGAGGGGGACGGGCGGGAGCCGGACGGAGCGCGTCCCTCAAGGCGCGCGTGGTCCATCGGGGTGCGCGGTCCCCGGAGGCGCACGGCGGGCGCGGTCAGGTCACGGCGACCACCACCGAGTGCCATCCGGTCGCGCCGTCGGGCACGGTCCCGGCGCGCCGGTCCGTCTGTGTGTCGCCGTCCTGGTCGGTGGCCCGGACTTCGAGCGTGTGGCTGCCGCTGGTGGCGGGCCACTCCCACACCCATTGGCGCCAGGTGTCCTTGCTGTCCTCCGACGCCAGCCGGGCCGTGTGCCACTCCCCGCCGTCGACCCGTACCTCCACCCGGGCGATGCCCCGGTGCTGGGCCCAGGCGACCCCGGCGACCGGGACCGTCCCTGACCTGGGGCTCGCGAACGGCCGGGGCGTGTCGATGCGCGACTGGGTCTTGATGGTGGCCGTGGGCGACCAGGACCGCTTCACCCAGTAGGCGTCGTAGTCGGCGAACGTGG
This sequence comes from Streptomyces lushanensis, assembly GCF_001700515.1. Lineage (GTDB taxonomy): Bacteria > Actinomycetota > Actinomycetes > Streptomycetales > Streptomycetaceae > Streptomyces > Streptomyces lushanensis. The sequence goes on from NZ_MAUD01000063.1 coordinate 6,270, forward strand.
TCAGCTCCAGGTCCTGGAGCCATTTGCAGGCCGAGACATAGCCGTACAGCCCCGGTACCAGCATCCGGACCGGGAAGCCGTGGTCGAAGGGGAGCGGCTCGCCGTTCATCCCCACCGCGAGCAGCGCGTCCCGGCCGTCCATGACCGTCTCGACCGGTGAGCCGATCGTCATACCGTCCACCGAACGGGCCACGAGCTGGTCGGCGGGCCCGCCCTCGGACGGCGGCCGGACCCCGGCCTCGCGCAGCAGATCGGCCAGCCGTACCCCGATCCAGCGGGCATTGCCCACATAGCGTCCGCCGACCTCGTTGGAGACGCAGGTCAGGGTGATGTCCCGCTCGATCAGCTCCCGCCGCAGCAGATCGTCGAAACCGACCGTCAGCGGCCGGGTGACGCCCTTGCCATGGATCCGCAGACGCCAGCGGGTGGCATCGATCCGGGGCACCACCAGCGCGGTGTCCACCCGGTAGAAGTCCTTGACCGGGGTGGTGAAAGGACTCAGTCCGGGGATCCGCGGTCCCGCGCCGGCCGGCACCGGGCGCGCCGGTGAGGCGGGCGCGGGCAGCACGGTCCCTTTCCTTGAGGCGACGGCGCCGGCCGCTCCCGAGACACTGAGCCGGCGTCCCAGGACGCCCGCTCCGGCCGACGCCGCCACCGCGCCCGACGCGGCTACGACAAAGCCGCGCCGGTCGAAGTGCCCGTCCGCCCCGCCCTCCGCGCGGGACGGACGGAGTGTGAGCCTGCCGGCCAGCAGATACAGCACTCCACAGGCCGTCAGGGCGCCCACGGCGGACGGCAGGGCGTCGAGCGGGCCGCCGCCGGGCCGCTCCACCGCCGCCACCGCTCCGACGGCGCCGAAGAGCAGAACCGCGGCGCAACCCGTCCGCCGGTATCCCGGCGAGACCGATCCGACGGCCATGGCGAGGACCGCCAGGACCGCCAGGATGCCGAGCTGGAGCACCAGCTTGTCGTGGGTCCCGAAGTTCCGTACGGCGAAGTCCTTCAGCCAGGGCGGAGTGCGGTCGATGAACGCCCCGCCCACCGCCGTCAGCGGACCCGCCTCCGGCCTTACGGCCGCCGCCGCCAGTTCCGCCGCAGCCAGCGCCGAGAGCCCGCTGATCAGCCCGCTCAGCGCGCCCAGGGCGGCGCGCGGCCGGTGTACGGCCGGGCGGGCGGTGTCACCCTCCGGCACGAGGACTTTCTGATCGCTGCTCACACCGGCCATTCGGCCCAGGAAGCATGGCGGATTGGTCGTACACCCGAAGGAATGACGATTCGTGGCGATGGAGGAAAGACCGCACCAATCACCAATCCCGGACGCGCGCGGCCTCGAATGTCCCCCGAGCGCCTTGTCCCGGGACCGGAGCGGGACGGGCAGGACACGCGGTACGAGCGGGAGGAGCGGGATGAGTGACACACGGCGGCGCACGGCCGTGGTGGGAAGCGGAGTGGCGGGGCTGACCGCCGCGTACGTACTGGCGCGCAGGCACGAGGTCGCGCTGTACGAGGCCGCCGACCGGCTCGGCGGCCATGCCCACACCCATGACATACCGTCGGCCGACGGCCGGATCCACCGGGTCGACTCCGGTTTCATCGTGCACAACGAGCGGACCTATCCGTATCTGCTGCGCCTCTTCGTGGAACTCGGCGTCACCACACAGGAGTCGGAGATGAGCCTCTCCGTCCGCTGCGACGGCTGCGGCCTCGAATACGCGGGAGCGCGCGGACCGTCCGGTCTCCTCGCACGGGGGCGCAACGCGCTGCGCCCCCGGTATCTGCGGATGCTGGCCGAGATCCCCGCCTTCCACCGCCGCGCCCGCAGGCTGCTGGCGACTCCGCCGACCGGGCCCGAACAGGACGCGACACTGGGGGAGTTCATCGCCGAGTGCGGCTTCTCGCCCTACTTCACGGCACACTTCGTGACACCGCTCGTCTCGGCCGTCTGGTCCTGCGACGCGCGGACGGCGTTGCGCTGCCCCGCCCGGCCCGTCCTGCGGTTCCTGGCCCACCACGGACTGCTGACGACCGGCGGATCCCCGGTCTGGCGGACCGTCAGCGGTGGTTCACGCGCCTATGTCGAGCGGGTCGGCAAACGCCTCGGCGCCGTCCACACCTCCACCCCGGTGCGCGCGGTACGCCGCCACCCGGCCGGTGTCGAACTCGTCACCGACGACGACGCCGTCGAGTGGTACGACTCCGTGGTCATCGCGGTGCACCCCGACCAGGCGCTGCGGCTGCTCGCCGACGCCACCGAGGAGGAGCGGCGTATCCTCGGCGCGTTCCGGTACTCCCGCAACCCCACCCAACTGCACACCGACACAGCTGTGTTGCCGCGCAGCGCGCCCGCCCGCGCGTCCTGGAACCTGCTGATGCCCTCCTGCGACGCGGGCGCCGACGCCGTACGGATCAGTTACGACATGAACCGGCTGCAGCGGCTCGACGCCCCCGAGACCTATGTGGTCACCCTGAACGGCGCCGACCGTGTCGACCCGCGCCGGGTCCTCGCCGACATGGTGTACGAGCACCCGGTCCACACCCCGGAATCCGTCGCCGCGCAACGGCTGCTGTACTCGCTGAACAGCCCGGTCACCGTCTACGCGGGGGCCTACCACGGCTGGGGATTCCACGAGGACGGCTGCCGCTCCGGTGTCTCGGCCGCCGCGGCCCTGGGGGTGACCTGGTGAGCCGGACCGCGGCGCGGGCCCGCGCGCCCGGGGCGCGGACACGGTGAGGAGCGCGGTACGGGGCCCCGCCCGCCGGGGCCCGTACCTTCCCGCCGGGCCCCGCCCGTACCGTCGCCGGGCCCGGGGCGGGTGTCCTCAGCCGGGTCCCGAGCCGGGATTCCGGGCCCGTACGAAACGGTCCCGGCCCTCCGACAGATCCACCACCGGGTCCGGATAGTCCAGCCGCGCACGGTCGGCGCCGGTCACCTTCCAGGGCTCGTGGATCGACGGTCCCGAGAGCCCGGCGAGCTCCGGGACCCAGCGCCGTACATACGCGCCGCGCGGATCGAACCGTCTGGCCTGGGCGAGCGGATTGAGTACCCGGTTGGGCCGGGTGTCCGTGCCGGTGCCCGCCACCCACTGCCAGTTCAGCTGGTTGTCGGCGATGTCGCCGTCCACCAGCAGCTCCAGGAAGTGCCGGGCGCCCACGCGCCAGTCCACGTACAGCGTCTTGGTGAGAAAGCTCGCCGCCAGGAGCCGGCCCCGGTTGTGCATCCAGCCCTCGTGCAGAAGCTGGCGCATGGCCGCGTCCACCACCGGACAGCCGGTGCGTCCCTCCCGCCAGGCCGTGATCTCGTCGTCGTCCGCACGCCAGCGGTCGTTGTGCGTGCGGTAGTCCGACCAGGACGACTCGGGCCGGGCCGCGAGCACCTGATGGTGGAAGTCCCGCCAGGCGAGCTGCCGTACGAAGGCCTCCGCCCCCGCCCCGGACAGCTCCTCGGCCCGCCGGACCAGCTCCACCGGGGAGAGACAGCCGAAGTGGAGATACGGCGAGAGCCGGGAGGTGGCATCGCCCGCCAGGTCGTCGTGCCGGTTCGCGTACGCGCCGATCCCGTCGGCGAGCCAGGACGCCATCAGCTCGCGCGCCCTGTGCTCGCCGCCCCGGGCGAGTCCCGGTGAGATCCCTTCGACCGCGTCGCGCTCCGGCAGCGGGTCCCCGCCGATCGACGGCACCCTCACCGAGCGGGGAGCGGCCGTCGTCGCGCGCCGCCCCGTCTCCTCCCAGCGGCGGAAGTAGGGGGTGAAGACCGCGAAATGGTCCTTGCCCGACGGGGTGATCCGGCCCGGCGGCACGGCGGTGACCACCGCGTCGTACGCGACGAGCGCGCATCCCGCCCGCTTCAGCTCCGTACGCAGCCGGTCCTCCCGGCGTACGGCGTAGCGGCTCACCCCGGCCGCGACATGGACCTCGCGCGCGCCGCTCTCGCGCACCACCCGGCAGACCTCGTCCACGACCTCACCCGAACGAATGACCAGGCGGCCACCGCGCTTACGCAGCGAGGCGTCCAGCGAGGCCAGACAGTCGGCCAGGAAGGCCCGGCGGTTGGGGGCGTCGAACCCCGCCGCCGCGATCCCCGCGTCCCGGACGAAGAGGGGCACCACCTCGTCGGCGCCGTCCACGGCGGCGCGCAGCACCGGCTGGTCGTGGACCCGCAGATCCGAGGTGAAGAGCACCACCGCGACGCTCATGTCCGTCTCCTCACGCGGCCGGGAAGTTCATCAGCGCCACGGGCTCGGAGGTGGGCCGTGGCGAGCCGCCGGAGGGTTCCACCGTGATGCCCATGCCGGAGGCCGAGCCCACGCGCCCGGCCAGCAGCACGGTGTCCGAACCGGCCGAGGGGTCCATGAGGCCGGCGGGACGCATCGTCCCGCCGTCGTCGTACCAGAGCTGGTAGACCTTGCCGGCGGGCGGTTTCGGCATGCCGGACGCGATGAACGCCGCCCTGTTCCGGCCGCGGGAGACGACCACCGTGCCGCTCGCGCCGCCGGTCAGTTTCCCGGTGACGACCTCGGCGTCCGGCGCGGCGAGCACCGTCGCCAGCTCCTCGGCGCGCTGATGTGTCTCCTGCGCGCGCCGGCGCGCGTCCTGTGCCTCCTGGTGCTGCCACACGGCGATACCGCCGAACGTCACGGCCGCGGCCAGACAGGCGGCCAGCGAGAACCGGGACAGCGCGCGCCCGCGCCCCGCGCCGCCGCCGGAACGGGGGAGCGGGGCGACCCTCGGGGGTTCCTGCCGCTCGGTGGCGATACGCCGGAGCACCCGCTGTTTGAGGGCGGGCGGCGGCCTCACGGCCACGGCCTGTGCCAGCCGGGCGGCGGTGGCGGCCAGTTCCCTCACCTCCTGGGCACAGGCCGGGCACACCGCGAGATGGCGTTCGAACTCGGCGCGCTCCCCGGGCTCCAGGGCGTGCAGCGCGTACGCGCCGGTCAGCGTGTGCAGATCGGCCGTGGTCATGCCTCCACCCCCAGGCAGTCGCGCAGCCGGATGAGCCCGTCGCGCAGCCGTGTCTTGACCGTGCCCAGGGGGACCGCGAGCAGTTCGGCCACCTCCCGGTAGGCCAGGCCCTGGTAGTACGCGAGGGTCACGGACTGGTGCTGGAGCTCGGTCAGGGTCCGCAGACAGCGGCGTACCTGCTCGCGTTCGAGGCCGGCCTCCACCTCCTCGGTCACCTCGTCGAAGGCCGGGGTACGTTCCAGCAGCGCGGCCCGGTGCTCCCGGTCGCTCGACGCCTGGGCCGAGCGCACCCGGTCCACCGCCCGCCGGTGGGCGAGGGTGAGCACCCAGGTCATGACGCTGCCGCGGGCGCGCTCGTAGCGGGCGGCGGAGCGCCAGACCTCCAGCAGCACTTCCTGGGCCACCTCCTCCGACTGGGCCGGATCGCGCAGTACGGAGCGGACCAGGCCCAGTACGGGACCGCAGACCCGGTCGTACACGCGGGCGAAGGCGTCCTGGTCGCCCTTGGCCACGCGGCCCAGGAGTTCGGGCAGGTCGGGTCCCACCGGAGCGGGTCCGCCGATGTACACGGCTTCTTTCACGCGGCTTTCCTCCACAACGTCCTGGACTACCTCAGCACGTATTCGGAGCCGCTGTCGTGCCGGACTGGTGCCGGGTCACGCGGAGAGGGTGGAGACCGCGGCCAGGAGATAGAGACAGCCGCCCGTCGCGACGGTCACTCCGGCCACGACCGGCGTCCAGGCCGCCAGCCTCGCGGCGGCCTTTCCGCCGCGCAGTCGCTGCTCCAGAAAGGCGAAACCGCGGATCGTCATGACACCGACGCCTGTCAGAGTGAGCGCCATACCGATCCCGAAGACGACGACCAGTGCCACGGCGCCGAGGGCGCGGCCGGTCAGCAGGCCGCTGACCAGCACCAGGAAGGCGGACGGCGAGGGCAGCAGACCGCCGGAGAGCGCGAGCGCCGCCAGTCCGCGTCGGGACCAGGGATCGGTCGGCTCCTCGGTCCTGCCGTCGGTCGGCTTTTCGCTCCTGCGGTCGGTCGGTCCTTCGGCCAACTCCTCGGCGCGGTCGCCGTGACGGTGGTGCCCCTGGGGCGCCGCCCCGGGCGCGGGCGTGTGAGTGTACCCATGCGGGTGACTGTGCGTATGTGTGTGCGCATGCGTGTGCCCGTGACGGTGACCGTGGCCGCCGCGTCCCCGCAGATGCCGCTGGACCAGCCCGGCCCCCACGGCGATCACGACGACTCCGGCCAGCGCCTGCATCCACGCGGTCGCCGTCTCCGTACCGAACGACGCCATGCCGCTGACGCCCACCCAGATCAGCGCGAGCACCAGTACCGAGAAGGTGTGCATGCCCGCGACGATCACACCGAGGCGCACCGCGTCCCGGTGGCGGCCTCGGGTGCCCGCCAGATACGCGGCCGTGATGGCCTTGCCGTGGCCGGGCGCCACCGCGTGCGCCGCGCCGACGCCCAGGGCGACGACGAGGGCGATCCAGAAGACCGCGCGGCCGTCGAAGAGCGCCACCAGACGGCTGTCCAGGCCGCCGAGGTTCGTCATGACGCGCTCCCCGAACCGGCCGCCGTACGGTGGCCCTTCCGCTGCCTCCGCCGGTTCCGCCGGAGGAGGAGCACACCGACGACGGCCAGCAGCGCGGCGGCGGTGCCGCCGGCCACGCCGGCCACGGAGCCCCGCACACCCCCGCCGGTCGCGGAGAAGCGCAGACGGTGGGTGCGGTCGACGGCGGTGAACAGTGACTGCCGGGGTGTGGCGGCGCTCTCCGCCGTGAGCATGGTGCGGTAGGACTCGTTGAGATCGGTGAGCGCGCTGACCGTGACGTCCACCTCCGTCGGCGGGGCCGGGCAGTCGAAGGTCAGCCGGGCGCCCTGGCTGAGCAGCCGCTCCAGCGCGGACACCTCGCCCCGGCACGGCCTGCCGGCCTGGGCGACTTTGATGTGCCGCAGCAGATAGGTGTGGACGGCGGGCGAGCGCGCGAGTTTCTGCTCGCCGGTCAGCTCCTGCGAGACGGTGCCGCTCGCCGGATCCTCGAAGGCGCCGAGGGACTGACCGAGCGCCACCCAGTCGTCCTCGTTGGCCCGCCAGGCGATCGACACACGGGAGCCTTCCGCGCTGATGACGGCGGTGGACGGCGGTCCGAAGGGATGAGCGACCGCGGCGGGGGCCGGTGCGGCCAGGGTGGCGAGGCACGCGAGTACGGCGGCGGCCGGCAGGGCGCGTACCGAGGGACGCGGCAGCGGACGAGCCGGCAGCCGCAGCCGCACGCGTACCGAGATCCGCAGCGGCAGGCGCGCCGAGGGGCGTGGTGTGACGCGTATCGGCAGCCGTGGCAGCGCCCGGAGGCGGGCAAGGGGCTGGAAGATGGTCAAGGCTTGGTCTCCTGTACGGTCCCGGACGGCCGGGAGTCCCGGACGGCCGGGGCGGGACACGCCCCGGCCGGGCCGGAGCGAGGGACGGCGCACGCGGGCGCGGCCGAGATGCCCTCGCCCCGGCGTGGGATCACTTCGTCACGTAGATGACCGGACTGGTGATCTTCAGGTTCTTGCTCTCCACGTACACGACGTAGCTGTCCTTGGTCGAAGTGACGCGGCGCAGCGGGAACGACTCGTTCAGCTTGCCCAGCTCGTCGGCCTTCACCTCGCCGACCAGCTCCTCCTTGACCGGCTTGCCCTCGCTCACCCGGCGCATGTAGACGGACGCCGTCTCGTACGGGTCGTAGCCGTAGGCCGAGATGCTCAGGGAGCCGTCCCTGGACACGGTGGTCCTGTCGACCACGACCTGCTCGCCCACGGTGTTCTCCGGGGTGCGCATGTCGGTGACGGTCTTCTCGCCCTTGTCGTTCTTCAGGATCGTGAACCCGTCGAAGTGCTCGCCGTTGGCGTAGCGGGCCTCGAACCTGAGCTGGTCGTTCTGGACGTCGATGAGCTGGTAGAGCTGGGTGTTCTCGCTGTTGGCGACCGGCTCGGCGCCGTTGCCCGTCCAGTTGGCGCCGTCGTTGAGCGCGTACATCTTGCCGCCCGAGACGGAGACGACATAGGTGACACCGTTGTGCGTGGTGATGCTCTTGCGGTTCGCGGTCTTGTTGCCGCGGCCGTAGCTGTGGTCGTGGCCCTGGAGCACCAGGTCGACGCCGTACTTCTCGAAGAGCGGGCCCCACTGGTCGCGCACGGCGGGGTTGTTGCGGGTGCCGGTCGTGGAGTAGACGGGGTGGTGGAAGGTGACCGTCGTCCACTTGTTGGGGTTGTCCTTGAGCAGTCCCTCCAGCCAGGCGGTCTGCGAGGCCATCAGCCGAGGGTCGCTCTGCACGTTGGAGTCCAGGGCGATGAAGCGCACACCCTGGTAGTCCACGCTGTACGTGGTCTGCTTCAGCGCGGCGTCACCGGGGCCGTTGTCCGGGTACGGGAACTGCGGACGCCAGAAGCTCGACAGCCCGTTGCTGTACTCGTGGTTGCCCGGCACCGAGATGTTGTTGATCTGGGAGTCGATGAAGCCGCCGGCCTTGTACCACTGGCCCCACTGCTCCTCGCTGTTGGCCGAGTCGATGAGGTCACCGGCGTTGACGATCACCTTGGCCTCGGGCCGGTCCGCGAACGCCTGGCGGAAGACCCGGGGGACGGCCGAGTCGATGTAGTTCTGCGCGTCGCCGTAGTAGATGAAGGAGAAGGGCTTCGGGGTCGCGGCGGCCGTGGTGAAGTCGGTCCACGCGCTCCAGTTGGTGCCGTCGCCCACCCGGTAGGTGTAGCGGGTGGGCGACGGCACCAAC
>NZ_MAUD01000629.1 GCF_001700515.1 Streptomyces lushanensis
GGTGCCGGTGTCGGTGTCGGTGCTTGTCATCGGGTCCTCCGTCCATGCGTCGGGTATTCCGAAGGCGCGCGGGCGAGCGCACGCGGCGGTCAGGTGAGCGGGACCGTCCCCGGTATGTCCTCGGCCCAGGCCGCGAGCGGATGGAAACCGCGGTGGCCGCACTCTCCGAAGACCGTCACGGGCCCGCCGCCGGAGACGGCGGCCAGCTTCCAGAGCCCGGGACGCCCCAGGGCGGCCGGTGCCACGGGCAGGGCNNGACACCGAACTGCCGTCCCCAGTCGCCCCGTAGCTGTCCGGCGCCCGTGTGCGGTGTGACCTCGGCGTCGACCACCAGACCCACCGGCAGCCCCAGCTCCGGTGACCGGCCCGCGGCCCCGAAGGACAGCAGCAGCACCGAACGCCCCGAGTCCCGTCCGTACAGCCGGATGCGCCGGGTGGTCAGCTTGCCGTCCGAGGAGTCGTACTGAGCCAGGACCAGCCAGTGGTCCCTGACGGGCGCGCCCGCGAGAGGCGACGGGAGGCCGACCCGGGTGCGGACCGTCGTCGCCAGCGGCTCCGGCAGCCGGTCGAGCCCCTGCCATCCCGTGTTCAGCAGATGCAGCAGCGC
>NZ_MAUD01000630.1 GCF_001700515.1 Streptomyces lushanensis
GCGACCGTGGTGGTCGTCTTGGTGGACATCCCGGCGAGATCGTCCACGCCGACACTCGCCTCGGTCATCACCTCCTCGGTGCGCAGCGGTTCGATCTCGCTGACCGAGCCGACCAGTGTGGTCTTGCCGACGCCGAACGCGCCCACCACCAGGATCTTCACAGCCTGCTGGACAGTGTCGGGCAAATAGCGGTCAGCGGAGCCGACGGAGACCATCCAGTACCTCCTGAAGCAATTGCGGGTCGGGCTGCACGGCCTGGGGGACTCCGGAGCGCGCGGACAGATGACCGCTGTCGACGAGATCGGAAGCCAGCACCTTGACCAGGCTCACCGGCAGTTCGAGATGGGCGGACGCCTCCACCAGCGAGAGCAGCCGCTCGCACATCCGGACCAGGGCGCGCTCCTCCCGGGTCGCGGAGACCGGCAGCTCGCACGGCGGGTCGGCCGCGATGAGCAGGGTCTCGACGCCCACGGTATTGCGTGAGGGCCGGGAGCGTCCCCGGGTGATCACATAGGGGCGTAAGGCTCCGGCACCGTACTCCCCCTCGTTCTCCGGACCGCTCACCGAGCCGATTCCTGTCGCGGCGGACTGCTCAGATTTCCGGCGCCGATCTTCAGCACCTGCGCCTGCATCTGCCGGGCGACCAGCTTCGGGTCCACCACCGGGCCCGTCACCACCGCGAGATGGGCGCC
>NZ_MAUD01000631.1 GCF_001700515.1 Streptomyces lushanensis
CAACGCGCCCGGAGCGGGCCCCGCCGGGGCAGGACCGGACGAGGACATGGCCGGCCTCTACGACGAGATCGCTCCCGTGAACGACTCCGACGACCCCGACGCCGGTGAGGACACGCCGGTCACCGCCGGGATCCGTCCGGTGGGCGCCGGCGCCGGTACGGACATCGGCGCGGGGCCCGGCCGCGGCGCGGCAGGACCTCACGGCGGCGCCCAGCCCCCGGCGGGCTCGGCCCGCGGCCCGCGGCCCGCGGAGTTCTTCGGCCGGGTGCGGGAGCTGAAGGCCCTGCACGGGGACATCGAGCGCGCCGGACTCAACACCATCTCCGGACGCAAGGAGCCGCGCGCCCGGGTGCTGCTGATCGCCGGACGGCCCGGGGCCGGCCGTACCGCGCTCGCGGAGGAACTGGCCGGGCAACTGCGCGACAGCTACCCCGACGGCGTCGTCAGGGCCAGGCTGACCGAGCCCGGGGGAGAGCGCGTCCCCACCGAGCGCACGGCCCGCGAGATCCTCGGCGCGTTCGCCGTCACCACTCCGCCCGGCGCCGGCGAGGACGAACTCTCCGAGATGGTGCGGGAGGCGCTGGCCGTACGGCGGGTGCTGCTGTTCCTCGACGACGCGGCGGACGCCGAGCAGGTCGATCCGCTCGTCCCCGACAACCCGGACTGCCTGGTCGTCGCCGTGGCACAGGGCCCGCTCACCGGGATCCCCGACGTCCGCCCCTGCACGCTCGGCGGCATGGACGCGAAGGCCGCCATCGAACTGCTCGCGCGGTTCACCGGCGCCGTCCGTATCACCGTCGATCCGCAGGCGGCCGAGTCCCTCGCCGAGGAGTGCGGCGGTCAGCCCGCCGCGCTCGTCCTGATCGGCGGCTGGCTCGCCGCCCGGCCCACCGCCTCCGTCGCCGACGCGACCAAGCGGCTGCGCGCCCTCCCGCACGACACCGAGCGCCCGGTCGGCGACCGCCCGCTCGCCCGCGCCTTCCGGCTCGTGTACGAGACGCTGCCGCCGTCCGCCGCCCGGGTCCTGCGGCTCTTCGCCCTCGCTCCGGCGGGGTTCGTGGACGCGCACACCGCCTCCGCGCTGGCCGGCTGCTCGGTCTCGGCCGCCAGGACCGCCCTTGTCGACTTCACCGCCCTCGGGCTGCTGCGCAGAGGCCCCGGTCCGGCGCCGGACGGGCAGCCGGCCGACGCCGCCGACCAGTACCTGGTGCCCGGTTGTCTCCTCCCGCTGCTGCGCGACCTCCTGGAGAAGCACGACCGCGAGTCCGAGGTCCAGCTCGCGCGGGCCCGGATGCTGGAGCGGACCGTACGGCTGCTCCAGTCCTGCCGGGCCGTCACCGAGCCCGACGGCTCCCCGGCCCGTAAACGGCTGGCCACGCTGCCCCGCTCCCTGCGCTATCCGACCGTCCCGGCCGCGGCCGGGTGGCTGGACTCACGGCAGCCCGCGCTGCTGGCCGCCGCCCGGCTTGCCGTCGCCGACGGAGAGCTGGACACGCTGGCCCGCCGGCTGATCGCCGCGCTGGTCCGGGCGCTGGCCGCGCACCGCGGCACCGAGGCCGCCGCGCCCGAGCTGTACGGGCTCCATCAGCTCGTCCTCGACGTCGCGGAGCGGCGCGAGCTGCACCGCGAGCAGGCCGCCGCGCTGCTGAACATCGGCGATCTGGACGCCCGGACC
>NZ_MAUD01000632.1 GCF_001700515.1 Streptomyces lushanensis
CGAGCTCGTCCGACCCGAGCTCGGGTCAGGTCAGAAAGCGGTCGCGTCCGCCGGCGCGACCGCCGTGATCGTCCGTACCGCCGTGCCGATCTGCTCGTCCGTCAGATCGGCACGCGCGGTGAGTCTGATCCGGGAGATGCCGTCCGGCACCGACGGCGGCCGGAAGCATCCCACGGCCAGCCCCTCGGTACGGCAGTCGGCGGCCCAGCGCACGGCTGCCTCCGGTGACGGCGCCTGTACGGAGACGACGGCGGCGTCCGGCGGCGCGGCGGTCAGACCGGCCGCGGTCAGCCGCCGGTGCAGCGTACGGGCGACCTCGCGCGCGCGGTCCGCCCTGCCGGGCTCCCGGCGCAGCAGCCGCAGGCTTTCCAGCGCGCCGCCCACCGCCGCCGGCGCGAGTCCCGTGTCGAAGATGAACGTCCGTGCCGCGTTGACGAGATGCTCGATCACCCGGGCCGGGCCGAGCACGGCGCCGCCCTGACTGCCCAGGGACTTGGAGAGCGTCAGGGTGACGGCCACACCGGCCGCGCCCGCGATGCCCGCGGCGTGCACCGTGCCCCGGCCGCCCTCGCCGAGCACGCCCAGACCGTGCGCGTCGTCGACGAGCAGCGCGGCTCCCCGCGCGTGGCAGACACCGGCCAGTTCCACCAGCGGCGCGGCGTCACCGTCCACCGAGAACACCCCGTCGCTCACCACCAGCGACCGCCGGCCCGGGTGCGCTTCGAGGGTCTTGCGTACGGCGTCGGGCTCCGCGTGCGGGACGACCACGGTCTCGGCGCGCGAGAGCCGGCAGCCGTCCACGATCGAGGCGTGGTTGCCCGCGTCGGAGACGAGCAGCGAGCCACGGGCCGTCAGCGCGGTGAGGGCCGCGAGATTGGCGGCGTAGCCGGAGGAAAGGACGAGCGCGGCCTCGAAGCCGCAGAACTCGGCCAGTTCACGCTCCAGTTCGGCGTGCAGCTCGGTGCTGCCGGTGACCAGCCGGGAGCCGGTGGCGCCCGCGCCCCAGCGGCGGGCGGCCTCCGCCGCCGCGCCGGTCACCGCGGGATGGCGGGTGAGGCCCAGATAGTCGTTGCTCGCCAGATCCAGCAGGGCGGAGTCGGCGGGGCGCGGGCGGAGCGCACGGACGAGGCCCGCGCTCTGGCGGCGGCGCGCCTCCTCGTCGGCCCAGTCGAAGGGATCGGCCCCTTCGAAGGGACCGGTCCGGTCGGAGAGATCGGTCCGGTCGGATGGATCCTGCGCCATGGTGCGGTCCTTTTGTAGGGTGCGCACAGACTTTAACCGTGCCCGGACCGGGTCAGGATGTGGCCATGCACACACTTCGTTCTGGTGGTGTTGTCGGGTTCCTCCCTGGCTTCGAGGTGCTCGCTTAGGCCAGGATCGGCACCATGGACCTGCTGAACACGCTGGTGGAGAAGGGCCTGCGGCGCGAGCCGCCGACCCGCGAAGAAGCGCTCGCCGTACTGGCGACCTCCGACGACGATCTGCTCGAAGTGGTGGCCGCGGCCGGGAAGGTGCGCCGCCAGTGGTTCGGGCGGCGGGTGAAGCTCAACTATCTGGTCAATCTGAAGTCCGGGCTCTGCCCCGAGGACTGCTCGTACTGCTCGCAGCGGCTCGGCTCCACGGCGGAGATCCTCAAGTACACCTGGCTGAAGCCCGAAGATGCCTCGAAGGCGGCGGCGGCCGGTGTGGCGGGCGGAGCGAAGCGGGTCTGCCTGGTGGCGAGCGGACGCGGTCCGACGGACCGTGATGTCGACCGGGTCTCACGGACGATCGAGGCGATCAAGGAGCAGAACGAGGACGTCGAGGTGTGCGCCTGTCTCGGGCTGCTCTCGAACGGACAGGCGGAGCGGCTGCGGGCCGCGGGAGCCGACGCGTACAACCACAACCTCAACACGTCCGAGGGAACGTACGGGGACATCACCACCACCCACACCTACGCCGACCGGGTGGACACGGTGCGGCAGGCCCAGTCGGCCGGTCTCTCCGCCTGCTCGGGTCTGATCGCCGGTATGGGCGAGAGCGACGCGGATCTGGTCGACGTGGTCTTCTCGCTCCGTGCGCTCGACCCGGACTCGGTGCCGGTCAACTTCCTGATCCCGTTCGAGGGCACGCCGCTGGCCAAGGAGTGGAACCTGACTCCGCAGCGCTGTCTGCGGATCCTGGCGATGACCCGGTTCGTCTGCCCGGACGTGGAGGTGCGGCTCGCGGGCGGGCGTGAGGTGCATCTGCGCACGATGCAGCCGCTCGCGCTCCATCTCGTCAACTCGATCTTCCTCGGCGACTATCTCACCAGCGAGGGCCAGGAGGGCAAGACCGACCTGGAGATGATCGCGGACGCGGGCTTCGAGGTGGAGGGCGCGGGCACCACGACACTGCCCGAGCACCGGGCGGGCGGCTGCGGGCCCTGCGGCGACGCCGGGTCCGAGCGGGCCGGGTGCGCGCCGGCCGGCGCGGAGGCCGCCGCGCCGGACCGTACGGCAGCGGAGGCGGCGGCAGTGGCAGCGGCGGGCGAGGATCCGGTCG
>NZ_MAUD01000633.1 GCF_001700515.1 Streptomyces lushanensis
GCCGCGCGGGTGTGTCCCTCCGCGTTGATCCGCCGGTAGAAGTCCTGGAGGAACGCGAGGTCCGAGGCGAACAGGTTCTCCACGATGCCCGCGTGGACGTCCTCGACGGCGCCGAGCCGGGTGATCACCCGGGCGATCAGCACCACCGAGAGGTAGGCGGAGTTCTCTCGCACCCGGTCGTCCCGCAGCGGGATGAGTTCGTCGCGGGCGGTGGCCAGCCGCATCACACCGTGGCGGTGCACGGTGCCGGAGTCGTCCACGTACCCCCGGGGCAGTTCGAAGGAGAACTCGGTGCGGAGCGTGTCACGCTCCGCACCGGCACCCTGCTCACCCGTCCCGGCCGCTCCCGCCTGCTCCGGCTCCCGCGTCTGTGGTGCCTGCCGCGAGGGCGCGGGCATCGTCCGACGCATCAGGCGACTTCCATGCTCTCGTAGGTGATGGCGAGCTTCTCGGTGAGGACGGAGGTGTCACCCGCCTTCAGCGTGCCGATCTCCAACGACTTCGGCCAGGCGTTCACGAGCTGATAGCGCTTGATCGCGACGCCCTCGTAGTCGTAGACGACGATGGCGCCGTTCTTCCGCGCGTCGCCCATTTTCCCGAACCGGGAGGCTTTGATCCACGCCTCGAAACTGTTGTCCTCGGTCAGCCCCCGGGTGACGGTCACTTCGCCCGCCTTGGGGCGTCCCGGCAGCTTCTTTACGGCGTATTTCCCGTCGGCGGTGTTCTGCTTCAGCTCGATGACGTCCTGCTCCATCTTCAGGCCGCTGACCTCGGTGATCTGCTTGATCACCACACCGTCGAACTCCAGCCCGAAGGAATGGCCAACCGAGCTGTCAAGATCGGGAAGTGGCATTCCGGCCTCCTTTTCTTCTCCGCGAATCGGACGACGGCGTTCAACCGCTCGGACGGGTACGGGTCATATGGGGCGACCCGGTATTCCCCCGGTCCGGCAATCCGTCATGTGCTCGTTCCGTCGTGCTGTGTGCCGTGTACTACTCGTCGACCGATCCCGTACCGCCCGACAACTGGGAGAGCCGGAACACCACGAATTCAGCGGGCTTGACCGGAGCCACCCCGACCTCGCAGATGACCATGCCCGCGTCGATGCTCTCGGCGGGATTCGTCTCCCGGTCGCACTTCACGTAGAACGCCTCGTCCGGGGTGAGCCCGAACAGAGCGCCCTTGCGCCACTCGTTGACCAGGAACGCGGAGATGGTGCGCCGGACACGGGCCCACAGGGCGTCGTCGTTCGGCTCGAAGACCACCCACTGCGTGCCGGTCAGGATCGACTCCTCCAGGTAGTTGAAGAGCCGGCGCACATTCAGATAGCGCCATGCGGCGTCGGAGGCGAGGGTGCGCGCGCCCCACACCCGGATGCCCCGGCCCGGGAAGGACCGGACACAATTGACCCCGAGGGGGTTGAGCAGGTCGTGCTCCCCCTTGGTGATCTGCGTCTGGAGGCCGACCACGCCCCGGAGGACCTCGTTCGCCGGTGCCTTGTGCACCCCGCGTGACTCGTCGCTGCGAGCCCACACCCCGGCGATGTGCCCACTCGGCGGTACCAGTGCGTTCCGGCCGATCGACGGGTCGAACACCTTGATCCACGGGTAGTAGAGCGTCGCGAACTTGGAGTCGAAGCCGGCCGTGTCCAGCCGCCAGGTCTTGATCTGCTGCGGGGAGAGCCCGGGCGGCGCGTCGAGGATGGCCACCCGGTCACCCATCAGCTCGCAGTGGGCGATCAGCGCCTGCTGTACCGCGATGACGGTCTCGGCGTCGATGGTCCCGCGCTGGTGCGCGCTCATCAGGTCGGGTACGGCCACCATCGTGATCTCCTCGATGGCCTCCAGACCGCCGAACCCGGTCCGCTGGTCCGCGTCGCCCACGTAGTCGTCGGCCGACAGCGACTCCGGCGCCGCCGGCACTCCGGTCGCGCCGGGCGTATCCGGTTGCGGTGCGAGTACCACCGCCTGGGCATCGGGCTTGGCCGCGGTTCCCCGGGCCGCTTCCTCCAGGGCGATGGTCTGCGACTTCTCCCGGACCTTCGTGACGACGTTGTCCTTGGTGCGCCGGGCGGACACCGAGGGGTAGGTCTCCTTGACCTCCCCGTCCACCTTCACCACAAGCTTGAACACGTCGTTGGGCGGGTACCGGGTCCGGGCGCTGCCGGGCGTGACCGGCGAAGTCTCGGTCGAGGTCGGCCCCGTGGACGGCGAGGACCCGCCCAACGACGTGTTCA
>NZ_MAUD01000634.1 GCF_001700515.1 Streptomyces lushanensis
CCGCCGATCTGCGCTACGACGGAACGGGCGGTCTCACCGCGCGCCGGGGCAAGGCCGTCGCGGCCTTCTGGAGCAGCGGACCCAACACCTCCGAGTACCAGCTCACCACCCCCTGGGCCAAGGACGTGGGACCGGGCAACGCCCACCCCGAGTACCCGCGGCCGCAGCTGACCCGCGACGCCTGGCGGAACCTCAATGGACGGTGGCAGTTCGCCGCCGCCGGGCCGGGCGAGCGCCCGCCCGTCGGCAGAACACTCCCCGAGAGGATCCTGGTTCCGTACCCGGTCGAGTCACGGCTCTCCGGTGTCGAACGGCACGAGGACCGGATGTGGTACCGCCGCACCTTCACGGTCCCGCCGAACTGGCGGATCGGCGCCGGCAAGCGGCTGAAGCTCAACTTCGACGCCGTCGACTGGAAGGCCNNCCCGACCGACGCGGCGGACGGCGAGAACCCGCCGATCGGGAAACAGCGCCTGGACCCGAGCGGTATCTGGTACACCGCGTCCTCCGGGATCTGGCAGACCGTGTGGATGGAGCCGGTCGCACCCGACCACATCGACTCCCTGAAGCTCACACCCGACGTGCCGGGCGAGAGGCTCACCGTCG
>NZ_MAUD01000635.1:0-162 GCF_001700515.1 Streptomyces lushanensis
GCTACCACGCCCTGCGCGAGCGGAAGGCCGTACCGGGCGAGGACGTCGCCGTGGTGGGCTTCGACGATTCGCCCACCGCCGCGCTCCTCTCCCCCGGCCTGTCCACCGTCGCCCAGCCGCTGGAAGCCGTCGGCCGCGAGTGCGTCCGGCTGCTGCTGGCCC
>NZ_MAUD01000635.1:167-1242 GCF_001700515.1 Streptomyces lushanensis
CTCCGGGCCGCTGAGCCGCACGTTTCATCCCTTTCAGGAGGAATTCATGGTCACCCGCACGGCTGTCGCCGCGTTCGCCGCCTGCGCGGCGCTGCTGGCCGCCACCGGCTGTTCGTCCAACTTCGACGACAGCAAGGAGCCGTCCCAGGACAAGGCCGCCAAGCAGAGTCTGACGGTCCTCATCGCCACCTCGGGTGACGCCGAGACCCAGGCGGTGAAGGACGCCGCCGCCGCGTACGCGAAGAAGTCCGGCAACACGGTGACCGTCGAGGCCGCCAAGGACATGAACCAGCAGCTCGCCCAGGCCTTCGCCGGGCACAAGCCGCCGGACGTCTTCTACGTCAACTCGGACCAGTTCGCGAACTACGCCAAGGGCGGCTCGCTCTACGCGTACGGCGACGAGATATCCGACGCCTCCGACTTCTCCGAGCAGCTCCGCAACTCGTTCACCTACGACGGCAAGCTGGTGTGCCTGCCCAAGGACACCTCCACGCTCGGCCTCGCCGTCAACACCGACCTGTGGACGAAGGCCGGCCTGACGGAGAAGGACTACCCGAAGACCTGGGACGACCTGCGGACCGTCGCCGACAAGCTCACCACCGGCGGTGTCACCGGCCTGGTCACCAGCGACGAGTACCAGCGCCTGGGTGTCTTCATGAAGCAGGCGGGCGGCTGGGTGACCGACGCCGACCAGAAGACCATGACCGCCGACTCCCCCGAGAACGCCGAGGGGCTCTCCTTCGTCCAGTCCCTGCTCAAGTCGGGCTCGATGAAGTTCGCCAAGAACGTGGACACCAGCTGGGGCGGCGAGGCACTCGGCAAGGGCAAGGCCGCGATGACCATCGAGGGCAACTGGCTCGACGGCGGGATGAAGCTCGACTACCCGGACGTCAAGTACGCCGTGGCACCGCTGCCCGAGGGCCCGGCCGGCCAGGGCACCCTCGCCTTCAGCAACTGCTGGGGCGTCGCCGCCGACAGCGCGCACCGCGAGGCGAGCGTCGACCTGGTGAAGGCGCTGACCAGCGCGGACCAGCAGATCGCCTTCGCCGACGCGTTCGGCGTCATGCCGTCGCGG
>NZ_MAUD01000636.1 GCF_001700515.1 Streptomyces lushanensis
CCCCCCAGGTGCCCGCCCATGCCTGTCGCCGTCGCCCGCCCCGCCACCGCCCGTCGCCGGACGCGCCGTCTGCTGGCCGCCGTTCCGAGCCTGCTCGCGCTCGGGACCCTGCTGGTCGAGCCGTCGGTGGTGGCGGTGCGCAAGGACGACGCCTTCATCACGGCGGAGACGTCGGGCATCCTGCTCATCGAAGGCGCGGAGTGCTTCACCGATCCCACGTACTCCGTGACGGCGGACGAGAAGGTCGTGCTCTACCGCGCGTGCCGTGAGGGCGCGGCCAACCAGTCGTACGGCTTCCTGGAGGCCGAGGACGGCGCCTATGACCGCCCGGCGCTGGCGGACTTCGCGTGGCGCGGCTGCGAACGCGGCTTCCGGGTCAACTGGACCAGCCGGGAGAAGTCCGGGCTCGACTTCTATCCGATCCTGCCGACGGAGGAGACCTGGGCGGACGGCGACCGGGACATCATGTGCGCCGTCTACGATCCGCACGGCGAGCTGAAGGCATCGGTGCTGCCGACGC
>NZ_MAUD01000637.1 GCF_001700515.1 Streptomyces lushanensis
ATCAGCCGCAGCAGATCGTCGTCGATGTCGTCGGAGTCCTGCGGCTCGGGCGGAGGCACGTCCTCCAGGGCGCGCCCGACCTCGGCGAGCTTGCGCGCGTAGGTCTCCTTGCGGCGGACGAGATCGATGGCGCGGTGCTTGGCGGTGGCCATGAGCCAGGCGCCCGGTCTGTCCGGCACACCCGACTCCGGCCACTGCTCCAGCGCGGCGACCAGGGCGTCCTGCGCGAGCTCCTCGGCGATGCCCACGTCCCGCACGATGCGGGCGACACCGGCGATGATCCGCGCGGACTCGATCCTGAACACCGCTTCGACCGTCCCGGTCGCGCTTGCTGCCGTCACAGCCACCCATCAGAACAGCCGTACGGTGGCGGAGCAAGCGCGGTCCCGACCGGTCCCCGGCACGCCCGCGAGTTGGCGCCCGGNNCGCGGACCTCGACGGTGACGTCCCAGTTCTCCGGGTGGATCTCCAGGAACCGCTTGGCCCACTCCACCGCCTCGGCCTTGTCCTTGCACTGGGTGATGGAGTAGCCCCCGATGACTTCCTTGCTCTCCGTGAAGGGCCCGTCGGTGTAGCTGAACCTGCCACCGGACCAGGTGACCCTGGTCCCCTCGGCGGTCGGCGCGAGCCCGGCCGTGTCCAGCATGACCCCGGCCTTGGTGATCTCCTCGAACAGCGCGCCCATCCGCTGATCGAACTCGGGACCGGCCGCGTCGACGGGAGCGTGCTTCTCATCGATGCGGACCAGCGTCAGAAAACGTGGCATGGTGACTCCTCGGTCGGAAGAGCGGGGCCTTTCCCCGCCTCTCTCACCTCTGCGTCGAACGGACACCGGCCGGATCGACAGCCCCCCCGAAATTCTTCCAACTTTTCCCACCC
>NZ_MAUD01000638.1 GCF_001700515.1 Streptomyces lushanensis
CGCCCTCCCGAGGAGACCGGCGGCCACAGGTCCGGCAGAGGCGCGGGAGCGGACCGTACCCCGGGCCGCTACCAGGTCTACCGCGCGGCCCTGCCCGATGTCTGTGCCACCGATCCCGCGCTCATGGTGTTCACCGCCGACGCCGACGGCCGGTGCGAGGTGTTCACCTGGGACGCCGCCACCGGCCGCGCCCGTCAGGTGACGGACCGTCGGGGCGGCACGCTGCACGGGACGATCGACGCGGACGCGTACGTGTGGTGGTTCGACGAGGACGTGCACGGCGAGGGCCAGTGGCGCTACCAGCCGTTCCGGGGCGGGCCCGACCGCCTCGGGCTGACCGGCGTGCCGGCCGGGACCTCACGCGGTCTGGCCGTGGGCGACGACGGGAACGTGGCCATGGGCGTGGGAAGCGGTTCCACGACCACGATCCACAGCGGTGTACGGGGAGGTCCCGCACGCGAGGTGACGCGCGTGGACGGACATGTCACCCTCTCCGGCATCAGCCCGCGCGCCGGACTGCTGGCGATCAGCGGACCCGCGGGCTGATGCCGGAGAGG
>NZ_MAUD01000064.1 GCF_001700515.1 Streptomyces lushanensis
CTGGCCGCGGGCCGCGGCCAGCACACTCCGCATGTGTGCGACGAGGTCGACGCCCTCAGCCACTTCCCTGGCCTGCGGCCACAGTTTTCCACCCTCGGAAAGAAAGTCGTTGTACGGATCAATGACGAGCAGAGCCGTTTCGTCCGGCGGGTAGGTCACGTCTTTGGCGTTCATCGGTTCTCGATCCCATCCAGCATCGTGTGGCGGACGACAACATCACGGATCGACCGGAAGCCCTGCGAGATGAGTGCGAGAGCGGCCTCGCCGCTTCTGCGGTTCCGGGCCCCCGGCCCTCCCCTGGGCGCCGTGGCAGGCCGGACCTCGCTCCGTCCGTCACCTTTCAGCTTCTCACTGCGGCGGAGTTCGTGCACCTGGTCCGCAGAAAATGGTGCCCATCGGCGGGTGGTGCGGATGTGCGACGCCCTCCGCGCAGGTGTGGATCTGGCTGCCGACGCGATTCCGGGCGGCGGGGAAGCCGGCGGCCCGGCTCCCGACGCACGGGAGTGGCACCGGGCGCTGGAGTGGGTCGAGCAGGCCCGTCAACGCGGGTACGGCACGCTGCTCGACGCGGCGGCGTTCGTCCCGGCCAACCGTCCGGACCTGTCCCGGGTGCGGCCCGACTTCGTCGCGGTGAGTTGGTACAAGGTCTTCGGCTATCCGACCGGGATCGGCTGTCTCCTCGCGCGGCGCGCCGCTTTGGCGCGGCTGCGCCGGCCCTGGTTCGCCGGCGGCACCATCCGCGTGGTCGGCGTCCAGGCCGGCTGGCACGTGATGGCCGACGGTGAGGCCGCCTTCGAGGACGGTACCGTCAACTTCCTGTCCGTATCGGATGCCACGGCGGGTCTGAGGTGGACCGACGCGATCGGCATGGACGCCGTGCACAGCCATGTGTCGGCGCTGACCGGGAGGCTGCTCGCCGGGCTCGGCTCACTGCGCCACTCGCACGGGAGCGGCGTCGTGCGCCTGTACGGGCCTGCCTCGTGCGACCGGCGCGGTGGCACCGTCGCCTTCAACCTCCTGGACGCGCGCGGCCGGGTCGTGGACGAACGCGTGGTCGCCCGGGACAGCGGACGCAGGGGTATCTCTCTGCGCACGGGCTGCTTCTGCAATCCGGGTGCCGTCGAGGCGGCCCTCGCTCTCGGGGTACCGCTCCCGCGGTCCGAGGCACGGCGGCACACCCGCACGATCGAGGAGTACCTCGACGCGCTGGGGCCGGCGTCCGCGGGCGCGGTACGGGTGTCGGTGGGGATCGCGTCGAACGAGGCAGACGTGGACGCCTTCCTCGCCTTCGTGGCCGAGACCTACCGCGACCGTGTGCCGGACGTGGCGGGGCTCGCGCCGAGGGACGGCTGCTGAGAGTGCGGCCCGGTCAGCCGTGCGGTCCGGTCGCTCCCTCCCCCCGCGTTGTGCGAGGAGACCCCTTCCAGGTGGTCTGCCGCATCCTGGAAGAAGGCGAACAACGAGGTGAACCTTCCCTCTTCAGGGTCGGAGCCCTCGGCCCAAGCCCCGATGCACGGGCAAGACCGTACGCGGATGCACTGACATCGCCCCTCGGGTCTCCAAGCCGACGCCTGGGCCCCGTGGACCTCACGGGGTGCGCCCGGACTGATCGTCGTACCGACTGAGTACGATCACCTGTGCCGGTCTGAGTATGTGAGCGGGTGCCCGCCGAGCGCGGGGCCGGAAGGGTGGAGCCATGCGCCGTCTGCTGCTGCTCGCCCCGCTGCTGCTGCTCACCGTCGGCTGCGGGGTGGTGCGGTCCTCCGAGGACGAGGCGACGGACGCGGCACGGGACGTGGCCAGGACGGCGGGCGAGCGGCTCTACGGCCAGCGTCCGCGCACCGCGGAGGAGGTCGGACGCTCCGCCTCCGGTATCGACGGGGTGGAGGTAATGCGGGTGACGGGTACCTCGACCCACGACGGGGACGGCATCGACGTGGTCGTCCGCACGTCCGGCTCGGCGTACAACAGATGGCGCGACCTTGACGAGGTCACCGTGCTGCGCTGTTTCGAGGTGCGGGTGTCGCCCGAGTCGCAGTGGCGTGAGGATCCTCGTGACGTGGACTGTCCTGACGGCCTTCCGCTGACCTTCGCCCCGCCACCCGAACCGCCCCGGCTGCCGTACGAGGAGCTCCGCGCGAAACTTCCCCGGGTGCCGGAGGGCGGCCGGGTGGACGAGGCCGAGGTGCGCCGTGGGCTCGCCGCCCTGGATCTGGATCCGGCGATACGTACCGAGGTGGCGGCGGCCGACGGCCGGGTCGGCGTTCTCCTGTCGGTGAAGGGCAACCGCTTTGACCCGCAGGACTGCCTTCTTGCCCGTGTGGGCCCCGGCGCCACCGAGGTGTGGGTGCCGTCCCGGGTCCAGCGGATGCCCGGAGAGGGCGGCTGTACCCTCGACAACGCCCTGAACCCGATAGCGCCACCGCACTGAACGGGACACCTGGCCCTCTGCGGCCGCACGCCACGTGTGCCCCATCGGGATCGGCAGCCGGGGTGACGCGGCGCGACCGCCGCGAGGCGCGTGACCTTCTGGAACACCGGAGCCCGGGACGGCCGGCCGGCTCTGGGAGTTGCCGAGCTACGAGGTGGTTGTCACCTGGTCGGCGTGGTCGGTCGTGACCGCCACCGCGCGCCAGGCTTCGAGGTCCTCGCGCACCTGATCGAGCTTGGCCGATACGCGTTCCACGCAGTCCGCGCCGAGCTGGAGCCGCGTCGGGGGCTCGGTGCCCTCCGGCAGTTCCGCCAGATCGACGATGGCCGCCGCGGCCTTGGCCGGGTCGCCCCGCTGCGCGTGGTTGTAGGAGGCAGGGACCTCGCGGGTGGTTCCCGAGGTCGTCGCGTAGTCCTCGATCGTGCGGGCCTCGGTGCGCAGGCTCGTACCGTCCAGGAAGTCGGTACGGAAGCCGCCCGGCTGCACGATCGTGACGCGTACGCCGAGCGGCGCCAGCTCCGCCCGCAGCGATTCCGACATGCCCTCCAGCGCGAACTTCGTCGCCGCGTACAGACCCCACCCCGGGGAACCGGTGAACCCGCCCACCGAGCTGATGTTGATCACATGGCCGGAGCGCTGGGCGCGGAGCGTCGGCAGGACGGCCCGCTGGGTGGTGAGCACCCCGAAGAAGTTGGTGTCGAACACCGCGCGGGCGGCCTCGTCCGAGACCTCCTCGACGGCGCCGATCAGTCCGCGCCCCGCGTTGTTGACGAGGACGTCGATCCGGCCGAAGCGGACGAGGGCGGCGTCCGCGGCGGCCCGGACCCCCGGCTCGTCGGTGACATCTGCGGCGAGGGGGAGGAGGGCCTCCCCGGCGTCCGGGAAGGTGCGGCGGAGGGCGTCCAGGTCGCGTCCGGTGGCGGCGACCTGATGGCCGCGCGCCAGCGCCTCCCGCGCGATCGCGGCGCCGAGGCCCCGGGAGGCACCGGTGATGAACCACACACTCATGGTCTTCTCGTTTCTGTTCTGTCTGTTCGCGTGCGGCTGTTTCACGCGCGGCCGTTCTGCCGGCGGCTGTTCACGGCCGGCCGGGAACGGCGCGGGTGAAGGTGAAGACGGTGCCACGCTCCTGGCCGTCGTCGGGTATTTCGCGATCGGCCCACCGGTCGACGACTTCGCCGATCTCCGCGGCGAACCGGGCGAGTTCGGCGTCGGTGACCCGGAGCCACGCCTCGTTCGAGAACGGCCCCAGCGGCCACCGCGCCTGCTCGGCCTGCGGCCGGTCGGCCCAGCGCCGTACATGCCCGGTCTGCCGTTCCAGATTGAGCGAGTCGACCGCGTGGGCGACGGCCTCCCCGGCGGCGTCCTCGGCGAAGTCGGCCGAGGACCAGCACAGTTTGGGTGTCGTACGCCGCCACCACCGCTCCCGCCGGTCCCGCGCCAGCTCCGGCGCCTCCTCGATCAGCCCGGCCTCTGCCAGCGCCCGCAGATGATGGCTGACGTTCCCCACCGCCTCCCCGGTCTGCTGCGCCAGCGCACTGGCGGTCGCGGGCCCGTCGAGCTTGAGCAGATCGAGCAGCCGCCGCCGCGCGGGGTGGGCCATGGCGGCGAGGACACGGGAATCGGTGATGGAGCGGTTGTCGTCGGACACGCGGTAGAAGCTATACGCACAAGAATCATTGCGCAATGACTCTTGTGCAATAACTCTTGTGCGATGGTTCTTGTGAAGTGACACGGCGGGCGGCCGGTTCACTCCGGTGTGCCCGCCAGGTCCAATGCCCCACGGCGCAGGGCGAGGCCCGCCGGGGTCACCGCCGAGATCACGGCGAGCATCGCGCAGGCGCCCAGGGCCTCCGCGAGCGTTGCCCATGGGATCTCGATGGGCGTCCACACCGAGAGCAGGGCGAGCGCGCCCCACATGCCCAGCAGGTTGAGTCCGGCGACCAGTGCGCCCAGCAGTCCGCCGACCATGACCACCATCAGTGCCTCGGCACCCACCAGCCGCAGCACCTGCCACGTGGTGGCCCCCGCCAGTCGCAGGACGGCCAGCTCGCGGACCCGGTCGGAGGTCGCCATGACCATCGTGTTGGCCAGCGAGATGCCGGTGTACAGGAGGGCGATCCCGAGGACCAGGAAGAAGCCCGTCCGGGTCGTCCGGTTGGTCTCGGGGTACGTCGCGCGCACCCAGCCGTCCTGGGTGAGGACGTCCCCGCCCGACGCCCGCACCGCCTGACGCAGACGGGCGGCCACGGTGCCCGCGTCGGCACCGTCCGCGAGGCGTACGTCGACCCGGTCGACGGGCGCCGCGGGGGCGTTGCGCGGGGTGACGTAGACGCCGTTGTCGCCGGTTCCGGTGGTCATGACCGCGGCGATCTTCAGGGACTTCCTCGTGCCGTCGCCGAGCCACACGTCCACCCGCTCGCCCACGGTGTGCCTCTCCCACTCCGCGTTGACGATGATCGAGTCGTCGTCCAGGTCGCCCGCCTTCCCCGCGGCGAGCGGGAGACGGGCCGTTGCCGCGAGCGGTTCCGGTTCGACGGCCCTGGCGTCGGACCTGATGAGCGCCACGCCGTCCTCCAGGACGTACACGGCGCTCGGCGAACTCGCCGAGACCTCGGCGCCGGACACGGCCCGAAGCCGCTTCAGCGTCGCCCCGTCGAAGCCGGCGTCGCCCGCCGCCGTGACCACGAAATCGGCGGTCGTCCGCTCGCGTGCCTCGGTGGCCCTCGCCTCGTCGAGGGTCGCGGCGGCGCCCAGCAGCGAGCCCGCCAGCGCGACCGTGACCAGCACGGGCGCCGCGACGGCGGCGGTGCGGCGCAGCCCGGCGGCGGCGTTCTCCCGCACCAGCATCCCGCCGGCGCCGGGCAGTTGGGCCGGCAGCCAGGCGATCAGCCGGGCCAGTGGCCCCACCAGCACCGGCGCGAGCAGCGCGACCGCGGTGATCAGCAGCATGGGCCGGCTCACATAGGTCTTGCGCCGGAGCAGGTCGCCCGGGTTCGTCACCAGGGCCAGGACCAACGTCACCGCGGCGGTGACCAGCAGGGCCGCGCCGAACAGCCGCCGGCCCCGCGTCATCGGCCGGGTGTCCACGGACGCCTCGCGCAGCGCCTCGGTGGGACCGGTACCCCCTGCCCGCCAGGACGCGGCCAGCACGCCGCACAGGGCCACCAACAAGCCCGTCCAGAACGCCATGTGATAGGGCCAGGTGTGGTCGCCGATGGTGAACCAGCGCGGCGCAAGGCTCTCCTCGACCGCCCACTCGGCCAGCTTCGGAGCCCCGTAGGAGCCGAGCGCGCAGCCGGCGGCCGAGGCGAGCACACCGACCACGAGCGCCTCGCAGACGACCATGCGGCGGATCTGCCCCGGGGTCGCCCCGGCGGTGCGCAGCAGGCCGAACTCGCGGCGCCGCTGGGCCACCGCGAACGCGAAGGTCGAGGCCACCACGAACACCGACACGAACCCGGTGACGCCGCCGGCCGTGCCGAACATGGCGTTCATCGCGGTGAGGGCCTCGCTGTCCCGGTCGGGGTCGGCGTCGGCGTACCGGCGCGCGCCGCCGGTGAGCACCTGTACGCCCTCGCTGCCGCGCACCGCCTCGCGCACGTCCGCCGCATCGGCGTCGACCACGAGCTGGAGGCTGCGCGGCGCCAGTTCGGCGGCGCGGGCGTCGGTGTGGAACACGGCGTTCTCGAAGCCCAGCCCGGCCACGGTGCCGACGACGCGCACGGTGCCGCCGCCGGTCCGTATCCGGGCACCCGGACGGGCCCAGTCACCGCTGACGACGACCTCGTCCGCGGCCTCGGGCGCGCGTCCGGCGTCGAGTTCGTACGGCGCGAAGGCCGCGGTGGACCAGGGGTGGCCCACGAGATCGGCCGGCCCGCCCTCGGCCCGCACGGCGAACGACCGGTCCTCCACGACGGTCCCGAGGTCCCGCAGCTTCGCGACCGTCCCGTCGGGCACGGCCCGCGGCTGCGCGAGCTTCCGGCTGCGGTCGCCGATCGGGGTGGGCACCTCAAGGGTGTCCTGCCCCTTGACGACGACCGGCGCGGCGGCGAACCGCTCCGGCCCCCGGTCGGGCGCGTCCAGCGAGGAGGCCAGCGCCAGCCCCATCACGGCGATCAGCGCCACTCCCAGGCAGACGGCCACGAAGCTGCCGACGAAGGTGACCCAGCGGGTGCGCAGGGTGCGCAGCGTGACGCTCAGCACGGCGCCGCCTCCAGCTTGGTCATGCGCGCCGCGATGTCCTCGGCGGAGGCCCCGATCAGCTCGCCGTTGACACGGCCGTCGACGAGGAGGACGACGCGGTCGGCGTAGGCGGCGGCGACAGGGTCATGGGTGACCATGATGATCGTCCGGCCGTCCCGGTCGACCATGCCGCGCAGCAGTGTCAGCACCTCGCGGCCCGTCTGCGAGTCGAGCGCGCCGGTCGGCTCGTCGCCGAACAGCACGTCGGGGCGGGTGATCAGGGCGCGCGCCAGGGCGACCCGCTGCTGCTGGCCGCCGGACATCTCCGTCGGGCGGTGCCGCGCCCGGTCGCCGAGTCCGACCTGTTCGAGGACCTCGCGCACCTGGGCCTTCCTCGGGCGGCGGCCGGCCAGCCGCAGCGGCAGGGCCACGTTCTGCTCGGCGGTCAGCGAGGGCAGCAGGTTGAACGCCTGGAACACGAAGCCGACGCGGTCGCGGCGCAGCAGGGTCAGCTTGGTCTCGCTCATCCCGGTCAGGTCCGTGCCGCCCACGGTGACCGAGCCCGACGTGGGCCGGTCCAGGCCCGCGGCGCACTGCAGCAGGGTCGACTTGCCGGACCCGGAGGGACCCATCACGGCGGTGTACGTCCCCCTCGGGAAGGCGAGCGACACCTGGTCGAGGGCGGTGACGGACGTGCCGCCCGAGCCGTAGCGCCGGGTCACGGAGCGCAATCGGATCGCGTCGTTGCTCATGGTTTCCCCACCAGTACCTGCTCCTTGGCTTGTTGAGGCCTCCACGAAACCGCGGAAGCCCCTCGCGACGCAGTACGGCCGGGACGAGACCTGGGGTAGGGCCAGGCATACCCCCGATACGCCCGCTGGACCGATGGCCCCGGCCGATGAGGCCCGTTTACGGTCATGCGCATGCACTCTCGGAATGTGTGGCAGGCCATGTCCCGGCCGGGCTTCCTGCTGTCGGCCTGGCCCTGGCGCTCCGCCGCGTATCTGCTCACCGGCGCGGTGACCGGCGCCATCGCCCTGGTGGGGATCGTGGCGGTGGCAGTGGTCTGCGGTGCGCTCGCGGTCGTCCTGGTGGGGCTGCCCCTGCTCGTCGTGGTCGCCCTCAGCGGGATCCCGGTGGCCGAGGTGGAGCGGCGCAGGATACGGCTGATCGACCGCGTCCCGGTGTCCGGCCGGCATCAGGTGCCGGCCGCGCCGGGACCGCGGGCCTGGCTGACCACCCGGCTGCGCGAACAGACCACCTGGCGGGAGCTCGGGTACGCGCTGCTGTTCGCCGGGCTGCTGTGGCCGGTCGACGCCCTGGTGGTCACGGTCGCCCTGCTCGTCCCCCTGTCCATGGTCGCCACCCCGCTGCTGATGGCCACGGTCGGCGACGGCGACGAGGCGAAGGTGCTCAAGCAGTGGACGGTCACCACCTGG
This sequence comes from Streptomyces lushanensis, assembly GCF_001700515.1. Lineage (GTDB taxonomy): Bacteria > Actinomycetota > Actinomycetes > Streptomycetales > Streptomycetaceae > Streptomyces > Streptomyces lushanensis. The sequence goes on from NZ_MAUD01000064.1 coordinate 8,056, forward strand.
CCGACCGCCTTCGGCGTCGCCGTACTGGGCCTGCTCCTGATGGGTCTGTGCGCCTACGTGCTCGGTGTCACGGCGGGCGCCCGCGCCGAGCTGGCCCGGCTGCTGATCGCCTCCCGTGAGGGCGAGCTCGGCGCCAAGGTGGTCGAACTGGCCCGCTCCCGCGTCCGGCTGGTCGACGCCTTCGAGGCCGAGCGGCGCCGTATCGAGCGCGATCTGCACGACGGCGCCCAACAGCGCCTTGTGGCGCTGACGATGGCCCTCGGGCTGGCCCGCCTCGACGCCCCGCCCGGCCCGCTCGCCGAGCAGCTCACCAAGGCCCACGAGGAGGCGGGCAAGGCGCTCGCGGAGCTGCGCGAGCTCATCCACGGCATCCACCCCAAGGTCCTCACGGACTACGGCCTTCGAGCCGCGGTCAGCGACGCCGCCGACCGCTGCGTGGTCCCCGTCGACGTCGACCTCGAACTGCCGGGCCGGCCGGCCCGGCCGGTCGAGTCCGCGGCGTACTACGTGGTCTGCGAGGCGCTGGCCAATGTCGCCAAACACAGCGGGGCCGACCGCGCGCGGGTGAGCGGCGGTCATCGCGACGGACGCCTGTTCCTGGAGGTGCGCGACGACGGCCGCGGCGGCGCGGATCCCTCGGCGGGCAGCGGCCTCACCGGTCTCGCGGACCGGGTGTCGGTCCTGGATGGCAGACTTGCCCTGACCAGTCCGCCGGGTGGACCGACCCTGTTGCGTGTGGAGTTTCCTTGCGAGTTGACCGGGGCGCCCGATCGCTCCGCGTAGTGCTGGCCGAGGACAGTGTGCTGCTGCGGGAAGGGCTCATCGGCCTGCTCGGCCGCTGCGGCCACGAGGTGGTGTCGGCCGTCGGGGACGCGCGGGCACTGGTGGCCGCGGTCGAGGAGCACGCCCCCGACATCGTGGTGACGGACGTACGCATGCCGCCCGGCTTCCAGGACGAGGGCCTGCACGCGGCGGTGCGGCTGCGTGCGAAGCGCCCCGCACTCCCGGTCCTGGTCCTCAGCCAGTACGTGCAGCGGACGTACGCGGCCGAACTCCTTGACTCCGGCGATGGATCCGGCGTCGGCTATCTGCTCAAGGACCGGGTCGGCCAGGTCGAGGAGTTCGTGGAGGCGCTGCACAAGGTGGCGGACGGCGGAACGGTGGTCGACCCCGAGGTGGTACGCCAGTTGCTGCGCCGCCGCCGCGATCCGCTGGAGCGGCTCACCCCGCGCGAACGCGAGGTGCTGGCACTGATCGCCGAAGGCAGGTCCAACGGCGCGATCGCCAAGGAACTGGTGGTTTCCGAAGCGGCGATCGGCAAGCACATCGGCAACATCCTCACCAAGCTGGACCTGCCCCCGACGGACAAGACGCACCGCAGGGTCCTGGCCGTCCTCACCTATCTGCGCGCCTGACCCACCGACGAGCGCACCGGGCCCGCCGTGCCCGGCCCGACATCAGCCGCACGGTACGGCTCCGGACGCGCCACGTCGGACATCAAGCCGCAGACCCCGCGTGGCTCACACCGCGAGCCCCGCGGGGCACGACGCATCCACCGGACGCCTACGCGCATTTCAGCGTGACGCCGTCACCGGCCTTTGAAAGGGGGGAGACGGCGGATCGGTGGGGGATCCAGAGGATTGTTCTCTCCCCTGTGGCTAAACTACCTGGACCCACTGCTGGTCGGCGCTTGTGCTGCAGGTCCACTGGACGACCTTGGTGCCGTTCGCGGTGCTGGAGTTAGGGACGGCGAGGCACCTGTCGCTGGCGACATTCCGCAGACGGGCGGCGCTGTCCCAGATCCATACCTGCTCCGATCCGGAGCCACAGGGCCACTGAATCGCGTTGGCGCCGTTCGTCCCGGTGCCGCCGGCTATGGCGAGACACTGTCCGCTGGCCGTATTGCGCAGCTTCCAGTGGTCGCTGGAGACCGGTATCCACTCCCAGACCTGACCGGAGCTCCCGCATCCCCACTGCACCGTCTCGGTGCCCTCGGTCTGGCTGGCTCCCGGCACCGCGAGGCACTTTCCGGTGCCGAGGTTCCCGATGTAGGTGTTGACGCCGGCCGGCGCGGCATTCGCAGGTGACGCGAAGAGCAGCGCCGATACGCCCGCAAGTCCTACCGCGGCGCTCTTGAGTGCGCCCTTACGAAATACTGACATGGAAATCCGCTCCTTCATGTATTCCGGGAATTGTGATCCGCGACTGCGGCACCGGACCATCTTGAACGGCGGCACGAAAGGACTACAAGAGGATTATCGAAAACCTGTGGATTTCGGTCGCATTTCAACGGTGAACGGCAGGCGGCTCCTCTGCCATTTTTCGGTTAATCGAGTGGGTGTTCCCGAATGTCGCCACGATCTTCCCACCAGGCCGGGGTCCTACCCGTGACGTTGGACACGTATTCCTGGTCCTTGGTCCGTCGAGACGGGGTGAATTGTCGTCCGGAAAAACCTTGTTGACTTTCACGGGAGAAGCGTCAGGGTGTCTGCCGCTCATCGGGACGCGGGCGTGTTCCGGGAGCCGGAGTCCGGCGAATCCCGGACGCTCGCCTCGTTCTGGTCGTACGTACGGCCCGGCGGAAAGCCGGCGATCACCCGGCCCGGGTCGGACAGCGCTGCGAGGCATGGATCGCGGAACACCGGGTCGCCGAACTGAACGTCGGCACGGTGCGGGCGATCGCCACCAGGAAAGAGGCGCCGAGCGCGGCACAACCGCTGACAGGTCCTTCGGGCAGGGGAATCGACCGTGCTCAGTAGGTCCGCGGTCGGGGCCGTGGCCTCAAGGTGATCACGGAGATCCTCGAAGAGGACGGGGAGAAGGCTTCCGTGGGGGAGGTCATGCCGGCTGTGCGAGTTGCTCCCGTAGCCAGGACCGTTCGGCGTGGCTGGTGGCGCGGGCGATGAGGAGCATGCCGCGGCGGTACGGGTCGGTGGTGTCCTCGGCGCTCATCGGGCGGTTGCCGTCGTGGAAGAAGCTCGCGGGCTGTTCGAGGAACTCCAGTCTCCGGCGCAGTACCGCGTGCTGGTCCGCGATGTCGGGGAGGTGGGAGAGGAAGGCCAGGATGGTGAAGTACCGGGCGCCGTCGGTGATGTCCGGTTGGTCGGGTTCCCGGAGCCGGCGCAGGAGTTCGGCGCGGCCGGCGGATTTGAGGCTCAGGGTGTGCCGCTGGGCGGCCGAGGCGCCGGGTTCGGTGTGCCGGTCCAGCAGTCCGGCGTTGACCAGGCGGTTGATCGCGGGGTAGAGGCTGCCGTCGCTGACCGGGCGGGAGTGTCCCGACAGGTGCGCGATGAGACGGCGCAGTTGGTACCCGTGCAGCGGGCCGTCGGCCAGGAATCCCAGGATCGCCAGTTCGAGCATGCTGCTATCCTCGCACATCGAAACGAGGTATCTCGAATCGAGGTAAGGAGTGGGGATGACATATTCGGAGGCATGGGTGACCGGGCGGGCAGCCGAGGCGTACCGGCACGGCCGGGCGACGTTCGGCATACGGCCCGAGCGGACGGCGCTGCTGGTCATCGACATGCAGGACGAATTCGTACGGCCCGGCTGGAGCCCCTACTGGGTGCCGGCGGCGACACGCATGGTGCCGAGGCTCCGCCGGCTGGTCGGGACATGCCGGGCCGCCTCCATCCCGGTCATCTGGAGCATCTTCGACGACACCCATCTCGGACTCGACCGGCCGCACGCCCTGCGCCACCTCCCGCACGCCGACACCGACTGGCGGCGGCCGGGGCCCGCCGAGGTGTGGGCCCCGATGGGCCACCGCGCCGACGAGGCCCTGATCCGCAAGCCCTCCTACGGTGCGTTCTACGACACACCGCTCGACACGATGCTGCGCAACCTGGGCCGTGACACGGTCGTCGTCACGGGAACGCTCACCAACTACTGCTGCGGCACCACGGCCCGGCAGGCGTACGAACGCGGCTACAAAGTCGTGTTCGGATCCGATGTCACGGCCACCGACGACGAGTCGCGGCAGGAACCCGAACTCGCCGTCCTGCGAAAGGGCTTCGCGCTGGTTCTGACCGCCGAGGAGATCACCGACCGGATAACCGGAAACGTGCCCAGCACCGCAGGCCACGGGAGAGAACCGGGCGAACAGTGCCTGACGCGGCCTCAGGTGTGTTGATCAGAAGCGTTGTTGACACCGGCCGGACTTGACCATGGCGAAGGCCTCCGGTGTGGTGGGGCCGCCTCCGGTGGGGAGTGTACTGGCCGCCGTACCAGGGCGTGACGGGCCGAGCGAGGCATGTTCGCGGGCCCGTGGGCGAAGATGTGCACGGGAAGCGGTCGACTGGGGGTTGCGTTGAGCAAGTCTGTGGCGGTGATCTCCGGTGACGAGATGTTCTGGGCCTACGACGTGGCGCTCGGGGTTCTCTTCATCGAGGCGGCGCGAGTCGGCGCGGAGATGCCGGCGGACCTGCGGCCCTCCTGCCGGCCGGAGCTGGAGCGGGATCTGCGCGCGCACGCGCTGGTGGGCAGTGGTTTCGCCGTCCTGCTCGACGATTTCGACGTCGAGCGGCGACAGGCGCTCCTGAGCTGCGTGCGGGAGGCGGCTCGACGGATCGAGGCCCGTGGCGGTGTGAGCCGGGACGAGGTCTCGACCTGGCCCGAGTTGGAGGAGAGCGCGACCGGCTTCCTGCGGGGCGCGGAACACATGGCCGCCGCTCCGCTTGTCGAGCTGGCGAAGGCTCTGGAGGATCTGGCTGCCGGCGCACTCCCACCGGCCCCGGCCGGGCGCCGTTGGTACTACGGCACCCCGGAGGGCCGGATCGTCCAGGGCGGATAGGGGACCGTCCCGCCGAGCCCACGGGTCGTACCGCATCACCACCGACGCCCGCGGTGCACCAGCTTTGGTGCGAGATATGCGAAAAGGTACGATTGCCGTTCCTGGTACGCATGCACGTGGGAGGGGCCACCGCGATGCGGCCCTTTCCGGTGTGCACAGGCCGGACACCACGCTTGGCGCGTGTCTCATCGCGAAGAGCAATCGTCGTGGCTGTCGAATTTCGGACAGCACACCTCTTGACTTCGTGGCTCGATGTGGATGACTGTTGTGCTCCGAACGCAAACCGGTTTGTAAGCAAGGAGCGCAGATGGAGGAGATGGATGATGCGCCTGAGGCGACATCTAGGCAAACCGGTTTGGATGCCGCCGGGTCGAAAGGGCCCGCGACCATTTCCGATGTCGCCGCGCGGGCGGGAGTGAGCAAGACGACCGTCTCGCATGTGCTGTCCGGCCGACGGCCCGTTTCCGAGGCCACGCGCCGCAAGGTGATGCGTGTGGTCGAGGAGATGGGGTTCCAGCAGAACTTCTTCGCACTCGGCCTGTCCGGCCGCCGCAGTCAGACCGTCGCACTGGTCGTCCAGGACCTGACCAACCCGTTCTATCCCGCCCTCGCACGTGGTCTTCAGCAAGCGGTCGGCAAGCGCGACCATGTCGTCCTGCTGGCGGATGTCGGAGCCGGCACACCACCGATCGAGGCATTCCTCAACGAGGCTGTCCAGCGTCGTGTGGACGGGGTGGTCGTGGCCGCCGTCGATGTACCGGACCGCATGCTGGAGCCGCTGCTCGCCTCGGGCGCCCGGGTGGTGACCGTCGGCTCGCCCCGGCACGGGACATCGACCGATGTGGTGTCGTCCGACGACGGGAGAATCGCCGCCGACGCGGTCGCCCACCTGTACAGCCAGGGCCATCGCACGATGGGCGTCATCTCGGGACCCGTCCGCGTCGCTCCGGGTTCGGCACGCCTTGACGGCTATCGGCAGGCTCTGCGTGATCATGGCCTGCGGCCCCTGCGGGCGGCCGAAGCGGTGGGGGACTGGACGAGGGAGTCCGGGGCCAAGGCGATGAACCTGCTGATGGACCTGGAGCGCCGGCCCACGGCGGTCTTCTGCGCCAACGACCTCATGGCGATCGGCGCCCTCGATTCGGCCCGTTCGCTCGGTCTGTCCGTTCCCTCGGACGTCGCCGTCCTGGGTGTGGACGACATCGACGCGGCCGGTCTTGTCAGTCCTTCCCTGACCACGGTGCGGGTCCCGGCCCAGGAGATCGGGCGTGTGGCGGGGGAGCTGCTGCTCGCCCGCATGGACGATCCCACCGGAACGCCGCGCCGCGTCCTGGTCCAGCACCACCTCGTTCACCGCGAATCCGCCTGAGGAGCCACAGCTCGTGCACGACGTACTCGACCCACGTGATCTCGTCCCGGACGAAGCCGAACAGCTTCTGTCATCGGGCTACGCCGCCGGAGAACTGCTGGATGCGGCTCGTCGGGCCGCCGCGGCCGACGACCTCACGGAACTGGCCTCGATAGCGGAGGCACTGGGCGCTCTGCGGCGCTCCACCACCTGGGACTACGACGAACCGTCCGGCGCGCGGGAGATATGGGCGGCCCTCGCCCCGCCGTCACCCTCCCGGCCTGTCTCCGCCGAACGGCTTCCCCGCCGAATCGCGGGTGCCTGGCTGGGACGGTGCGTCGCCAACACGATGGGCAAGCCCGTCGAGGGCCTGACGCGGGACGAGGTCGCCCTCTACCTCCGGGCCGCCGGCCAGTGGCCGCAGACCGGATTCATCCCCCTGCTGGACGAATTGCCCCCCGGGGTCAGCCACCTGCATGAATCGGCCCCGTACGCCGCAGCCGGCCGCTTCGACGCCATCCCGCGGGACGACGACCTGGACTGGACGATCCTCGGTCTGCACCTGCTGGAGACGTACGGGCGCGGCCTGACGACGCAGGACATAGCCCGCGAGTGGCTCGACCGCATTCCCTTCACCCAGACGTTCACGGCGGAGCGGGCCGCCTACCGCAACCTCGTCCGGGGCCTGCGTCCGCCGCACACGGCCACCCATGACAACCCGTACCGCGAATGGATCGGCGCGCTGATCCGGACCGACGTCTACGGCTATGTCCAGCCGGGCAGGCCACGTACCGCGGCGAGGATGGCGCTGACCGACGCGGTTCTGTCACACACCGCCAACGGGATCTACGGTGCGATGTGGTCGGCCGCACTGGTCGCCGAGGCGCTCGTGTCCACCGAGCCGATCGATGCCCTGCGGGGCGCGCTCTCCGTCGTCCCACCGCGCTCGCGGCTGTACACAAGCCAAGCCGAACTGCTGCGCATGGCCGAGCGAGGGGCCACCGTGGACGCGGCGCAGCACTGGATCGACAGCGAACTGGGCGGCTACAACTGGGTGCACACCGTCAACAACGCCGCCATCATCGCCGCCGCCCTCCTGTGGGGTGAGGGGGACTTCGTCCGCAGTGTCGCCCTCGCCGTCGGCGCCGGCCGCGACACCGACTCGACGGCGGCCACGGTCGGCAGTGTCTTCGGCGCGCTGCACGGCCCGGACGCCATACCCGGCCGACTGGTGGAACCGACCGGGGGAGTGGTCCGTAGCGCGGTCCGCGGCTTCGACCGGATCACCGTCACCGAACTCGCCGCACGGACGGAAGCCGTTCGTATCGCCCTCGAACAGGATGTGCCCGCATGACCGCCGCACGCAGAATCGTGATCGACACCGACCCCGGTCTGGGCGAACCCGGATCCGACATCGACGACGGCCTGGCCATCGCGTTGGCCCTGCGCTCGCCCGAATTGACCGTCGAGGCACTGACCGTCGTCAACGGCAACGTCGATGTCGACACGGGAGTCGACGTCGCCAGGCGTCTCACCCGGCGGCTGGGACACCCGGACCTTCCCGTCCTGCGCGGCGCCGACCGGCCACTGCTGCGCGACATGGCTCCCCTGCGCGCGCTGTTCGACGATGTCGTCGGTGACCGTCCCGCCGTCCCCACGGCGGCGGACGACCGGCTCGGACCCACCAGCGACCTCACGGCCGCCGCGTATCTCGTGGAACGGGCAGCCGCGTGTCCGGGCGGGATCACGGTGGTCGCCATCGGCCCCCTGACCAACCTCGCGCTGGCGCTGCGCCTCGACCCGGGGTTCGCACAGAACGTGGCGGAGATCGTCATGATGGCGGGATCCGCCACCGGGTACGCCCAGAACATCACCGTCGTCGGCGACTTCAACGCCTACGTCGATCCCGAAGCGCTCGCGATGGTCCTCGCCAGCGGCGCGCGGCTCCGCATGGTGGGCATCGACCAGACCTCCCGGGTGCGGCTCACCCGCGACGACGCCGCCGCTCTGTCCCGCGGTGACTCCTTCGGCCGCTGGGCCGGAGAGTGCGCACTGGCGTGGATCGATTTCCTTGCCAGGGCGTTCCCGCTGCGCGAAGAACACCGCGACGCGTGCTTCCTGCACGACCCCCTCGTTGTGGCGGCCGTCCTCGACCCGTCCCTGTGCACGTGGGCCGACGCCCATGTCGCCACCGACACCACCAGCGAACTCGCCCGGGGCCTGGTCGTGGCCGACCGCGGACTCGCCCTCGCCCCACCACCCGGACCCCCCAACGCCTCGGTCGCCGTCGACACCGACGTGCCCGGCTTCGGCCATCTCTTCCTCGATCGCCTCACCGGTACTCCCGCCGGCGATTGACCGCAATCCCCATGACCGTCAGAGAGGACCGTCATGAAGC
>NZ_MAUD01000639.1:0-262 GCF_001700515.1 Streptomyces lushanensis
GGCGGCGGCCTCCTTGGTGTGCATGTCGACACAGACCGCGCAGCCGTTGATCTGGCTCACGCGCAGTGCCACCAGCTCCTGCGTCGCCGCGGGCAGCGGCGACTCCTTGAACGCCTTGCCCATGGACCTGAAGTACTTGAGGGCCTTGTCGGCGGTCGGGCTGGCGAAGTAGTTCACTCGTGCGTCCATGGTGTGTTCTCCTCTGTGGTCGTTCGTGGCTGCACACCCTGAGACGGGGGAGCGCGACCCCCTGTGACACGGG
>NZ_MAUD01000639.1:350-503 GCF_001700515.1 Streptomyces lushanensis
TGGGCCCGGGCCCATCCTTAGATGGCTTGCGGCCGGGGGATCATGACGCGTGGGCGAGGAGAACCGATGAAGGGCGCCGACAGGTTCCCTGTGTGGCATGGGCATGCTCGAAGATGGAGTGGCCTGCGACGCGGTGATCGAGGGCAGGGCGGG
>NZ_MAUD01000640.1 GCF_001700515.1 Streptomyces lushanensis
ATCGACCGGACAGGGCCTAGAAGTTCGATCGGTCGGCTCGTTGTTCTGCTCATGCTCATGCAGCGCCACCCGCGCCGTCGGCTTCCTCGAAGGGGACCGCGGAGATCGGTTCAATACCGGGCGCCGGACGGGGGGCGGCGGGACCGCGCGGCCTGCCGGAGGAGGCATGGAGAAGATCCGCGCCTGCCTCCGCAGGCGTGGCGTCCGGCATGTGATCCCGGAGAAACAGGGCCACAAGGCCGTCCGCCCGCAGGGGAGGTTCACGTACGGCCGGCTCCCGGCGGAGTCGCCGGGGCACGGCCGGGAAACGGCGTTGCCCCGGCCCGGGGTTGGTCACTAAGGTCGGTCGGGTGACTGCCGGGTCGGCCATGGGCCACGCACGAGTGAGGTTCCCGGCCTCGGCGTGAGCGCGAGGCGGGCAAGAGGCCCGCCCCTTTTCCGTGTCTTTGCCCAGGCGCCCGCACGCGGCGCCGCATCCCAGCGGATCAAAGACCCGGAGACACATCACTGATGCCATACGACCAGCGGTACCCGCACGAATCCGAACTGCCGGTGACCACCGTCCAGTTGAACCACACCGCCGTCTACGCCAGGGACCGGCACCTGTCGGCCGAGTTCATCGCCGCGATCCTGGGGCTGAAGGTCGGCGTCCCGTTCGGGCCGTTCCTGCCCGTCGACCTCGGCAACGGCGTGACGCTCGACTACTACGAGAAGCGGGACGAGCCGATCCAGTCGCAGCACTACGCGTTCCTCGTGCCCGACGCGCGGTTCCACGCCATGATCACCCGCCTGGAGGCGGTCGGGGTCACCTACTACGCCGACCCCGGCCACACCGAACCCGGTCGGATCAATGACCTCTTCGGCGGTCACGGCGCGTACTTCGACGACCCGGACGGCCACAACATGGAGATCATGACCCGCCCCTACACCCGCCCCTGACAGACCGCCAGGTGGCGGTCGCGGGGCAAGGGCCATGGCGCGACGACAGGCCCCGGCACCGACACGCCAAGCTCGGGAACGGCAGCACGCTGGCCCGAGCCGACGTACGGCCGACCGGCTCACCCGTGCTCTCGATCCGTGCGAGCACCTCGGTGTCGTAACGAGTCGCCACGGCCCGCTCGGCGGTGCTTCGCTCCTTGTACCGCTCCGCCTCAGTGGACGCGTTCGCCGCACGCCCGCGGAAACAGCATGGCGTGCGGCG
>NZ_MAUD01000641.1:0-499 GCF_001700515.1 Streptomyces lushanensis
GAAGCCGCGGCCGTCACCGGCCTGGCCCGGCACGCGCTGAGGCTGCTGGCCCGCGAAGGCTTCGGCGGGCCTGCCGTCCTCGAACGGCTCAACGCGGCGATCCTCGACGAGGGCGCCCGCAGCCGCTTCCTCACCCTCCTGTACGGCGAGTTGTGGCCGCAGGAGGACGGCAGCGCGATCCTCAAGGTGGTCTGCGCCGGCCATCCGCTCCCGCTGCGCCTGCGCCAGGACGGCACGGTCGAACCGGCCGCCGAACCGCAGCCCCTGCTCGGTGTGATGGAGGACCTGGAGCTGTACGAGCAGACGATCACCCTGGACCCGGGCGACGTCCTGCTGTGCGTCACCGACGGCGTCACCGAACGACGCGAGGGCACCCGCATGCTGGGTGACGACGGCCTGGCCGACGTTCTGACGAGCTGTACGGGACTGACGGCGGGCGCGGTCGCCTCCCGCGTCCTGCGCGCAGTGGAACGCTTCGCCGCCGAGCCGGCCTCCGACG
>NZ_MAUD01000641.1:504-642 GCF_001700515.1 Streptomyces lushanensis
ACCGACTGAGCTATTGGGGCGCTGCAACGAGGAAAAGCATACCTGATGCTGAGCCGTGGTCAGAACCCCGTCCCTGAACAGGACTTGAATGCGTCATGAACGGTCCCTGAGGACGGTCCCTGAACGCAGGAATGCCCC
>NZ_MAUD01000642.1:0-492 GCF_001700515.1 Streptomyces lushanensis
CCCTTGCCGACCTGCGGGGACGCATCGTCATTCTGGACTTCTGGACCTTCTGCTGCATCAACTGTCTGCACGTCCTGGACGAGCTGCGGGAGCTGGAGGAGAAGCACCGGGACACCGTGGTGATCATCGGCGTGCACTCGCCGAAGTTCGTGCACGAGGCCGAGCACCAGGCCGTGGTCGACGCCGTCGAGCGGTATCAGGTGCACCACCCGGTGCTGGACGATCCCGAGCTGGCGACCTGGAAGCAGTACGCCGTGCGGGCATGGCCCACGCTGGTGGTCATCGATCCCGAGGGCTATGTCGTCGCGCAGCACGCGGGCGAAGGGCATGCACATGCCATTCAGCNNCCGGTCGCGACCGATCTGCGGTTTCCCGGTAAGGCGCTGGTGCTGCCCGGCGGGAACCTCCTCGTCTCCGACTCCACCCGCCATCAGCTGGTCGAGCTGGCACCGGACGGCGAGACGGTCGTGCGGCGGATCGGCAGCGGCGTGC
>NZ_MAUD01000642.1:510-640 GCF_001700515.1 Streptomyces lushanensis
GCAGGGCTCACCGACCGCCGGGCCCGCCCTGGAGGTGGATCTCTCCTCGCCGTGGGACGTCGCCTGGTGGGCCGGTCGGGTGTGGATCGCGATGGCCGGTGTCCATCAGCTCTGGACGTACGACCCGGCG
>NZ_MAUD01000643.1 GCF_001700515.1 Streptomyces lushanensis
GGGTCAGTTGGTCGGGGCGGGGATGCCGGTCGCGGCGCTGAGCCCCCTGGAGCTGGCCCGCTGGGTCGGCGAACGCGTAGGAGGTGCGCACCGATGACCGATGCCACGGCGGTACTGCCGCCGGTGACCGCCGCGGTGGCCGCCGCCGCACTCGATCTGCTGCCCGCGCGGCTGCGCAAACGCGTGGACGGCGCGGTGGCGAAGGCCGCCGGATGGCCGGTCGAGCCGTGTCCGGACGGTGTGCTGGTACGGGTCGCGGACGACACGGTGGTGACGTTGAGGGTCACGGCCGGGATCGTGGCCGCCGACGATCACGCCGTATGCAGTTGTCTGCTGGCCCCGGCCTGTCTGCACCGCGCGGCCGTGCTGTCGAGCGCGCCCCTTGCGGTGGAGGAAGCGGAGGACGCGCAGGAGGAGACGGGCGAGAGCGAGAAGCGGGACGAACAGCAGGGAGGATCGAGGGACGGGAGCGCAGCCGAAGCGCCCGCGGCCGTCGGCGACGTCGTCCTCACTCCCGCCCGGTCCACCGCGCTCGACGCCCTGCGTGACGCGGTGACAGCCGTTCTGGTCGCGGGGATCGCCGGTTCCGGCGCCGTGCACCGCGCCGAACTGCTGCACGCCGCGCACTCGGCGCGGCTGGTCGGGCTGCAC
>NZ_MAUD01000644.1:0-517 GCF_001700515.1 Streptomyces lushanensis
CGTACGCCGATCGGCCCCCGTGGGCCGAGCGCCTGCGCGGGAACCCGTCGTGGATGCCCCTCCCGCAGGTTTGCCCGATTCCGCCCGGACGGTGAGCGGCAGTGTGTGCGGTGTTGACCGTGTGGAGGGCGGTTGCACATCCTTGGCATGCACTGCCGCTGGTTGTCGACGTCGTGCCGACCCCCGGGAGGGGATGCCCCATGCGCAAGTTACCGATGGCTCTTGCAGGCGCTCTGCTCGCTCTCTGCTGCTCGCTCGTCGGGGCCGGCTCCGCCGGGGCCGCCGGGAGCGGGCAGCCGGGCGCGGGCACGGCGCAGGCCGCGGCCAACCGCCTGATCTGCTACCAGGCGCACGTCGCGGGCATCGGCTGGGAGGGTGCGTACTCCTGCAACGGAGCGACGGCGGGAACCACGGGCGAGGGCAGGGCCGTCGAAGCGCTGAGATTCGTCACGATGGACATGTCCGGTCTGTGCGCGCGTGCGCACGTCTCCACGATCGGCTGGCAGCCCTGGGTCTG
>NZ_MAUD01000644.1:568-704 GCF_001700515.1 Streptomyces lushanensis
TCATGGTCACCCCCTGACCCGGGGCGCCCCCAGTTCCAACTCCCCGGTCGTCGAAGCGGCAGCGAACCGGCTCGGGTTCACCGCTGGCGCCGGGCGCCACCGATGACGCCCGGATCCGGGACATCACCCAGGCCCT
>NZ_MAUD01000645.1:0-270 GCF_001700515.1 Streptomyces lushanensis
CACGCGGCAGGACGTCCGCCGGCTGAATCCGGCCGGAGACCACTTCTTTCTCTGGGACCGGCCGGTGTGGTGGTTCGGGCCGGCGAGCGCCGTGTGGACGGGCGGTCTCGCGGTGGCGGCGCTCCTGGCGTACGCGGCCCGGCGCCGCGTTGTCGCGCTGCTCCCTCTCGTGCTCGCCGTCGCCGCCGCCGTACCGATCGCACGGACCGGCGAGGCGGTGTGGCGGCCGGATCCGGAGGCGCTCCGGCTGGTCTGTGACGACGGCACACC
>NZ_MAUD01000645.1:342-628 GCF_001700515.1 Streptomyces lushanensis
TTCGACGACGACTGCGGCCGGACCGAATTCGACGGCCCCGACTGGGAGCGGGCCCTCGCCGTCAACGAGGCCGTACGCCAGTGGCTCGCTCCGCACCGGGACTTCGAGACCCTCCCGTGGCCCCGGGGCAGGCCGTACCTCAAGCGGCTCGAAGCCATGAACGCCGAGCAGGGCCGCGCCTTTCTCGCCCGGTATCTGGCGGCCGACCACTGCCGCCCCGAGGAGGTGCCGATCCCCTGACCGACGCCCCGGCCGGCCCCGCCCCGGACGCGGACGGGGGCGGTTC
>NZ_MAUD01000646.1 GCF_001700515.1 Streptomyces lushanensis
GCCGCCGGGGGCGTCGGTTCCGTCGACCGGACCGCTGCGCTGCTGGATCACATGCGTCAGCTCATGGGCCAGCGTGGTCCTGCCGGAGTGGGAGGACGGGTCGTAGGCGTCCCGCTGGAAGACGACGTTGTTGCCGACCGTGTAGGCGTGCGCACCGACGGACTTCGCGGACAGGTGTGCCGTGTCTCCGGTGTGCACCCGTACGTCGGAGAAGTCCGACCCGAGCCTGGCCTCCATGTCGGCGCGGGTGTCGGTGTCCAGCGCCTGCCCCGAGCCGGACCCGACGACGTCGTGGACGGGCGAGCGTTCCTCCGGCGCGGCTTCCTCGTCGCGCTTGCGCTGCATCATCGCGCCCACCGCGCTGTTGCCGACGACCCGTTGGAGAACGCCCATGCCGGAGGGACCTACGACATCCGCGCGACCGCCGGCGGCGGCTTCGAACAGCCGCGCCTCGTCCGCCTGGTGCGGCCTGCTGGCAGTGGCATCGCCGTTTTCATGATCCCGATCGTGTATGTGGTCACGCATCCTCGGCTCCCTGGGGTGTCCAGCGGCAGACCTCTCTCAGCCTGACACTGCCGCACGGGTGCCGCTCCGGTACAGGAGCGCGGTGACGTCCGGCATGGGCAGCCATTCCTGCCCGATGGGGCAGAACACGGCGAATGCGCCGCCGATCGCGGAAGACCGCAACTGGGTGCCCACGGCGCTGGTCGCGAGGGCCCGTGGCGCCGCACACCGACGACGAGCCGGTGAGCAAGGACATCACCTGGTTCCGGTCCGACCCGCCCAGGATGTACCAGCGGCCTGCGGTACGAGAACGAACTGCTCATCCGCATACCGGAGTTCCCGACGGAGCCGGACACTTCGGCAATTCGGACGTGACGCATGCCCAGAGGACTCGCGGTCGCAGCGATCGCTTTCACAGGACACCCGGGAAGTGTTCGACGGCCCCCACGACAGCCGGTGGGTCCCGAGTGTCGACCGGGCCTCTCTCGTCCCCCCTCGTCTGCGGCGCCGAGACATGGAGTCCCCACCGCCCTGGACGGTGACGCTTGCGGTCCGACGGGAAGCGGTCAGCCGGCGACGGGGGTCTCGGGTTGCATCTCGTACGAGTGCTGGATGGCCGGATGCCGGGTCCCGAGGCCATCGGTGACCTTGCGCTCCCAGGGAACCTGCTGGAGGCGCTTCGTCTCCTCAAGCATCGACAGGGGCTCCAGATTACGGAAACTGTCGACCTCTCCGGCAGCGACGGACGTCAGCGTCGCATATACCGCTTCAGGATCGAACTGCGTTCGGGGGAAGGCGAGTTCGGAATAGTCAAAAAGCCGCTGGGACGGGTCGTCCTCCCAGCTCTCCCAGGTCTGGAACATCCGGTCGTTGAAGCCGGTCAGGAATGGCCCCGGGTTGACCGTGGCGACTTCGATGTTGTGCTCCTGCAACTCGTAGGCCATGGTTTCCGCGATCGCTTCGACCGCGTGCTTGGAAGCGGAGTAGATGCCGGTGAACGGGTTGACGTTCAGGCCCTCTCGGGACGAGACCCAGACGATTCTTCCCGCGCCGCGCTCGACCATCTGCTTGGCGATCCCCTGAGTGAGGAGCAGCGGTCCGGTGACGTTGACCTCGAACTGGTGCCGGATGTTCGGTGCGGGAATGTCAACCACTGAGCCGCCTTCACCGACCCCTGCGTTGTTCACGAGGATCTCCACACCCCAGTTGAGAGCTTTGTGACGATCACCCTCGTTGGTGACATCGAGCTTCTCGACCCGCAGGCTCACCCCACGCTCGGCCGCCTGCCGCTTCAGCGTCTGGACCTGGGCATAGATCTCCACCGCGGCGATCACGGCGAACCCCTTTTCCGCCAGGCGCATGGCGGCTTCATACCCGAAGCCGGTACCCGCACCTGTGATGAGGACCCTCTTGAGTGCCGGTCTCGCCATGATGATGCGCTTCCTTTCATATTGCTGGTCTGACGGTCATCGAGCCCCGG
>NZ_MAUD01000647.1 GCF_001700515.1 Streptomyces lushanensis
GCGCCCGGAGGCGAGCGAGCCCTCAAAGAACAGGCACTAAGGTGGGGGCATGTCCGAACCGACCGGTGCCGCCCGTAGACGCGGCCCCTTCAAGGTCGGGGACCAGGTTCAGCTCACCGACCCCAAGGGACGCCACTACACCTTCACGCTCGAAGCCGGGAAGAACTTCCACACCCATAAAGGGTCCTTCCCGCACGACGAGCTGATCGGTGCTCCCGAGGGCAGTGTTGTCCGTACCACGGGAAACGTCGCCTATCTCGCGCTGCGCCCCCTGCTCCCCGACTATGTCCTGTCCATGCCCCGCGGCGCCGCCGTGGTCTATCCGAAGGACGCCGGCCAGATCCTGGCCTTCGCCGACATCTTCCCCGGCGCGCGCGTCGTCGAGGCGGGTGTGGGCTCCGGCTCGCTCAGCAGCTTCCTGCTGCGTGTCATCGGCGACCAGGGCATGCTCCACTCCTACGAGCGCCGCCAGGACTTCGCCGAGATCGCCCAGCAGAATGTGGAGCGCTACTTCGGCGGACCACATCCCGCCTGGGAGCTGACGGTCGGTGACCTCCAGGACAATCTGTCGGACACGGATGTCGACCGAGTCATTCTGGACATGCTCGCGCCCTGGGAGTGCGTCGAGGCCGTCTCGAAGGCGCTCGTTCCCGGCGGCATCCTCTGCGCCTATGTCGCGACGACCACGCAGCTCGCCCGCACGGTCGAGACGATCCGGGAGTTCGGCACGTTCAACGAGCCGGCCGCCTGGGAGTCGATGATCCGCAACTGGCATGTCGAGGGCCTCGCCGTACGCCCGGACCACCGCATGATCGGCCACACCGGCTTTCTCGTGACCGCCCGGCGGCTCGCGGACGGTGTCGAACCGCCGCTGCGCCGCCGCCGGCCCGCCAAGGGCGCGTACGGCGACGACTACGACGGACCCGGGAGCACCAGCGGCTCACGCGGCTGATCCAACACGACCGTGACGCCGCCGA
>NZ_MAUD01000648.1 GCF_001700515.1 Streptomyces lushanensis
GTACGAGGCCGACCGGATCGGCGGCCGGCTCCGTACGGTCGGCTTCGAGGGATGCGACACCGAACTGACCGCGGAGATGGGCGCGATGCGCTTCCCGCCCTCCTCCACCGCGCTCCGGCACTACATCGAGCTGGTCGGTCTGGAGACCCGCCCGTTCCCCAACCCGCTCGCCGCCGGGACCCCCTCCACCGTCGTCGATCTCAAGGGGGAGTCCCACTACGCGCGAACCGTCGACGATCTGCCGCAGGTGTACCGCGACGTGATGGACGCGTGGAACACCTGTCTGGAGGAGGGCGCGGACTTCTCCGACATGAACCGCGCCCTGCGCGAGCGCGACATCCCGCGGATCCGCGGGATCTGGGCCCGGCTCGTCGAGAAGCTCGACAACCAGACCTTCTACGGCTTCCTCTGCGACTCGCCGTCCTTCAAGTCCTTCCGCCACCGGGAGATCTTCGGCCAGGTCGGATTCGGGACCGGCGGCTGGGACACCGACTTCCCCAACTCCATCCTGGAGATCCTCCGGGTCGTCTACACCGAGGCCGACGACCACCACCGTTCGATCGTCGGCGGCAGCCAGCAGCTGCCGCTGCGCCTCTGGGGGCGCGAGCCTGTGAAGATCACGCACTGGCCGGCCGGAACCTCGCTCTCCTCGCTGCACGGTGGTGCGCCGCTGCCCGCGGTGGTACGGCTGCATCGCACGGCCGGCGACCGCATCACCGTCACGGACGCCTCGGGCGGGATCCGTACGTACCGCGCGGCGATCTTCACCGCCCAGTCCTGGCTGCTGCTCTCGAAGATCGCCTGCGACGAGTCGCTGTTCCCCATCGACCACTGGACGGCGATGGAGCGCACCCACTACATGGAGTCGTCCAAGCTGTTCGTGCCGGTGGACCGGCCGTTCTGGCTGGACAAGGACGCGAGGACGGGCCGTGACGTCATGTCGATGACGCTCACGGACCGGATGACCCGAGGCACCTACCTGCTCGACAACGGTCCCGACCGCCCCGCCGTCATCTGTCTCTCGTACACCTGGTGCGACGACAGCCTGAAGTGGCTGCCGCTCTCGGCCGGCGAGCGGATGGAGGTCATGCTGAACTCGCTGCGGGAGATCTATCCCGGTGTCGACATCCGGCGGCACATCATCGGCAGCCCGGTGACCGTCTCATGGGAGAACGAGCCGTACTTCATGGGCGCGTTCAAGGCCAATCTGCCCGGGCACTACCGCTATCAGCGGCGGCTGTTCACACACTTCATGCAGGACCGGCTGCCCGAGGACAGGCGCGGGATCTTCCTGGCGGGCGACGACATCTCGTGGACGGCGGGGTGGGCGGAGGGCGCCGTGCAGACGGCGCTGAACGCGGTGTGGGGAGTGATGCACCACTTCGGAGGCGCGACGGACGCCACCAATCCCGGGCCCGGCGATGTGTACGACGACATCGCGCCGGTCGAACTCCCGGAGGACTGAGCTCCGGGGAGCGCGGGACGCGCCGGCTCCGGCCCCATGCGCCGGGACGCGCCGGAACCGACCCCGCGCGCCGGAGGCCGGCCCGGTGCACTCCGCGGGTACGGCCGGATGTCCGCGATGTACGGTCAGATGCCCGCGGCGCGCGCCGTCACGTACACCTCGGTCGCCGCGTCCACCAGCTCCGCCGCGTCCCGCGTCGTGCTCTGGAGATCGAGCAGGAACTCCGGCACACCCGTCTGCGCGTGCGCGGCCAGGTCCTCGACGATCTGCGCGGCACTGCCCTGGAAGAGCCGGCGGTCGTCACCCTCGTACGGCTTGGCGCTGTACCGCGCGTTGACCCGGGCGCAGACGTCGAGCGGGCGTTCACGGCCGCTCCCCGCCGCCGCGTCCCGTATCTTCGCCCACTGCCCGGCGAGCTGCTCCGCGCCCATGGCGACGGGCATCCAGCCGTCGGCCCGCTCCACCAGCCGCCGCGTGGCGCGCGGGCTGTTCGCGGGAAGGTAGACGGGGATGGGCCGGGCGGGCTTGGGGCCGACTTCGGACGGGGCGATGGTGGTCAGCGCGCCCTCGTAGGAGACGGGGTCGGGGCCCCAGACGGCCGCACAGACGTCCAGCAGCTCGTCCAGGACGGCGCCGCGCTTCTCGAACGGGGCGACGGACGCGGCGGCGTACTCGTCGAGCGACCAGCCCGTGCCGAGACCGGCGACGACCCGGCCGCCGCTCGCGGCGTCCAGCGAGGCGAGCGAACGGGCGAGCTGGAACGGCAGATGCAGCGGCGCGACCAGCACGCTGGTGCCGAGCCGGGCCCGCTCGGTGGCCGCGGCGGCCAGGGTGAGCGTCACCAGCGGGTCGGCGACACCGCGGTACTCGTCGGGCCAGGGCAGCCCCGCAACGCCGTACAGCCCCTGGGTGGCGGGCTCGGGGAAGAGGATGCGCTCGAAGACCCAGAGACTCTCGTATCCCGCGTCCTCCGCGGCGCGTGCCACGGTGGCCACATCGCGGCCGAGGTCGTACTGCTTCATCTGGGGAAGTCCGAGACCGAGTTTGACCGGCATGGGTGCACTCCTTCGTGGGGAACGCGCGCGTCCCACCATTCTACGGAGCGACCGGAACGGGACGAGCAGCGGTTCTCATCCGTGAATCCCGCACGCGTCATGGCCGGTGCTGTCGACCACCCACGCGCTCTCACGGTCTCGTTCGTGAATCACGTTCACATATCCGATGAGTGCGTTGGGTGGGCGGAAGCCCCCGACGGCGCCCGGGGCCGCGGGCTACGCCTCCGGTGCCACCCCGACCTCCGCCCCGGCCCCGG
>NZ_MAUD01000065.1 GCF_001700515.1 Streptomyces lushanensis
AGGAACCTCAACCCGCCAAAAATGTTTGGCAGGTCGGGGTATCAACATATTTGGCGTTGACTTTTGGCACACTGTTGAGTTCTCAAGGAACGGACGCTTCCTTCGTACTCACCCTCACGGGCTTTCCTCCGGGCATTTCCCTTCGGTCCTGCTGTCTTGCGTCTCCGACTTTACCAGACTCATTCGGCGTCTTTCGCCTCTTGAATTCCAGCGACCTTTGGATTGGTCTTTTGCCTTTCGGCTGATCCGACTTTATCAGAAACATTCGGAGCCGAATCACATCGGCCTTGATGATCTGGAAGGCGAATCGAGAGGGCTCCGCGGAAGTGCCTTCCGTCGAGAGCCGTATAGATATGTACCACCGCTCTCGGAGCTTGTCCAACTCCGAGGCAACCGTTCAAATCTACCTCCCCACTCGGACCGTGTCAACGGTCTTTGCGAGGCGAAGAGGAGACTAACAGGTCGGGGACGTGATCCGCACATCAGGCTGCGGTGGGAAGCTCCGCGCTCCGGTCCAGAGCCTCCACATCGCCCGTCTCGCCGTCCCGTGCCGCTCGGCCGCCGAGGACATACACATACACGAGAAAGGCCAGTTCAGCGGCTACGCCGATGGCTATGCGCGCCCAGGTGGGGAGGCCCGAGGGGGTGACGAAGCCTTCGATCACGCCCGACACGAACAGCACCAGGGCGAGACCGATGGCCATACCGAGCGCGGCGCGGCCCTGCTGGGCCATCGCGGTTCGACGGCTGTACGGCCCGGGATCGATCAGCGTCCAGCCGAGGCGTAGCCCCGTACCGGCGGCGACGAAGACGGCCGTCAGTTCGAGCAGACCGTGGGGAAGGATCAGCCCCAGGAAGGTGTCGAGGCGGCCGGCCGAGGACATCAGGCCGATCCCGACCCCGAGATTGAGCACGTTGACGAAGAGGACCGCGATCACCGGGAGGCAGAGAAACGCCCCCAGGACCAGACACATCGCGGCGGCCTGGGCGTTGTTCGTCCAGACCTGGGCCGCGAAGGAGGCCGCCGGGTGGCTGGAGTAGTACGTCTCGTACTCGCCACCAGGACGTGTCATCTGACGCAGCTCGTCCGGCGCGCCTATGGCCGACTGGATCTCGGGGTGGGCTCCGATCCACCAGCCGATGACCGCGGCGAGAAGCGTCGAAAGAACCGCGGTCGGTATCCACCAGTACCTGGCCCGGTAGACGGCGGCGGGAAAACCCGCGGTCAGGAAGCGCACGGCGTCGCGCCAGGTCGCGCGGCGGGCACCGGTGACCGTGGCACGGGCACGCGCCACGAGCTGGGTGAGCCGCGTGGTGATCATCGGATCGGGCGCGATGGACTGGATCAGCGAGAGATGGGTGGCCGTGCGCTGGTAGAGGGCGACGAGTTCGTCGGCCTCGGCACCGCTGAGGCGGCGACCGCGGTGCAGGAGATGTTCCAGGCGGTCCCACTCGGCGCGGTGGGCTGTCACGAAGACATCGAGATCCATGGTCGGCTGCTGCTCCAGGCACTGGGTGCGTACGGTCCGTACTCCCGCGGCACCGCGACTACTCGACTGCACTACCGCGACGCGCTGCGGGTCAGCTTGGCAGACTGTTGCCTTCAGGGGCAGAGAAGGTCGTCGGCGAAGGGTGAGCACCGGTGAACGAGCTTGTGACGGGCGACGCGGTCGTACTGGGGCTGCGCCCGGCGAAGCTGCCGAGCCGGGCGCTGGCACTGGCGATCGACCTGGTCGTGGTGTGGACCGTCTATCTCCTGGTCATGTTCGGGCTCGCACTGGCGACGGGCTCACTGGACGAGGCGGCTGTCGCGGCACTGGCCATCGCGTCCTTCCTGCTGATCCTGGTGGGCGGTCCGATCGCGGTGGAGACGCTCAGCCACGGGCGCTCGCTGGGGAAGCTGGCCTGTGGGCTGCGGGTCGTACGGGACGACGGTGGGCCCATACGGTTCCGGCACGCGCTCGTACGCGGCGCGATGGGCGTGGTGGAGATCCTGATCTCGTTCGGGGTCATCGCCTGTATCGCGTCGCTGGTGTCGGCGCGAGGGCGGCGGATCGGTGATGTCTTCGCGGGAACCCTGGTCGTACGGGAAAGGGTGCCGGCCGGCCCTATGGCGACCGTTCCGCCTCCTCCGCCGTGGCTCGTGGGACGTTTCGCGGAGCTGGATCTCTCGGCCGTGCCGGACGAGCTCTGGCTCGCGATACGCCAGTACCTGACGCGGCTGGGACAGCTCGAAGCCGGCGTGGGCCGGTCGATGGCGGAGCGGCTCGCGGATGATCTGGCCGCTCGTACGGGAGCGCCGCCCCCGCAAGGGGTTCCCGCAGGGGCCTATCTCGCGGCCGTGGTGCATGAGCGGCAGGCACGGGAGGCGCGGCGGACCTTCGGAGGCCCTCCCGGCTCGGCGGCGTCCACACCATCCATGCCATTCGCACCCACGCCCCCGCCCACGTCCACGTTCGCTCCCGTGCCCACTCCTGTCCCCACCGCTGTCGCCGCGACCGGGCCCGCGCCTGCCGTTGCTCCCGTAACTCCGCCGACGCCGGCCACCGCAACGGAACCGGGCGCCGGGGAGGCGCCGCGGCGCACCGGCTTCGCGCCGCCCGCGTAGGCCGGGAAGGGCCTCGCGGCGGGAAGGCTCGGGTCAGGACATGGCCGAGGGCGGAGTTTCGAGGTCTTCGAGTTCGATGCCGGGGGCTGAGAGCACCACGTCTCCAGCGAGGTGAACCGTGTGCTGCTCACCGGTGTCCAGGGCGTTGACCTGGTACTCGTCCACGGTCAGAGGTCCGTTGTCAGTGGCGTGCGCTTCACTGTTCACCAGTGCCCAGGACTGATCGACGGTACGGGGTGCCAGGACCGGGTCCGTGAAGGCCACGAGGCGGACGCGGGTCGCGGGGGAGCCAGGGGTGAGACGCAGAAGTCGCGTTGTCGCGACCAGAAAGGCGGGGGAGGTGCCGGTGAAGGCATGGGCGCGCACATTGCCTTCGGTGGCATGGGTGCCGGTGGGGTCGGTACGGACCCAGGTGACGCCGTCCAGGGCGGCGCCGCGGACCTGCCAGTTCGCGGCGTGGAGTTGCAGACGGATGGGGCGTCCGAGTTCGTCGAGGGCCAGATCGACGGAGCCCGCGTGGTCGCCGGAGGGAGTGGTGATCTGGGAGACATAGCGCCAGCCGGAGGGGCCTGGCGCGCAGTGGAAGTGCTCGTCGCCGAGAGGGGAGTGATCGTGCGGATCATGGAGCGAATAACGGCCGCGGGGCATGGGGTCTTCCGGGTTCTTCGAGTCCTCGGCGACTGACGTTCTTCCGCTTCGGCGCGCGCTGTTCGCGCGCGTGTGACGCGCTCTTCCGTACGCGGAGCAGGAGCACACGGAACAGGCCCCCGACACGGGGGTGCGGGGGCCTGCTGTGTGCCGTGTACCGCTGGTGCCGACATCTGTCGGTGCCTGTCGCTGAAAGTGCGTCAGCGGGCCGTCAGGCGACTCGTCCCGGCCCGGCGGGTTGCCGGGCCGGACGGGTCAGTGACGGCAGATCGTCAGTGGCGGCAGATCGGTCGTGGATCAGTAGCGGTAGTGGTCGGGCTTGTACGGGCCCGCGACATCGACACCGATGTACGCGGCCTGCTCCGGGCGGAGCGTCGTGAGCTTCACACCGAGCGCGTCGAGGTGGAGGCGGGCGACCTTCTCGTCGAGGTGCTTGGGCAGCACGTACACCTCGGTCGGGTACTCCTCGGGCTTGGTGAACAGCTCGATCTGGGCCAGCGTCTGGTCCGCGAAGGAGTTGGACATCACGAACGACGGGTGGCCGGTCGCGTTGCCCAGGTTCAGCAGGCGGCCCTCGGACAGGACGATGATCGTCTTCCCGTCCGGGAAGGTCCAGGTGTGGACCTGCGGCTTGACCTCGTCCTTGACGATGCCCTCGATCTTGGCCAGACCGGCCATGTCGATCTCGTTGTCGAAGTGGCCGATGTTGCCGACGATCGCCTGGTGCTTCATCTTGGCCATGTCCGCGGCCATGATGATGTCCTTGTTGCCCGTCGTGGTCACGAAGATGTCCGCGATACCGACGACGTCGTCGAGCGTGGAGACCTGGTAGCCGTCCATCGCCGCCTGGAGCGCGCAGATCGGGTCGATCTCGGTGATGATCACGCGGGCGCCCTGGCCGCGCAGGGACTCGGCGCAGCCCTTGCCGACGTCGCCGTAGCCGAAGACGACCGCGACCTTGCCGCCGATGAGGACGTCGGTGGCGCGGTTGATGCCGTCGATCAGCGAGTGGCGGCAGCCGTACTTGTTGTCGAACTTCGACTTGGTGACCGCGTCGTTGACGTTGATCGCCGGGAACAGGAGGACACCGTCACGCTGCATCTCGTACAGCCGGTGCACACCGGTCGTGGTCTCCTCGGTGACACCGCGGATCTCGGACGCCAGCCGGGTCCACTTCTGCGGGTTCTCCGTGAGGGTGCGGTTGAGCAGGCCCAGGATGTACCCGTACTCCTCGCTGTCCGCGGTCGACGGGTCCGGGGCCTCGCCGGCCTTCTCGAACTCGACGCCCTTGTGGACCAGGAGGGTGGCGTCGCCGCCGTCGTCCAGGATCATGTTCGGGCCGCCGGTGGGCGTGTTCGGCCAGGTGAGGGCCTGCTCCGTGCACCACCAGTACTCCTCCAGCGTCTCGCCCTTCCAGGCGAAGACGGGGATGCCCTGGGGGTTCTCCGGGGTGCCCTCGGGGCCGACCGCGATCGCGGCGGCGGCGTGGTCCTGGGTGGAGAAGATGTTGCAGGACGCCCAGCGGACCTCGGCGCCGAGGGCGGCCAGGGTCTCGATGAGGACCGCGGTCTGCACCGTCATGTGCAGGGAGCCGGTGATACGGGCGCCGGCGAGCGGCTGCGTCGCGGCGTACTCCTTGCGGATCGACATCAGACCGGGCATCTCGTGCTCGGCGAGGGTGATCTCCTTGCGGCCGAACTCGGCGAGCGAGAGGTCGGCGACCTTGAAGTCCTGTCGGTTGGCGACAGTCGTCATAACGAGCTGCTCCTCGTGAATCGGGTCGAGGGTGGGTGCGTACGGCTGGCTCTGCGGGCGAAGGGCATACGAATGCCCGAGCGCTCGCGGGCACAGTCCGTCGGAGGCCCTCTCTCCCTCGGACGGTCCGTGGGCGGACCGCCCGACCGCCATCAGCAGCGACGTCTGGCACTGGTCACGAATCTACACCGATCGGCCCAGCGGCCCACAGTCGAACGGGGAAGAGAGGGGGACGAGATCAAGTCGAAGAGGGGTCGGAGCGTCACGGAGGCCCCGCCCGGTGGGGCGGGCCCGTCACGAGGTCTCACATGTCCGTACGCCGTCTCAGTGGACGGTCTCAAGTGGGCGGTCTCAGTGGGCGGTGTCCGGTGTCGGGCCGGCCGAGGTCTTCCCGGGGTTGGTGCCCGCCGCGGCGGCCGACTCGTTGTAGATGTCCGGCTCCAGATAGATCACCCGGGCGATCGGGACCGCCTCGCGGATCCGGGACTCGGCGGCGTCGATCGCGCGGGCCACCTCGGCGGCCGTGTCGTCGTGCTGGACCGCGATCTTGGCCGCGACCAGCAGTTCCTCGGGGCCGAGGTGGAGCGTACGCATATGGATGATGCCGGTGACCACGTCGCCGTCGACGAGCGCCGCCTTGATCTTCTCGACGTCCTCCGTGCCCGCGGCCTCGCCCAGGAGCAGGGACTTCGTCTCGGCGGCCAGGACCAGCGCGATCAGGATGAGGAGAACGCCGATGCAGAGCGTGCCGATGCCGTCCCAGACGCCTTCGCCGGTGGCCAGGGAGATACTCACACCGCAGAGCGCCAGGACCAGACCGACCAGTGCGCCGAGGTCCTCAAGAAGCACCACGGGAAGCTCGGGTGCCTTGGCGCGGCGGACGAAGTCCGTCCAGGAGAGGGAGCCTCGGGTGGCGTTGGACTCCTTGATGGCCGTACGGAACGAGATCGACTCCGCGATGATCGCGAAGACGAGCACCCCGACCGGCCAGTACCAGGCCTCGATCTCATGGGGGTGCTTGATCTTCTCGTAACCCTCGTAGATGGCGAACATGCCACCCACCGAGAACAGCACGATGGAGACCAGGAAGGCATAGATATAACGCTCGCGGCCGTAGCCGAAGGGATGCTGCGGAGTCGCCTCGCGCTGCGCCTTCTTGCCGCCGAGGAGGAGCAGCCCCTGGTTGCCGGAGTCGGCGAGGGAGTGCACACCCTCCGCGAGCATCGACGACGAACCGCTGAACGCGAACGCCACGAACTTGGCTGCCGCGATCGCGAGGTTGGCGCCGAGTGCCGCCACGATCGCCTTGGTTCCGCCTGACGCGCTCATGGGTGCGTGATGTCCCTTCCTAGGTGCCGCGGCCCTGGCGCCGCGGTACGGCCGGACATTGTTGCAGCCGTTGGGGTGGTGAGTGGTGCATCAGATCACGACAGTGGCACGGAACACGGTGCCCGTACCGGACAGTTCGGCCTTCTCGCCCGCGGGAACGAAGACCGAGGCGCCGGGAGTCAGGCCGAGGCCGTTCGCCCGAGGCGTGCCCGCCGTGCAGAGCAGGATCTGCGGGGTGTCCGCCGTGAGGTCGCGCGGTGGCATGCCCGGTGCCGGGGAATCCAGGGAGTAGCGCGACAGGCGGAACTCGTCCATGGGCGTCTCGTACAGTTCCTCGCCCGAGGCGGAGGCCTCCGGGCGCAGCACCGCGGGTTCGGTCGCCTCGAAGCGCACGATCCGCAGCAGTTCGGGGACGTCCACGTGCTTGGGGGTGAGACCGCAGCGCAGGACGTTGTCCGAGTTGGCCATGATCTCGACACCGAGGCCGTTGAGATAGGCGTGCGGAACGCCCGCGCCGAGGAAGAGGGCCTCGCCCGGCTGGAGTCGTATGTGGTTGAGCAGCATGGCGGCGATGACACCGGGGTCGCCCGGGTAGTGCTGTGCGATCGACGCGTACGGCGCGTAGTCGCCACCGAGGCGCTCGGCAGCCGCCGCGGCCTCGGCGACGGTGACGGCCATCTCGGCGGGATCGGCGCCGAGGACTGCGGTCAGGACCTCGCGCAGCGCGGCCTCTTCGGGGTGGGCGTGGAGGATGTCGACATACGGCTTGAGCGAGTCGACGTCCAGCCGCGCGAGCAGTTCGGCGGCCTCGTGCGGGGTGCGGAAGCCGCAGAGTCCGTCGAAGGGAGTGAGGGCGCAGATCAGTTCGGGCTTGTGGTTGGCGTCCTTGTAGTTGCGGTACGGAGCGTCGATCGGGACGCCGCGGCTCTCCTCCCGCGCGTAACCCTCCTTCGCCTGCGCGAGGTTGGGGTGGACCTGGAGGGAGAGCGGCGAGCCGGCCGCGAGGAGCTTGAGGAGGAACGGCAGGCGGGGCCCGAACTTGGCGGTGGCGGCCACGCCGAGCTCCGCCTCGGGGTCGGCGTCGATCAGGCCGGACAGCGCCTGCTCGCCGGAGCCGCGGTCGAGACGTGACGGGGCCCCTGGGTGGGCACCCATCCACATCTCGGCCTGGGGTTCACCGGTGGGAACGGCCCCGAGCAGTTCCGGGATGAGGGTCGTGGAGCCCCAGGCGTAGGGGCGCACGGTGTTCGAGAGGCGGTCCATGGGATGAGCTTTCTGGTACGTGGTGACGGACTGGTGTGTGGTGACGGAGCCGACGGAACGGGGGCGTGCCCCGGTGGAGCGGCCTCGGCCGCTCGGCGTCCTGGTCCGCGGCGTGGTCCCCGGAGCTCTGCCGGTCCGCGGCGCCTCGGCCTCCGACTCCCCGGGATACGGCTCCGGCTCCGGCTCCGGCTCCGGCTCCGGGGATGCGACTCCGGCTCCCGGGGCTGTGGCTGTGGTGCTCCGGCCTGCAAGGCCCGGCCCGCGGTGCTTCGGCTCTTTGACGCTCCGGCCTTTGACGCTCCGGCCTTCGGTTTCCGGGCCCCCGGGAGGCGGATCATGCCTGGGTGCCGCCGGCGAGGGCCAGATAGACCGTGGCGAAGTCGGTGACGGCGATGAGCTCGGCGAGGGCTTCGAGTTCGCTGCCTTCCTCCGGCTCCAGTTCGCTGATGGCCGTGTCGTGGCCCAGCGCGAGTTCGCGGGCCGCCGGGGCGGCGGTGAGTCCTCCGACCGGCCGGTCGCGCAGCAGGACGATACGGGCGCGCAAGGGCTGACGCTCCTCGACCCGGTCGCGGAAGAAGTCGTCCGGATCGGCGCCGCCCGCGAAGTCGCCCGCGAGCAGCGCGCCATGGGCCGGCAGGGCCTCGGGAAGCGGGGCGGCGAGGGCGGGCCGGCCGGTCAGCTCGGCGAGCACATCGGCGAACCGGCGGCCGGCCGGGGCGGCGGCCGTGCCCTCCGTCCAGATCAGCGGCAGGCTGTCGGCCAGCTCGGCCGCGAGCGTCTTGGCCGGGTTGCTGTACGTGGCGATGGCAGGCCCGCAGCGCTCGGCGGTACGGTCCAGCCGGTCGGCGACGAGCTGGAGGGTCTCGGCCGGAGCGGTCACCAGGCCGGCGCGGTCCAGGAGCGAGAGCAGCGGGATGAGCAGGGCCCAGAGCGCGCCGGGGCCGGCGACCTGGGCGGTCTGCTCGGCCAGCCACTCGTTCGGCGCGGTCGCCATCGGAAGGAGGAGACCGCGCGACCCGTCGACCGCCTCCGTCAGCGGCGACTGCCTCGGGGCGACGGCGACGACCGTACAGCCGCGGCGGTACGCCTGTTCCGCGAGGAGCGCGAGGCCGGGCTCGCTGCCCTCGGTCGTGGCGATCAGCAGCAGGTCCACCGGACCGGCCCAGCCGGGGAGCGTCCAGCGCAGTGCGCCTGCGGCGGGCGCGACGCCGGTGGGGCGGAGCCGGGTGACCGGCGCGCTGCCGCCTGCCAGGGCGGCGATCAGATCGGCGGCGCCGGTGGCGGCGGCGCCGGAGCCCGCGACCAGTACGGCGCGGGGGCGGCCCTCCGGGGTGAGCGCGGCGATACCGGCCTCGGCGGTGTGCCGCAGAGCGGTACGCACCCGGGCTCCGGCCTCGGCCGCGCCCCGGAGCAGACCCCGGCGGTCGGCGTCGGCCAGTGCGTCGGGAGCGTCGAGCAGCGACTCGTCGAGCATGAGATGGGGCCTCCGATCGCCCGGCGCGGGACGCCGTGGCGGCGCTTGGTTGTGGCGCTGTGGTGCGGCTGTGGATGCGACTGCGGATGCGGTTGCGACTGCGGCGCGCTCGGGTTTTCCCGGACCGTGGTCGTCTCAGGCGGGACGCCGTGCCTCGTCGACGAGGAGGACCGGGATGTCGTCCCGTACCGGATAGGCCAGGCCGCAGTCACCGCCGGTGCAGATCAGCTCGGGGGTGTCGGCTGCCGTGCTGTCGCTGAGCGGCGCGTGACAGGCCGGGCAGGCGAGGATCTCCAGGAGGCCGGCTTCGAGCGGCATGGGGGTGATGTCCCTTCGAGCAGAACAGGTGGATCGGGCCACGTCAGCCTACCGCCGGGGCCCGGGGTGCAGCTCATTCCGGGGTAAGGTCCCGATCCACCTGTTCTGCTCGAAGGGACATCACCCCCATGCCGCTCGAAGCCGGCCTCCTGGAGATCCTCGCCTGCCCGGCCTGTCACGCGCCGCTCAGCGACAGCACGGCAGCCGACACCCCCGAGCTGATCTGCACCGGCGGTGACTGCGGCCTGGCCTATCCGGTACGGGACGACATCCCGGTCCTCCTCGTCGACGAGGCACGGCGTCCCGCCTGAGACGACCACGGTCCGGGAAAACCCGA
>NZ_MAUD01000649.1 GCF_001700515.1 Streptomyces lushanensis
CGGCAGCGGCGCCGGCGGCGGTTTGAGCGAGCCCACCGGAGTCACCCGGCCCACCGCGCGAAAGCCCCAGTCCAGCAGGGACCTGGCCTCCTCGTAGACCTCGTGCACACCGCCCCACTGCGGGTTCATGACGGTGGCCAGCACGGTCCGGCCGCCGCGCTTGGCCGCCNNGGTGAGCAGCCGGTTGGTGTTGACGATGCCGAAAGTGCCTCCGTAGCCGGGGAACCGGGCGTCGACGGTCGAGCTGTACTCGACGAACTCGGGCAGCTCCAGGCCCGTCCGGCCGAAGACCGCCAGATCGAACGCGGAGGACACCTGCCCGTCGGCGTCATAGCCGTCCGGGGACACCACATGGGTGTCGTACGCGCCCAGCAGCTTCGCCTTCACCCGCATCTGCTTGGCCGTCGCCTCCCAGCCGCCGTTCATCTCGGCGAGCGCGTGCACCGCGTCATTGCCCGAGCTCAGGAAGACACCTCGCCACAGATCCTCCACCGCGTACGACTCGCCCGCGACGATGCCCACCTCGCTGCTGCCCTCCCCGACATCGTCCAGCTCGGCCTCGGTGACCTCGTGTTCACCGTCCTTGGGCAGATGAGGCAGCGCGGTGACGGCGAACAGTGTCTTCAGCGTGCTGGCCGGAGGCAGCGGACGGTGTGCCTCATGTGCGGCGAGCACATCACCCGTACGGGCGTCGGCGACCAGCCAGGACAGCGCGGACACGTTGGGCGGCGCCGGAGTGCCGCGCTTGGGCCGCGCCTGCGTTCCCGGGCGGTACAGAGTGCCTTCGACGGGACCCGCCG
>NZ_MAUD01000650.1 GCF_001700515.1 Streptomyces lushanensis
TGCCAGCACCTCGCGCGGGCGTCGGCTACTTACCCCACGATGGGTCGGGCGGCGATGTTCGGCCAGCTCAGAGGGGCGGGGCCCGTCTTGAACCTCGTGGAGAAAATCTGAACGCACGCGCCGGGCGACCCCGGGCCGCCCGCGGCGGGTCAGCGGCCCCGCCCGCCGCCCGTCTCCAGGGCTTCGACGCGGCCACGAAGGTCGGCGATCTGCTCGACGGCGTCGGCCAGTGCCCGTTCCAGTGCCTCGACGCGGGCCGTCGTCCCGCTGACGGGTGCGGTCGCCTCCGGGCTGTCGAGGTCATCAGCATCGTCGGCGTCGTGGTCGCGGTGGGCGACGAAGGCGCCCTTGCCGGGGCGGGAGACCGCCCATCCGTCCTGCTTCAGCAGGGTCATGGCCTTCTGCACGGTCAGGCTGGAGGCCCCGAACTCCCGCATCAGCACGGCCTGTGTCGGCAGCGCGTCCCCCGGCCGCAGCCTGCCCGAGCGGATCCGCTCACGCAGGGTCTCTGCGATGACCTCGAACGTCAGC
>NZ_MAUD01000651.1 GCF_001700515.1 Streptomyces lushanensis
CTGTTGAGTTGTGCTGGATGAGGGCGGCTCCGGTCATTGGCGTGAGGGGGCCGCCCTCGGTCGTTTCAGGCGGCGAGTGCCGATGGCTGCTGCGGCAGCCTGTTCAGGACGCGGGTGCGCCAGGCCAGGGCGTATTCGATGCAGTTGGCGCAGTTCTTGTGTGTGGTGTGGCCCGGGAGGGGCGGGCGGCGGCGGGCGTGGGAGCTCCAGGCCATGGAATCGGCGGTGGCCATGAGGTGGCCGACCTTTTCCAGGCCCAGGGTTTTGAAGCCGAAGCCGTGCAGGGCGATGCCGTGCCCGGCGAGGGCGGTGACGATGGCGGCTCCCTCGCGGGTGGACTGGCGGCGGCACACCGACCCCAGGCCGACCAGCGGTTCAGCCGTCAGGTCCACACCGGCCCGCTCGTACAGGTCGACGCACCGTTCGTAGTCCGGGAGCTCCCAGCCCTGTAACACGGGGATGATCGGCAAGTCCGGGGCCAGCTCGCGGAGTTCGAGGTAGTTGGCCACGGTGCGGCGCTGGTGCTCCGCGACGCTGAGGTGGGTGCCGACGAAGGTCAGAGGTCCTGCCTTGCCGCCGTGGATGATGAGCGGCTCGCACATCCAATCCTGTGGGGCGGCCCAGTCAAACGGCCCGACGTTCTCCCAGATGCGGCGCAGGTCGGTGATGTACTGGCGGGGGGTGCGGGTCCAGCGGCCACGGTTCTGGAGCTCCGAGAAACCGCCCGAGTCGACCGCGTACCGGCCGATCGCGACCGGCAGCGTACGGGCGGCGATGAAGTGCTCGGACTTCAGGAACAGCGGCACATCGGTGAGGCGCACCCAGTGGCGCTTGTGGGTCGTCAGATAGAACAGCACGGGCGTCTCCTCTGTTGAGTTGTGCTGGATGAGGGCGGCCCCGGTTCTTTGGCGAGACGGGGCCGCCCTTCGGTTCCGTAGCGGTACAGGTCAGGCGATGGGCGGGATGGCGAGCACGACCACAGTGGCGTCGTCGCGATAGCCGGTCTCATCCGGCTGCGCGGCGGCCACCAGGGCATCCGCGAGTGCCTGTGGGTCGTCCTGGTGGGTGCGGACCAGGTCGGTCAGGGTGTTGTGGTTGATCTGGTCGTGTGCGCCGTCGCTGGTCAGGAGGACCAGCG
>NZ_MAUD01000652.1 GCF_001700515.1 Streptomyces lushanensis
AAGGTGCTCGTCCTGACCACCTTCGATCTGGACGAGTACGTGTACGAGGCCCTGCGCGCGGGCGCCTCCGGCTTTCTGCTGAAGGACGCGTCGGCCGCCGAACTGGCGCAGGCGGTACGGGTGGTGGCGGCCGGTGACGCCCTGCTCGCGCCGAACATCACCAAGCGGCTGATCGCCGAGTTCTCACGTATGACCGCCCCGCCCCGGGCGCCGCTCAAGGACCGGGTCGGTGATCTGACGGAGCGCGAGACCGAGGTCCTGTCCCTGATCGCACAGGGCCTGTCCAACGCGGAGATC
Source organism: Streptomyces lushanensis (assembly GCF_001700515.1). Classification (GTDB taxonomy): domain Bacteria; phylum Actinomycetota; class Actinomycetes; order Streptomycetales; family Streptomycetaceae; genus Streptomyces; species Streptomyces lushanensis. The sequence continues at coordinate 298 of NZ_MAUD01000652.1, forward strand.
GCCGTGTCCCTGGTGGTGGCGGAGCAGACCGTGAAGACGCACGTGGGCCGGATCCTGGTCAAACTGGGCCTGCGCGACCGTACGCAGGTCGCGGTCTTCGCGTACGAGTCGGGGCTGGTGCGTCCGGCCGGATACTGAACGGGCCGGCTCCGGTACCGCCCGGGGCCGGGCGGTACCGGAGCGCCCGGGGCCGGGCGGCCCGCCGATCCGCCGACCGGTGCCGGGCCGCCGGCAGGTGTCAGGGCGGTGGCGCGGGGCCGTCGGGGCGGTGGTGCGAGGCCCGTTCCAGGAGCAGTTCCCGCTCGCGCGCGTTGCGGGTCAGCGACGCCGCCCGTTCGAACTCCGCGCACGCCTCCTCCCCACGTCCGAGGCGCTCCAGCAGATCCCCGCGAACGCTCGGCAGCAGGTGGTAGCCCTTCAGGGCCGGCTCCCCGGCGAGGGCGTCCACCAGCCGCAGACCGGCCGCCGGGCCCTCCGCCATCGAGACGGCGACCGCGCGGTTCAGCTCCACCACGGGGGAGGGGATCAGGGCCAGCAGCCGGCCGTACAGCGCGGCGATCGCCGTCCAGTCCGTGTCCTCGTAACGGACCGTCCGCGCGTGGCACGCGGCGATCGCGGCCTGGACGGAGTACGGACCGTCGCCCGCCCGGTGCAGCGCCTCGACGCCACGGCGGATGAGCAGCCGGTTCCACTTGGCGCGGTTCTGGTCGGCGAGCAGCACCGGCCTGCCGTCGGGGCCCGTGCGGGCCGCGATACGGGAGGCCTGGAACTCCAGCAGCGCAGCCAGACCGTGGACCTCGGGCTCCGTGGGCATCAGACCCGCGAGGACGCGGACCAGCCGCAGCGCGTCCTCGCACAGGGCCGGGCGTACGAGATCGTCACCCGCCGTCGCGGAATAGCCCTCGTTGAAGATGAGGTAGATGACGTCGAGGACCGACGAGAGCCGGGCGGCGCGGTCGGCGCCGTACGGCACCTCGAAGGGCACCCCGGCCTTGGCGAGTGCCCGTTTCGCGCGGACGACGCGCTGGGCGACCGTGGGCTCCGAGGTCAGGAACGCGCGGGCGATCTCCTCCGTCGTCAGCCCGCCCAGCAACCGCAGCGTGAGCGCGATCCGGGCCTCCGTCGACAGCACGGGGTGGCACGCGGTGAAGATCAGCCGCAGCAGATCGTCG
>NZ_MAUD01000653.1 GCF_001700515.1 Streptomyces lushanensis
CCTCACCCAGCACATGCGCGCCGGGCTCTTCTAGGACTTGTCCGGCCGATCATGTGACTACTTCGTGCTCGGGTCGTCGTTGAGGACATGGGGCGGGGCGGACGAGCGTGCCCGTGGGGGGCGATGGCGTCGGGGGCGCTTCGAACTGGTCATGTGCGTCACCGACGATGTCGGTTTCGTTCCGCAGGCCGAGCGGCGGGTGGTGGAGCAGACCAACGGCATCCTGATGTCGCAGCGTAGGCTCGTGCGGGACGACGAACACCTCACTTCTTCCTCCGCATCACGGTTCTGCTGGGCCGTAAGCGCCGTGATGACCCGCCGCCTGACCGGCGTCCCAACCCTGGCCTGGCGTGGAGCATGAACCACGACGACCTGACCCTCGGTGCGGTCCTGGTCCGCCTGGACCAGCGCGAACGCGACCTCGCCACCCCACCCCGGCGCAAGCCCTGTGCGAGGAGGCGGTGACGAGCGCGTGCGTTCTCTAGTGCCTGGACCGTAGCAACGGCCGCTCGGGCATCGTCGCGCCTGACTGCGTCTACGAGCGCGCGGCACCGTCACTCGGCCAGCGCCCACTCACCGAACGAAGCGTCGTCCTAATCCCTGACCTTGAGGAAGCGCATCCGGGTTGCGCCATTGCTGTCGGTGCCGCCGGCCTCGGCGTTGGAGATCTTGCCGCCGGTGAGGACGAACATCAGGTGCAGGCGGACCGTCCGGGGGCCGGAGGCGACCGCGTACTCGGTCATGATGTGTGTGGTTCCGCCTTGCTGCTCCTGCCTCGCCGCGTTGATCGCCGCGATCTGGGTGAAGCTCGTCAGGAGGGTGTCCGTGGTCTCGTCCCTGAGCCAGCCGATGATGTAGCCGCTGCCGCCGGTGGCGGAACCGAGCGCGTACCGTACATCGCTGTCGATGTGGTACACCCCGGCTTCCGGGAGCACGATGTCGGACTCGGGGATCGGCACGTCGGTGCCTGCCCGGGCCAGGAGGTTGGCGTGCTGCCCCTCGGCGTTGAGGAACGCGCTCACCGGCGTGAGGCGGGCGCCGATCTTCCACCTTTCGGGGCAGCCGGGCGTCCCGGTGACGTCGATGTCCACCGACCGTTCGGTGCTGCTGTTGCCGCCAGGAGCGATACCCGTCAGGTCGATCCGCGGCACGAGCAGCCCACCGGTCGTGTTCCGTGCGGCATTGCACGGGGACGGATCCAGAGCAGGCGTGTCAGGCGCGTACAGACACCCGTCGCTGCCCCGGGTGATGGCGTTGCCCCGGTCTGTGGAGATGCACGGAGGGCGGGCGGTGGCGCATCCATCCTGGCAGGAGGCGACCGGGACGACCGGCGGGACCGCGGCGTAGGGAGTCGAGCCGTCGAGGGTGTCGGTCGTGCAGGTGACCGTGCCGTCGCAGTTACGGCAGGTCGTACGGAGGAACGGCCTGCCGCAGCCCGGGGCGGACGCCTGGACGGTGAGGACGAAGCTGTCGACGGTCCACTGCTTGGGGCCGACTCGGCAGGTGTCGTCGTTGCCTGTTTCCAGGTTGAGCTCGACGACGATCTTTCCCGCGAGGACGTCCGCGAGGGACACGGTGGTCGGTGGGATGACGCCGTTGTCGTCACCGCCTGCCGGCAGATCGGGCGGGCCGAGGAGATCGGTGCGGATCGGGGTCGTGCCGTTCCAGAGGGCGAAGCGGCCGTACAGCTGGCAGGCCGCGTTCCTGCCGTCGTTGTGGACGTGGACCGAGGCGCTGATCGTGACGCTGGTGGGGTTGCCGCGCAATGACGTGGGGTCGATGTGCACGACGCCGGCGAGCCAGGTGTGCTGGCCGTTGTGCGTCCCGTCGTCGGCAGGGAACGTGCCCGTGCCGCTGTTCAGGATGGTCTGGGCGACGACAGGGTCCAGTGCGGCGTGGGTGTTGGCGATGGTGTAGTACGGCGTCGGGTCGGTGCTGCTCGCGGTCGCCGCGACCCAGTACGGCGCGGAGTCGCGCAGTGGGGTCGTCTCGCAGTGCTCGCACGGCTTGGAGCCGGGACAAGTAACGGGGGGACAGGCCGGCTTGGAGGGCTGACAGCCGCCGATGGCGATGGGGGACTGCCCGCAGCCGCATCCACTCATGGGTCAACTCCTGTTGTGAGGTGGAGTGGTGGCAGTGGCGGTGTGCCCCGTGACCACTTTGGCGCGGTTGGGGCACGAGGTGGTGGTGCGCCGGCTCGTCGGCCAAAACGGATGAAAGCCGAGAGGGCAGGCGCGTTGAGGGATACCGGCGGACCTGAAGTCGGCCGCGCAACCGGGGAGCGGAAGAAGACCGTCTGGCGGACCGTTCGCCGGGTCATGGCTGACATGACGTCGATCGTCATCCAGCTACGTGTTCCCGCAGCCGGTCATGTCCTTGGGATGGGAAACAGAAGCGGCCGTGTCGGCCCCTCTTCGCGATTCTGCTGCTGGTACTGGGCAAACCGCGTCGGGTGCTCGGACGTAGGAATAACTGAAGCTCAGTCACTTGTCTTCTTCGTTGCCATCCCTAATGTACTATCCCATGACCTGTCGGGCATTACTCCGTTAGAGTGGGCGATTTCACCGTCAGGGTGGCAGAGCGCTCACTTTTCCGCCGGCGTACGAGCCAGGAGCGGATGGCCGACCGGGCCCCGCTACCTCCGGCCCTTCATACCGAGAGCGGTTCGCCACGGCCCAGCGTGTACCGGTTCGCCGAACGCGCCCGAGCCGAGCACGCCACCGTCTGCGCGCTGCCGGCCGTCGGACACAGCCGCCGTGCGATCCAACGACAGCTCGGCATGACCTACCGCACCGTCCAACGGCCGGCCG
>NZ_MAUD01000654.1 GCF_001700515.1 Streptomyces lushanensis
GGGGACGAGGGTGGGGCCCCGGCGGCTGCGAGTGGCGGCTCGTCGGCCGTGCCGGCTCGTGACTTGTCTGCCGCGCCGGTCGTGGCTCGCGGGACGTGCGCGCGTGGCTTGCCGGCCGTGCGCGCGTGCTGGACGTGCGGCTCGTGTACGCAGGCTGTGCCGCTCGTGTGGGCTGGCTGTGCGGCTCGTGCGGGCTGTGCCGCTCGCGTGGACCTAGAGCCGCGCGAGAATCTGCTCGATGACGATCGCGACGCCGTCCTCGTCGTTCGTGGCCGTGCGTCCGGAGGCGGCGGCGAGTACGTCCGGATGGGCGTTGCCCATCGCGTACGAGGTGCCCGCCCAGGCCAGCATCTCCAGATCGTTGGGCATGTCCCCGAAGGCGACGACCTCGTCGGACGAGACACCGCGCTCGGCGCAGCAGAGCGCGAGCGTGCTGGCCTTGCTCACTCCCAGGGCGCTGATCTCCAGCAGCGCGGTGGGGCTCGACCGGGTGATGGTGGCGCGATCCCCGGCCGCCGTACGGGCCAGGGTGAGGAAACCGTCGGGGGTCAGGTCCGGGTGCTGGGCGAGCAGTTTGACGACCGGGCCCGCGGACGCCTCGTACTCCTCGTGCTCTTCCTGGAGGAGCTTCTCCGCGGTGGCGATTGTCGCGCCCGGGTCCTCCAGGAAAGGCGGGTAGGCCGGCTCGTAGCTGATGCCGTTGGTCATCTCCACGGCGAAGGCCGTTCCCGGGGCGGCGTCGCGCAGGGTCTGTACGACGTACAGCGCGGTCTCCCGGTCCAGCGGACGGACCTTCAGCAGCTCTCCGCCGGCGCGCAGATCGACCACCGCGGCGCCGTTGGCGCAGATGGCCATGCCGTGGCCGTGCACATGGTCGCTGACGACGCCCATCCAGCGGGCCGGGCGCCCGGTGACGAAGAAGACCTCGACGCCCGCCTCCTCGGCGCCTTTGAGCGCGGCGATCGTACGGTCCGAGACGGACTTGTCGTGGCGCAGCAGCGTGCCGTCCAGATCGGTGGCGATCAGCCGGGGCCGGGCGGGGAGCGGGGAGTCAGCAGGCGAGGTCACGGCGCCATTCTCCCGTACGGCTGTGCACGGGCGTGCGGAGGGGCGCACATCTGAGAGGTCGTAGGAGAAGCCGTACCGGGCGGGCAGTCACCGGACGGAGAGGGAG
>NZ_MAUD01000655.1 GCF_001700515.1 Streptomyces lushanensis
TGCGCGGAGAGCGTTCTCGTGCGTCACGCAGTGGAACCGAGTGCAGAGGCTCGCTGTGTGCGGTCCTGCACTGCGATGGCCTCGGCGACCTCCTGGACAGCGCCTCGGATCAGGTCACCGTAGGAATCCTGAGGAAGGCTGGAAACGTGCGCTTTGGCCGCGTCGATGTGCTTGGTGGCGGCTTCGAAGGAGCCGAGTCGGCGGTAGTTGTCGGCAAGGTTGAGATGGAGGGAGGGGTAGAAGCCGGCGATGTGGAGATCGGCGTGGTGCTCCCGCACACGCTGCTCGGTCACGGCCTCGGCAGCGTCCATGGCCCGGATGTCCCAGGCCAGGGCCTGGGCGGGATCTTCGTAGAGATCCGCCAGGTAGTGGGCGAGGGAGCAACGGTGCAACGGATCGCCCGTGACGCCGATCTCCGACCACAGGCTCAGGAGCTTCTGGCGGGCGGAAGCGATGTCACCGGCTCGGCCATCGATGACCGCTCGGCCGATGGCTTCCATGGTCGGGTCGGGTCCGGCGGATGTGGTGGTCACGGGTGTTCCTCTTCGTCGTTCTCAGGCCGAGTGGTCGGATTTGACGGGCATGGCCAGGGTGGTGAGATCGCCGCG
>NZ_MAUD01000656.1:0-466 GCF_001700515.1 Streptomyces lushanensis
GACGGAGGTGTCCAGGCCGCCCGAGTAGGCGAGTACGACGCGCTCGGTCACGGGTATCTCCTTACGGTGCATTCACTGATGGGTATAACTATGCGCTGGACCGTATTGTTTTGTCAACGCGGCTCCCGATGGCCCCGGTGACGCGCTCCCGATGCACCTGCCCCAGCGGTCCCGCCCTCGGTGGTCCGGCCCCCGGTGCCCGCCCTCAGCTGTCCCGGCGCACCTCCGCCGCCAGCAGCGGCCCGTGGCTGTACCGCAGGTCCCTGGTGGCGGTGAGCAGGGTGAGAGTGTCCTCGGCTGCCAGCTCACGCAGCCGGCCGAGCGCCTCCGCGTGATCCGGTGCGGCCAGCTCGGCGCCGTACCGTCCGGCGAACTCCTCGAACCGCCCGGGGTCGTGCCCGTACCACGCGCGCAGTTCCGCCGAGGGCGCGGCGTCCTTCAGCCACGCGTCCAGCGCGGCGGCCTC
>NZ_MAUD01000656.1:489-719 GCF_001700515.1 Streptomyces lushanensis
CGGCTCGTACACCCGGCGGACCCGTACCTCGTGCCGCCGCTCCGTCCCGTGTTCCCGCCGCTTCCTCGTCATCGCTCCATCGTCGGCCGGGCGCGGCGGTCCCACGAGCCGAGACTCTGCCGCCTCCCGGGCACGGGCGCGGATAATCGGCGGTATGGGAAAGCTCTACGAACGGATCGACGGACGGATACGCACCTTCATCGAGGAACAGCCCGTCTTCTTCACCGCCA
>NZ_MAUD01000657.1:0-306 GCF_001700515.1 Streptomyces lushanensis
CCGCGCCCCTCTCCCGCCGATTGGAAGGCGTCTTCAACCCGGTGGCGGGGGATGTCGCCCCACGCGACGAAGCGCCCCACCTTGAAGGCGCTGCGGTTGAGGGTGATGTTGCCCTGCCCCTGGGGGGCAGTCAGGACCGTGGCACATTCACGTTCCAGGGCGGCCACGGCTGCGCGGGCGCCATCTACCTTGGGCATGTCCACCACAACGGACCGTGTGGGCGCCTGAGGGGGCTTGAGAGCGTCCAGGAGCCAGTTCGGGGCTTGAGCTACCGGTGCGGGGTCCACGACCGCGTACGGGGCGCCG
>NZ_MAUD01000657.1:353-727 GCF_001700515.1 Streptomyces lushanensis
GAGCGCACGGAAGGTCGTCGCGCCGGAAGGCGTGCCCTTCTTGCTGTTGGCCTTGGGCATGTCCAGGTCCACGACCAGCAGCCCGGAGGGGCCGGTAGCGATCCCGATGTTGAACGGGCGCACGGACCAGGCCCGGCGGATGCGGGCGGGGTCGGTGGTCGCCCGGTCCTCCCACTTGCGGTGACCGGCCGCGCAGTCCCCGGTGCGGGGGCAGGCGGTCGAGCCGTGGAGGGCGGGGCGCTTGTCGCCGGGGCGGAGGGGGAAGACGTGCCAGCCGCGTTCGGCGGCGGCGAGTGTCGCGGACAGCAGCGAGGACGGGGGGTGATGCGTCATGCTGGATGCCTCCAGTTCCACTGTTGAGTTGTGCTGGATGA
>NZ_MAUD01000658.1 GCF_001700515.1 Streptomyces lushanensis
CGGCGAGCGCCCTGCCGTACGCGTCACGTGTGGCGACCGATTCGCCCACCTCGTAGCGCGGCAGTTCGAGGGTGACCGGATGCCTGGCGGTACGGGCCGGGGCCTCGGGCTCGACCGGCTTCGCCACGGAGATCCGGATGGAGCGGCGTCCGCCCAGTTCCTCGATGGCGCTCTCCGCGTGGGGCAGCGGCTTGCCGTGCATCCCCTCGCGGTCCTCCACGGAGGCGACGCCCTTTCCCTTCCGGGTGCCCGCGATGATCGCGGTCGGCCGACGGCCCGTCGACCGGGCCTCGTTGAAGGCCGCGTCGATGGCGTCGACGTCATGGCCGTCGATCTCGATGGTGTGCCAGTCGAACGCGCGCAGCCTGCGGCCGTACGCCTCCAGATCCCGCTGATGGCGCGTGGGACCGCGCTGGCCGAGCCGGTTGACGTCGATGACGAGGGTCAGCGAGTCGAGATGTTCGACACCGGCGTGCTCGATCGCCTCCCACACCGATCCCTCGGCCATCTCGCTGTCGCCGGACAGCACCCAGACGCGGTACGGAGTCCGGCCGAGCCGCTGTCCGGCGACAGCGAGATGGCCGAGGGATCGGTGTGGGAGGCGCTCGAGCACGCCGGTGTCGAACATCTCGACTCGCTGACCCTCG
>NZ_MAUD01000066.1 GCF_001700515.1 Streptomyces lushanensis
ACGTGCTGCGCGGGCGCGGCGTGGAGGTGCGCCGGGTGTTCCTGCTGGGCGCCACCGCCGCGCCGCGTGCCGCGTAGTCCGCGGGCTGCGGTACGACGACCTGCGCGCCGAAGACCGCCGGAGCGAGGGCCTGGATGGCCGGCAGCGCGGCGGTGGCGCCCAGCAGGAACACCCGGCGCACCTCCACGCCGCGCCCGCGCAGCACGTCCATCGCGTCGGCGAGCGAGCAGAGCATTCCCTCGAACGCGGCCCGCGCGAGATGCTCCGGCTTCATCGACTCGCGGCGCAGCCCGGTCAGCGTGCCCGCCGTGTGCGGGAGCTGAGGCGTCCGCTCACCCTCCAGATACGGCAGGAACACCAGCCCGGACGAGCCCGGCGTGGACTTGAGCGCCAGCGCGGACAGCTCGGCCAGCGCCCCGGTCCCCAGCAGCTCCGCCGTGCCGCGCAGGGCCCTGACGGCGTTCAGCGTGTGGACCACCGGCAGATGCATCCCGGTCGCGTCCGCGAAGGAGGTGATCATTCCGGCCGGATCGGCGAGCGCCTCGTGGTGCACGGCCATCACCGAGCCCGAGGCCCCCAGCGACACCACGGCGTCCCCGACGGCCACACCCAGCCCGAAGGCGGCTGCCATGGTCTCGCCGGTGCCCGCGGAGATCAGCAGTCCCTCGGGAGTGGTTCCGGCGACGTCGGAGGGACCGAGGACCTCCGGCAGCGCGGCCTGGTGTCCGAGCGCCAGCTCCACGAGATCGGGCCGGTACGTGCCCGTACGCGCGGACCAGTAGCCGGTCGCCGACGCGGCGCCCCGGTCGGTGGTGCTGCGCGCAGGCCGGCCGAGGAGCTGCCAGACCAGCCAGTCGTGCGGCTGGAGCACCAGCGCGGTGCGCTGCGCCGCCTCCGGCTCGGTCCGCGCCATCCAGCGCAGCTTGGCCACGAGCTGGCTGGACTGCGGTACGGATCCGACCGCCTCGGCCCACGCCTGCCGCCCGCCCAGCGCGTCGACCAGATCAGCGGCGGCCACCTGTGCCCGCTTGTCGTTGCCGAGCAGCGCGGGCCGCACGAGATTGCCCTGCTGGTCCAGGGCCACCATGCCGTCCTGCTGGGCCGAGACACCGATGGCCTGGACGCCCTCCAGGAGGCCGCCGGACGCGGCCTCACCGAGGGAGAGCAGCCAGGCCTGAGGATCGATCTCGGTGGCCTTCGGATCGACCGGGTGCGGCGCGTAGCCCTGCCGCAGCACGGCCCCCGTGTCCGCGTCGCAGACGAGGACGCGTGTGAATCCGGACGAACTGTCCAACCCGGCGACTATTCCCATGACACTTGATTCTGCCGCACGCGCGGCGCGGCGGACGCGGCCGGGACGGCACGCGGGTGTATGGCGCCGACCGGTCAGGTGTTGCTGGTGCCCCAGTCGTCCTGGCCGTTCTGGCTGCGCTCCCGCAGCGAGCGCACCCGGTGGGCCACGGAGTCCGGCACCCGGTCGCCCACCACGGCGCTCACCGACTGGTACGCCTTGCCCGCGACCTCGCGGCCGGTCTGCGCGGCCGACTCGGCGGCGTTGCGCACGGCCGGGTTCTGGGACACCTCGCGCACCGACTTCTTGAGCTGCTCGTAACGCTCGCGTCCGGCACGTGTGCCGAGCACATATCCGCAAGCCAGTCCCGCGATGAATGCGAGGCGGTACCGCATGGCTGCCACCCTTCCCTGATGTCCCGGTCCCCGGTGTCGGCGGCGGACCGTCGGTCTCTGCCCTCCGCCTACCCCGTGGGGGACCGGGATCACCCGGCGTGACCCGGGTCGAAAGCGATTGGCGGAACACCCCCCTGCTTGCGCTAATGTATGTGTCGCGGCGAGCGTGCGCCGCCCGGGAGGGCCCGGGCAGGTACGTTCGGTGCACACGCAGCAATCCCCTGTAGCTCAATTGGCAGAGCAGCCGGCTGTTAACCGGCAGGTTACTGGTTCGAGTCCAGTCGGGGGAGCGCGGTCCCCTGTAGCTCAATTGGCAGAGCATTCGGCTGTTAACCGGAGGGTTGCTGGTTCGAGTCCAGCCGGGGGAGCAGGAGAGCGAGAAGGACCCCTCGGGGTCCTTTTTCGTCTGTTCTGCGTCAATCCTGGAACCGGGCGGTGCGGAGCGAAGTCCTCAAGGTCAGGGCGATGCCGACCATCCGAGGCAGGAGATCGTATGAGCGGCTATGCTGCGGCAGACGGCGCGCACAAATGTGCGCGACGCGCCGTTAGGGGCGGTAGCTCAGCCGGTTAGAGCAGCGGACTCATAATCCGTCGGCCGTGGGTTCGAGTCCCACCCGCCCCACGCGGACGGACGTTCGAGGAAACGATCCGACCGGTATTCGAGCGCCCCAGCCGGCATCAGGCCAGGATGGGGCGCTCCGTCGTCTGCCGGGTCTCGCGGGCGAGGGGTGGGCGACGGGGGCTGACAGGCGCTCACGGCGGGCGCGGGGAACGGGAGCTCGGGCATTCCTCGCGACCTCCTTGTCGACGTGGGAGAGCGGACCGGCGTACGTGTCGGACGATAGCTGAATCGTTCCTTGTGACGGCGTTTCCTTGATCGTATGGAGAGCACCTCCACCCGCATGGATCAACCTCGCCGCCACCTGGCGCAGACCCGGCGAAGCGTCCGGGGCACCGGAGCTGCGTCTGGCGGAAACCAATCGGTCGGTTCGGGGCGTCCCTGATGTCGCCTGCTTCGGAGAGGCTGTCAGAGCCCTCCGCCACGCCGCCCAAGGGGACTGATCCGATGACGCGCACCCGTACTCGTACCCGCTCCGGCAGACGCACCGACGGGCGCGTCCGCCCGTTGACGGCCGTCGCCATGGCGCCACTGGCCCTGGTCGCGGTCCTCGCGCTCCAGGGATGCGACGCGATCCAGAACCAGGACCCGGCCCCGAGTCCGACCGCCAGTGATCTGCCGAGCCCGACCGTGCCTGCGGAGGAGCCCCCGCAGGGGCCCGCCGAGAGCCCGTCGGAGTCGTCGGACGGTCCGGTGGCGGCCGGTGATCCCTGCGGGATCGTCTCGCAGCAGGAGGCCGAGGCGCTGGCCGGCTCGAAGCTCAATCCCGCCGAGCCCCTCGACGAGACCTGCACCTACACCGGGCTCGCGTCCGGTCCCTCGGCGCAGGTGGAGATCTGCGTCGGCGACTCCGCGCGGAGCTATCTCGACGCGGAACGCGGCATCGGACACAAGCTGAGCCCGCTCTCCGGGATCGGCGAGGAGGCGTATCTGGAGGACGGATCGGTCTTCTTCCGCACCTCCGGGCAGTGGATCTCCATACGTCTCGTCCGCTCGGTCCCGCCGGACGAGACCCGTAAGCCTCTCGAGGACCTGGCCCGCACGGTGGCCGCCCGTCTCTGATTCCGATCGGGTCCGCGCCGGTGACCCGGCCGGCGCGGAGGGGGCCGGGCCGGCGTCCGTCACGGGCTCGGCGTCGGCGTCGGCTCCTCGACGGGCCGGCAGACCACCGGCTTCTCCAGCTCGTCGCACGGGTGGTGGCCGTGGTCGCGCACGATGTCCTTGCCGACCTCGTTCGTCAGATACCGCAGGAAACTGGCCGTCAGGGAATCGGCCGACACCTTGCCGTAGGTATAGGCGTACTCGGTCTCCCAGAACGGGTAGACGCCTTGGTCCGCCGCCTCCAGGCTCGCCTGCTGGTTGCCGATGCTGACGAGCGTCAGGTCCTTCTCATGGGCCTTGGCGAGCCCGATCTCGCTGTAGCCGATGGCTCCGGGAGTGTCCTCGACGGCATTGAGCACATCCTCGGTGCTGCCCCGCCGGCACCGTATGACGCCCTTGGTGCCCTCGTGCGTATACGTCTTGCAGTCCTCGGAGTTGTCGGTCGCCGTACCGCCACCACCGAGGACCCGCTCCTCGAAGACTCCTCGCGTACCGGAGCCGCCCTCCCGGTCGACGAGATGGACCGGCCGGTCGCTCCCGCCCACGGAAGGATCGTTCCAGTTGGCGATCTCTCCGTTGAAGAGCCGCGTTATCTGCTCCATCGAGAGATTGGCCACCCCGGCTTCCTTGTTGGCGACCAGGGTGAAGAGGGAAAAAGCGATGGGACGCGGCACGAGCATCGGATTTGTGTCCGACACCGTTCCGTCGGAGAACGCCAGCAGGTCGGGGCCTTCGTAGTCGTCCTCTCCGACTTTGTTCAGCCGGATCGCGCCCTTACCGCTGCTTTCGGTCTCGATGGTGAAATCGGCGTCCGGACAGGTCGTCCGGTACTCGCCGACGGCGTCGTCCAGGACGGGCCGGAAGGCCGTGGACCCGATAAGGGTGAGTTCTCCCTTGGCGCAGTCCACGGCGGACTCCGTTCCGCTGACGGAGACGATGAATTGGGCGATGATGACCAGGACGAGGAAGCAGACGAGCGAGACGGCCTGAATGGGTGTGCCGGTACGGCTCTTGGTCTCCTGTATCCCGCCGCTGCCGACGCCGCCCTTGATGCCGCCGACGATCCGGGGAGCCTCGAACGCCTCCCCTTCACGGCGGCGTCTGCCTCCGTCCTCGGGTATGGCCTCAAGGGCCGCCAGGACTTTGTAGTGGGCCGCACGGTTCAGCGGCACCTTGGGCAGTTCGATGACGCCGTCCCGTACCCCCAGGCCCAGGCCCTCGGCGAAGGAGGGACGCAGAAAGTCGTCGCTCAGTTCCGTCACCACCGCTCCGGCCACCGTGCGCCCGGGAAAGTTGACGCGAATGCCGACCTTGTCGTCGTCGAGGACGGCATAGTCGTTGGAGTCGATGTTGATGGCTCCGCTGTTCTCGATACGCAGCAGGACGAATGACGGATCCACCAGCAGCGTGCCGTTCCCTTGCCGTAACTGATGGAGCGCTCCGGCGTGTTCGGAGTGGACGGTGTCGGTGGCGGTGGTGTCCATCTGGATCCGGTAGCCGAGGCGTTTGCGGCCGACGAGGACGAACTCGTACAGCGCCGCGACGATCGGGACCACGACACCGAAAATCGCGAGAATGACGTCCCACGGAATGCTGTCCACTTCCACTGTCGCCTCCGGCTGCCGGGATAACCGTGATGAGTGGACAAAATACGAGCACGTCCGGCGCCCGGCGCCATGGGAGGACGAGCATTGGGAAGCTGTTAACCCCTTGTTGGTGTGCGGTATTTGTGTGTGACGTGGGTGTGCCTGTCCTCCCGGTGCGACGCTCCCGCTGCGACGGTCGGCTCCAGGGTGGGCTGAGGCTCCACCTTTTGATGCCGGGACATATGGGCTCTCCACATGGCCCGGTTTTCATGCGGCGCTGACGATGTGCGCCATGGCATTGATGGACCGGCCTGGTCGAGCCAATCGGAGGAGTTCCATGCGTCTGAGAACAGGTGTCACCGTGCTGGCGGCGATGCTGCTGGCCGTCACGGCGAACGGCGCCTCGGCGGCCCCCGTACCGGACTCGGAGACCGGTGCGGCACCGGCGCACTGCGCCGCACGTGACCGGGTCTCCGTACCGGGCGCGGAGTTCCAGACCGCGGCCTGTCTGCCGGATCTGACCTCCGCGGCGCTCGCGGGCACGGGGTACACCGACTCCACCGACTGGTCGCCGCTCTTCGCGAAGGGCACCGAGAACCCCACGGGCGTGCCCGGTGTCCAGATCGACGGCTACTTCCCCGACACCTCGCGGCTGAACGCCACCCATGGCTGGAAGCACGACGCCCAGTTCGTGATCCGGCTGCCCGACCGCTGGAACGGCGGGCTGGTGGTGACCGGCGCGCCCGGCACCCGCAAGCAGTACTCGCTGGACCCGCTGATCTCCGACTGGGTACTGGCGCAGGGCTATGCCTTCGCCTCCACCGACAAGGGCAACAGCGGGCCCGACTTCTACACCGACGGCACCCGGCCCGGTGACGCGGTCGTGGAATGGAACCGGCGCACCACCGAGCTGACCCGGGCCGCCAGGAAGGCGGTCCAGCGCGCGTACGGACACGCCCCGCGCCGTACGTACATGACCGGCACCTCCAACGGCGGCTATCTGACCCGCTGGCAGCTGGAGAACCATCCCGAGCTGTACGACGGAGGGGTGGACTGGGAGGGCGTGCTCTGGACGGAGCGCGGCCCCAACCTCCTGACCTATCTGCCCACCACGGTCGCGTACGGGGCGGGCGGCGCGGGGGCGGACGGCATGTACGAGGCAGGGTTCGCCCGGGGCAGCGAGTTCCTCTGGCCCTATCACCAGACCGCGTACTGGGGGCTGACGCAGAAGGTGTACCGGGCCGAGTTCGACCCGGCGTACGACACCAACTGCCCCGGCGCCTCGGCCGGTTCCACCACGGCGGAGATCCTGGCGCCCTGCGCCTCGGACGCCTCGTACGACTACTCGGCCCGGCCGCGCTCCGTCCACCGGGCCGTCGAGCGCGTCTCGCTGACCGGCCGGATCGGCAAGCCCATGATCACGCTCCAGGGCTCGCTGGACACGCTGCTGCCGATCGCCACCGACTCGGACGTGTACACGCGCATGATCAAGGACCAGCACCGCGCCACGCTGCACCGCTACTACACGATCGAGGGCGGTACGCATGTCGACGGCCTCTACGACAGCTTTCCGGACCGGCTGCGCCCGATCCTGCCCTGCTACCGGAGCGCGTTCGAGGCACTGACCCGATGGGTCGAGCGTGGCGCGACGCCGCCGGCGAGCCGTACGGTGGCCAGGCCCGCCTCCGGCGATGTGGTGAACTCCTGCGCGCTGAGCTGAGCGCGCGGGGGCCGAGCGCTCCCCGTACCGTGGGCACCTCTCCTGACCGATTCGCCGATTGTCCGACCCGCACCGGGAGCGAGCGCCGTGTCCACCCTTCTCTATGTCACCGATCTCGGCTACGAGGCCCAGGGACGCAGATACTGCGACGAGGACATCCGGCTCTCCTCCCGGCTGCGGCGGGACTTCGCCGTGGCGCTGTGCCACCCTCTCGACGCCGCACGGCTGATGGAGTCTTTCGATGCGGTCGTGGTGCGCAACAGCGGGCCAGTGCTCCACTACCGGGAGGAGTACGAAGCCTTCCGCGAGCGGGCCCGCGCGGCCGGGATCCGGGTCTACAACCCGCTGACCGGCAGGGCGGACATGACCGGCAAGGGATATCTGGCGGAGCTGAGCGCCGCCGGGTATCCGGTCATACCGACCGTCGACCGTGCCGAGGACCTCGGCCGGCTGCCGGAGGCCGGCACCTACGTGGTGAAGCCGCGGCTGGGCGCGGACTCGATCGGGATGGAGTTCGTCCCGGCGGAGCGGCTGGCGGACCTGGCCTTCGGTGACGTTCTGGTGCAGCCCCGGATCCCGTTCCGCTACGAGGTCTCGTTCTACTTCGTCGACCGGGACTTCCAGTACGCCCTGTACGCGCCCGACCCGGCGCGGCGCTGGGAGCTGGAGCCGTACGAGGCGGGCGCGGCGGATCTGGAGTTCGCGCGCCGGTTCATCGACTGGAACGGTCTCGAGCACGGGATACAGCGCGTGGACGCCTGCCGGGCCCCGGACGGGGAACTGCTGCTCGTCGAGCTGGAGGACCTCAATCCGTATCTGTCCCTGGACCTGGTGGACTCCGGCACCCGGGAGGCGTTCGCCACGCGGCTGACGGCATCGCTCCAGGACCTGCTGCGCTGACGGGCGCGGGGCCGACGGGCAGGCGGGTGAGTGCCGGGAGGGACGGGCCTCGCACGCCCCGGCCTGAGCGGCCGGCTCACGGCTACGGCCCCGGACGTGGTTCCTCCCAGACCGTCGTCGTACCGCGCGCACCGTCCTCGCCCACGCCGTTGTCCGTGACGACCAGCCGTACACCCGCCGTCCCGTCCGGCAGCGCCGCGTTCGCGTCGATCTCGACCGCGATCGCCGTCACACCCTCCCGCCGGTGGGCGGCGGCGAGGGCGCCGCGCACCTGGGCCAGCAGCCGGCGGCCCACCGGTTCGCCGACCAGCGTGTCCACCGGGCCGTTGAAGTGCACCGACGGCCGGAAACCCAGCAGCACCGCCGCGCCGTCCGCCTCGCGCAGCACCTTCCCGCGCACGCTCGTCGGAGCGTCGGCGGGCGGCTGCTGGAGCGCGAAGATCGTGGTCCGTACCTCCTGGATGGTGGAGTCCAGCTCGTCCACGGCCCGGTTCAGAAGTTCGTCCAGCTCCGGGGTGTCGGCGCGTCGTCTGGTCGACTCCAGCATCATCTCGGTCGCGAAGAGGCGCTGGACGACAAGATCGTGCAGATCGCGGGCGATCCGGTCGCGGTCCTCGTACACCGCGAGCTGCTCCCGGTTGTGCCGGGAGTCCGCCAGTACGAGCGCCACTGCGGCCTGGGAGGCGAACTGGGTGGCCAGCAGCCGGTCCACCGCGCTGTACGGACGGCCGCCGCGCCGGCGCGGCAGGGCGAGCGTGCCGATCAGCTTGCCGCCGCTCTGGAGCGGCAGCATCATGCTCGGCCCGAAACGGGACCGTACGGGGGTGGTCATCCGGGGATCGGTGGCCGAGTCCTCGATGAACACCGGCTCTCCGCCGAGCAGTTGGACCAGTACGGGCGAGCCGGGCTCGATGACGGTACCGACGATGCCGTCCGGATCGCCGACCGTGGACGCGGCGACGATCTCCATCCCGCCTCCCTCGGTGGGCTGGAGCACCACACCCGCGTAGGCGTCGGCGAGCAGTCTGGCCGACTCGGCGACGGTCATCAGCGAGTCCGCCGCGTTCTCCCCGCGCAGCAGCGCCGTGGTGACCGCCGCGGCCCCCTTGATCCAGCGCTCGCGCCGCCGGGCCGCTCCGTACAGCCGGGCGTTGCCGATCGCGATGCCCGCCTGTGAGGCCAGCACACCCAGCAGCTCCTGGTCCTGCTCGGTGAAGGGACCGCTGCGTTTCTCCGCGAGATAGACACTGCCCAGGACCACGGTGTCCACCTGGACCGGCACTCCGAGGAAGGAGCGCATCGGCGGATGGCCCGGCGCCAGGCCGGCGAACCGGGGATGGGACCTCAGATCGTCCAGCCGCAGCGGCTTCGCGTCGCGGGCGAGTACGCCGAGCAGCCCGCCGTGCGCGGCGGGGAGCCGTCCGATGCGCGCCCGCTCGCTGTCGGTGATCCCGGCCGTGAACAGTTCGGTGAGCCGGCCGCGCTCGGGGTCGATCACTCCGAGGGCGCCGTACCGGGCACCGATGAGTTCGGTGGCGGTGTCGACGATGTGCTGGAGCGCGGGCCGCAGTTCGAGTTCGGTGCCGATACCGAGCACGGCCTCCAGCAGCGCGGGCAGCAGGGGCTCGGGGGCCATGCCGTCGGCCTCCGGCCCGGGACCCGTACCCGGCTCCGGCCGTGGCTCCCGCGGCTGCCGTGGCTCCTGCCTCCGCCGTGCCCCGGGCTCCTGCTCCGGCCGTGGTTGCTGCGCCGCCTCCGGCCCCGCCTCCGCTTGTGGCTCCGGTCCCGGATGCCGTTCCTCCCCGCCGTTCCTCCCCCTCCCGCCGCCTTCTCCGCTCATCGCGCACCGCTCGTCTTCTCACCCGCCCCGCACGCCGCCGTCCGTCGGCCGAGCGGCGGCTCCGCCGTCAGCGGACCACGGCCAGCGGGTTCAGGACCATCGGCTGGATCTTCCCTTCCAGCATCGCACCGAGGCCGAGCACGGCGCAGATGTCGGGACGCTCCGCGATCGCCACCGGCATGCCCGTCGCGTTGCGCAGCATCTGGTCGAGACCGGGCATCAGGGCGCTGCCGCCGACCATCGTGATCCCGCCGTCCGCGAGATCGGCCACCAGATCGGGCGGACAGTCCCTGAGCACCTTGCCGATACCGTCGAGGACGGCCGTCAGCGGTGAGTAGATCGCGTCCCGCACGGCGGCGGTGTTCACCAGCACCGAGCGGGCCACCCCGGTGGCCACGTCCCGGCCGTGGATCTCGGTGGTGCTCGGGCCCCGCGCGGTGAGGCCTTCGTCGCTGAGCGCGAGTTGCAGCGGGCGTACGGACTGGCTGGGCAGCAGCAGGTCGTGCTGGTGACGCAGATGCTGGATCACCGCGTGGTCGATGGCGTTCCCGCCGACCGGGATCCGCTGGGCGGTGACGATCGAGCCCAGGGAGAGGACCGCGACCTGGGTGGTCGCCGCGCCGCAGACCATGATCATATTGGCGGTGGGCTGCTCCACGGGCAGTCCGCAGCCGACGGCCGCGGCGATCAGGGTGTCGACCAGTTCGACCCGGCGCGCGCCGAGACCGATCAGTGTCTCCACGGCGGCGCGCTGCGCGAGCGGGTCGCTGTCGTGCGGAGTGGAGGCGGCGGCGCGCAGCCGCGGCTTGCGGCGGAGCTGGCGGCGCAGCTTGTCACCGAGGAGATGACGGAGCATGCGCTGCGCCATCTCGATGTCGACGACCGTCCCGCCGGAGACCGGCCGGACGACCCGGATGTAGTCGGGCGTACGGCCCGTCATCTGCTCGGCGAGCGCGCCGACGGCGATGAGCGCGCCGGTACGGGTGTTCATGGCGGCGACGCTCGGTTCGTCGACGACGAGCCCCGCTCCTTTGACAAAGACCCGGGTCCTGGCGGCCCCCAGGTCGACGGCGATGTGGCAGCGTCGCAACTGCTCAAGACTGACGGTCACGGCAGGGTCTCCCGAGAGCGCTGATGGGTTCACCGGCGGCGGCCGGCCCTGTTCGCATCGTGCTGCGACGGCCCTCGCGGCGCGCGCTGGGTTGCGCCGGTCGGGCGTACGGAGTTGACGGCGTGCCAGAGGGTCCCGGCGGCCGTGTCCGCGACGCGCGTGACCTGGCCCTGCGGCCGGGTCCGGATCATCCGGCGGCGCCATTTCCGGTGCTCCCGGCGGCCCGTGCCCCGTCCGCGCCTACGCGTCCCGGCGCGTCTCGGACCAGTCCTGCAACAGCCCCCAGGTGAAGTCCGCGACGCCCGGACCGCCGCCCGGGAGAGTGAACGCCAGCCGCAGCCGGGTCGGGGCGCCGCCCTCCGTCGGCCGGGCGGGCGGGAACGCCCGCGCCACCTCGTCCACAGTGCAGGACCACGGGCGCAGATCCGCGGCCGTGCGCAGCTCGGGACCGGCCGCCCCCGGTGCGCGTACCAGCCATTCGTTCCATACGGCCCCGCCCGGCGCCACCATCACCTCGAACCGCAGACCCGGCCAGAGCGGCACGGGCCAGAGCAGGGCGTCGCACTCCAGATCGCCGACGGTCCGGCGGAAGGCCAGCTCCGGCTCACCGAGGACGGAGCGGTAACGGGACAGCGCTCCCCGCGCCCGTGGCGCGCGGACCATCGCCTGCCAGCGGCGATTGGCCTCACGCATCTCCGTCAGGGACACACCCAGTTCACGGCGGGCGTCATCGACCAGCTCGGGCCGGTGGTCGGCCATCCGCCGCAGCAGGACGAGCTGGAAGTCGAGCGGACCGAACGGCCCATTGGACGTCATAACGCCATCTTGCCGGTACCCGGGGAAGGCCGGAGACACACATGACACGGCAGTCCACACAAGACCCTCACAGGCTCGTCTATGCGCGTCGCTCCTCCGCCGCATAATCTGCGGGGCGCCATGGACTACTGCGACCAGTGCCAACGGCACCTCAACGGAGCACTGACGTGCGCCGGATGCGGCACCCCCGCCGAGGAGCTCAGGCAGCAAGACCCGCCATCCGCCGGGCCGCCCCACAGCCGCCGCCCGGACCGGGACGGCGAGGGCACCGAGGATCACGGAGAGTACGGGGACGCGCCGGACGGTGAGCTCGTACTCGGTGAGGTCGTACTGACCGGCCGCCACCCGGAGCCGGACCCCGGGCGGAGCGGCTCGTCCTCGCGCCGGCGCAAGGGTGAGTCCCGGCCCCGCCGTACGCGTGGCAGACCGCGCCGGGCGCGCGGCAAGCGCCGGCGCAAGGTCCTCATGGCGACCTTCGGCGTGCTGCTCTCGCTCGCCACACTCGGCCTGGCCGAGCTGGCCCTGGAGCCCCCGGGCAAGGACCGCGCCTCCGCCGTCAAGGAGGACACCCCGGTCGACTTCGAGGGTGGACCGCGGAACGACACGGACCGGCCCGAGGCCCCCGACGATCCGGGTCCCACGCCGTCCACGGACCCCGGCGCGACCGGTTCGGCGAGTCCCGGGGGCAGTGGCGAGGCCGTGCCCTCGGCGACCGGTGAGGCGAGCGGGCCGCCCGCCGCCTCGGCGGACCCGGAGGGTTCGGAAGGCTCGGCGGAGGGCGCTCCGGATCCGTCCGTGTCCGGCTCGCCCGGTCCCGAGGACTCCACCACGCCGGGAACGCCCGGTCCTTCCACGTCCAGCGGAGAGCCCACCTCGGGGAGCCCGACGACACAGGCGCCTCCGCCGCCCCCGCCGGATCCCGGGCCGACGACCTCCTGCACCTTGTGGATCTTCTTCTGCGACTGATTCGCGCCCTGCGGGCCCGCGCCCGTCGGGTGAGCCCTCTGATCGGCGACCGCGTCCGACGCCTCCGGCGTGAGCGTCCGAAGCCTCCGGCGTGTGGGCGCGCTACTCCATCTCCCCGCCCAGCATCCTCCTGAGCAGATCACGCAGTACCCGGCGCTCCTCCTCGGACAGTTCCGCGAGCGGCTCCCGCGCGAAGTCCAGTGAGTTCCGCAGCAGCGTCGCCGTCGCCCGGCCCTTCTCCGTCGGAGCGGCGAGCTTCACCCGGCGGTCGGCCGGGTCCGGACGCCGCTCCACCAGACCGCGCGCTTCGAGCCGGTCCACGATGCCGGTGACATTGGACGGCTCGCACTTCAGCTTCTGTGCGATCCGGCGCATGGGCATGGGCTCCATGGAAAGGAGTCGCAGGACGCGTGCCTGTGCGCCCGTGAGGGAGTGCTCGGCCGCGGCCCGGTCGTACTCCTCGTAGTAGCGGGCCACGACGGCGCCGATCAGCTCGATCACTTCGAGGCTCAGCGGGTCTGTGTGCGGAGTGGCCATGGATACGAGCATAACCAGTTACTTGACAGCATGAAATATCAAGGAGCATGATTCTTTCAGGTAGTGAAGTTTTATGAAGGAGGCCCCGCTCCATGACCGCACTTCCCGAGTCCGGCCGCGCCTGGCATCTTGTCGCCCGCCCGCACGGCTGGCCGGAACCGACCGATGTCGCCCTGCGCGAGTTACCGGTGACCGAGCCCGGCGAGGGCCGGATCCTGGTCCGCAATCTGCACTTCTCGGTCGACCCGTACATGCGCGGCAGGATGAACGACGTCAAGTCGTACGTGGCTCCGTACCAGCTCGACCGGCCACTGGACGGCGCGGCGGTGGGCGAGGTCATCGCCTCCCGCGCCGAGGGCTTCGCCGTCGGCGACCATGTCGTACACGGTCTCGGCTGGCGTGAGTACGCCGAGCTCCCGGCTGAGAACGCCCTGAGGGCCGATGACTCCCTCGCTCCTCTCACCGCCTATCTCGGAGTGCTCGGCGGACCCGGCCTCACCGCCTATGTGGGCCTCCTCGAGATCGGTTCCCTCAAGGAGGGCGACACCGTCTTCGTCTCCGGCGCCGCCGGTGCCGTCGGCCACCAGGCCGGGCAGCTCGCCAGGATCAAGGGCGCCGGCCGCGTGATCGGTTCCGCGGGCTCGGACGAGAAGGTGAAGCTCCTGATCGAGGAGTACGGCTTCGACGCGGCCTTCAACTACAGGAACGGCCCGGTCGGGGAGCAGCTCAAGAAGGCCGCGCCCGACGGTGTCGACCTCTACTTCGACAATGTCGGCGGCGAGCATCTCGAAGCCGCGATCTCCGCGCTCAATCCCTTCGGCCGGGTCGTCCTGTGCGGCGCGATCGCGCAGTACAACAGCACGGAACCGACGCCGGGCCCGCGCAATCTCGCCCTCGCCGTCGGCAAGCGGCTGCGCCTCGAGGGCATGATCGTCACCGATCACTACGGACTGCGGCCGGAATTCGTCAAGGACGTCGCCGGCTGGCTGGCCTCCGGTGAGCTGAAGCACCACGAGACCGTGGTCGAGGGCATCGAGAACGGCTTCGACGCGTTCCTCGGAATGCTGCGCGGTGCGAACACCGGAAAGATGATCGTTACTCTCAACAGTTAGGCTCGTCTTAGGCCGTCGTGGTCCGTGGGCGCGAGCCACGGCGTACAACAGGAGGAACGCACCGTTATGAGCATCCAGAAGATCGATGTCCTCTACACCGCCGTCGCCACCGCGGAGAACGGCCGTGACGGCCGTGTCTCCAGCGACGACGGCAAGCTCGACGTCGTCGTCAACCCGCCCAAGGAGATGGGTGGCAGCGGCGCCGGCACCAACCCGGAGCAGCTCTTCGCCGCCGGGTACAGCGCCTGCTTCCAGGGTGCGCTCGGTGTCGTCGCCCGCAGGGAGAAGGCGGACATCTCCGGTTCGACGGTGACCGCCAAGGTCGGCATCGGCAAGACCGAGGCCGGCGGCTTCGGTCTTGAGGTCGAGCTGACGGCGTCCATCCCGAATGTCGACGAGGCGACCGCCAAGGACCTGCTGGAGAAGGCGCACCAGGTGTGCCCGTACTCCAACGCGACCCGTGGCAACATCAAGGTCGAGCTGTCCGTCGTCTGATCACACAGCAGTTCACCGCACAGCGCAGCGACACAGCACAGCACGGCACAGCACCGTACGACGGTTCATGACGTCGTACGACCTGAACGACCGAGGGCCGGATCCCGCATGGGATCCGGCCCTCGGGCTCCGTTTGCCGGGTGCTATCTCGCCGAGGCGAGCAGCGCGCGGCCGAGCTGCGCGAACACGCCCTTGGGGTGGTCGCGGAACAGCGGCTCGGTGCCGAACAGCACAACCGGCGCGCCCTGCGCGGACGTTCCGCTCACGATCGAGGCCCTGCCCGCCGCGTCCGAGGGCCCGCCCGTACCGCTCGCGTTCGCGCGCCAGTGGCCCGAGACCAGCGGATCGCCGGTGGCGTAGGACTGATCGGCCCGCACTCCGGGGCCGAGGTCGGTGAACCACCGGGGCGCGTAGACGAAGGAGTGCGCGAGGGCACCGCCCGTGATCGGACCGCCCGCGTTGGCCACCCGCACCACACCGTTGGCGTCACTGCTGCCCGCGACCGCCTTGGCGGCCAGCAGGCCGGCCGCCGTATTGAAGGACGCGCCCGCCGAACCGAGTCCGACGACTCCCGCGCCACCGGCGAGGAATCCGTTCAGCGCCTCACGCGCGGCCGGGTTGAGACCGCTGTACGAGAGGCCCGAGGAGACGTAGAGCACATCGGCGGCGGACCAGTCGAAGCCCGCGTTCAGGACCGCGGTCGAGACCGGCACCACCTCGAAGCCCATCTCGCGCAGCCCGAACAGCTCACCGGGCGTCACGGCGGCGGCGACCCGCGTGCGGTGCAGCGGACCGGATCCCTTCTCCTTCGTCGAGGAGAAGGCCACGCCGTACCGGTCGGCGAGGACGACGGCCTGACGACGCGCCGAGGACGGCACGATCGCGGAACCGTCGGCCGCCCGCCGTACGTTCACTCCCCGCGCCAGCAGCGAGTTGAGAGCGGTCAGTTCCTTCGGGTCGTCCAGGCGCAGCCGCAGATCGCCGTGGCCCCGGCCGCCGCCCGCGACCGAGCCGGTGGGCGCGGCGGCGTGGACCGTACGGCCGTGGACGCGCAGTTCGCCGCCGGCCGTGCGCACCTTGTCCACACTCGCGCCCCAGAGCAGCCCGAGGCTCCAGCCGGAGATGTCGTACATCGTGGAGACGTCCGCGCTGATGTCACGGCCCTCGGACAGGATCACATTGGCGATCCCGCGCTTGGACTGGTGCATGTCCACGACGTACGAGCCCGCCGGGTACGAGCGTCCCGCCAGCCGGAAGCCGGCCGACGCCCGCTCGACACGTACGTCGTTGGCGATGAGATGGTCCACCAGCCGGGCCGCCGCGGTCGCGGAGCGCTGGCCCTCGCCCGCCGGGATCACATACGCCCGCGGGAACTCCGTCGTGTACACATCCTCCGGGCCGATGCCCGGCACTCCCGGCACCGTCTCCTCGGAGACCGGCCGCTGGGCCTCGCCCGCCGCGCCGCGCCGGAAGGTCTCGATCTGGTCGGCGATCACCGAAGCGCGGTTGCGGTAGGCGTAGTCGAGGGTCGCGCGCATGGCCGCGCCCGCGATGTCCGTGTTGATCGCGGACCGCCGGCGGAGCTCCTCGACGGACAGGGAGTCGTAGGAGGCGTTGTTGACCCGCATCGGGATCTCGACGGTGTGCGAGGCCACCGCGCCCTGGAACGCCATGTACTGCGGGGTGAAGATCGGCGGCCAGTCGTCCCAGCCCTCCTGCTGGTCGCGGAAGGGGATGACGGGCGGCTCGACACCGTCCTTCGCGGAGGTGTAGCCGAGGTCGTTCACCGCCTTCTCCATGCCGAGGGCATTGGCGTAGGTGTTCTTCAGGAAGAGGTCGTACTCGTAGTTCTCGCCGTGCGGCGGGGTCGTCGGCTCGATGAGGGTGCCGTTGACATAGCCGTGCAGATCGAGCATCACGGCGGGCTGCTTGTCGATGGCGATCTGCCGCATGGCGCGCGTCTCGGGCTGCGAGCCGGTGATGAAGTCCCGGTTCAGATCGAAGTTGTTGCCGTTGGCGCGCGTACCGGCGATCCGGCCGTCCGGGTTGGCGGTCACATTGAGATAGATCCGGCTCGTGGCGAGCAGCTCGCGCGTCCTGCCGTCCTTCGCCTTCGCCAGCTCCTCGATGAGTTCGAGGGCGGCGTCGGTGCCCTCCCACTCATTGCCGTGGATGTTGTTGTTGATGAAGACCGGTGTCTTGTAGTCCGAAGCGATCCGGCGGTTCCTGGCGGCCGACGCGGGGGAGTCCTCGATCAGCTCGCGCATCCGCTCCTGCTCGCGCGCCTCGTGCGCGCTCTCGGGCGCGGTGACGGTGACGAGATACAGGTCGTGTCCGCCCGCGGAGCGGCCCGCGACCTCGACACTGACGCGATCGCCCAGCTTCTGGAGGGCGTTGAGCCGGGGGGCCAGGGAGTGGTACGGGGCGAGACCGAGCTTGACCGACTTGTCGGCCGGGTTCTCGGGCGGCGTTTCGAGGACCGTACGGCGCGGGTAGCCGCCGTCCTTGCGCAGCGCGGGACCGGGTGTGCCGAGGGTGGTGAGCGCGGTGAGCGCGGCGGCGGAGGACTTCCCGGTGGCGGCGACGGTGGCGGTGGCGGCCACGGCGGCGGAGGACGGGCCGCCGCTCTCGCGTACGACGTGCGTCCGGCGGGCGTCATGCCCGGGAGCGGCGGTGGCGGGGAGCGGAGCGAGCAGCAGAGCACCGGCCGTAACGGCGGTGGTCAGCAGGACGGGTCTGGGTATCCCCATGCGTCTGTACCCTCCGAGCTTTCGAAAATGATCAGAAGTGATCGGTGGTATGAAGAATCGATCGACAGTGATCGGTAAGCAGGGTTTACAGGGTGTACGACCGAACGACAAGAGGGTGTCCACGTCGTGGGTAGGGTGAGCGCCATGCATGATCTCGGGGCCGGCTTCGGCTACTTGATGAAGGGCCAGCGCTGGGTCGCGGGCCATGGCCGGTGGTTCGGTTTCGGGCTGCTGCCCGGTCTGGTCACACTGGTGCTGTACGCGGGCGCGCTCGTCGCGCTCTTCTACGGCGCCGACGATCTCACGGCCTGGGCGACTCCGTTCGCCGACGACTGGTCCTCGCCCTGGCTCGGGCTCTTCCGGGGCTCGCTGACCGTACTCGTCTTCGCGCTCGGCCTCTTTCTCGCGGTGGTCACCTTCACGGCCGTGACCCTGCTGGTCGGCCAGCCCTTCTACGAGTCGCTCTCGGAGGCGGTCGATCGCGCCGAGGGCGGTGAGGTGCCCGAGTCGGGCCTGCCGCTCTGGCGCGAGCTTCTGATCTCCGCCCGCGACAGCCTGCGGATCCTGGTGCGGGTGACGCTGTACGGTGTCCTGCTCTTCGCGCTCGGTTTCATTCCGGTGGTCGGGCAGACCGTGATCCCCGTGCTCGGCTTCTGTGTCTCCGGCTACTTCCTGACGGAGGAGCTGACGGCGGTGGCGCTCCAGCGGCGCGGTATCGAGCTGAAGGAGCGTCTGGCCATGCTCCGGGGCCGGCGGATGCTGGCCCTCGGCTTCGGTGTGCCGCTGACGCTCGCCTTTCTGGTACCGCTCGTGGCGGTGTTCCTGATGCCGGGCGCGGTGGCCGGAGCCACGCTGATGGCCCGGGAACTGGCGCCGGCGCCGGAGAGCGCGCCGGACGGGGCGGCACGCGGCGGGGCGAGCGGCGAGGGTGCGCCCGGGGCGGGCGCACCGCTCACTCTCGACAAGTAGACCCTGTGCGGCCGGACTTCGCGGCCCCCGGGTCCGCGGGGTCCGGCCGCTCGGGTCCGCCGGGTCTTGTCCGGTCTCTCGGATCCGCTGGATCCCTCGGACCGCCCCGCCGTGCCCGTGCTGCCCGCCGTGTCAGGAGGACTCGGCGGCCACCGTGATGATCGCCCTGATCTGGGCGATGATGTCCAGCCGGTTCTGGACGAACGCGGGATCGGTCACCGTCCCGGTCGCCGGATCGGTGTTCCCCGCTCCGAACTGGAGGACGGGCGTGTGGACATGGCCGCCCGGGATGTCCAGGCCGAGCCGGTCGCGCAGCAGCGTCGCCCGGTAGGCGATCTCGTTGGAGAGATAGTCCCCGCCGCCGCCCGCGCGGGCGGCTGAACCGGGCGTCGGTCCGTCGGGCCGTACCACCGGAGCCGTCGCGCCCGCCGGGATCTCGGTCACCGAGGTGTTGTCGTACACCGGGAACCGTCCGGTCGCCGCCGCCGTGATCGCGGTGTACGGCAGGCTGGTCACCGTCCACTGCGGCTGCGAGGCCGGATCGCCCACCGGGACGAGTCCGGTCTCGGAGATGTTGTCGTTGTCCCCGAACCCGCCGCGCCAGGCGCCGTTGTAGCGCTCGACATCGATCCTGCCGACCCTGCCCTGGCTCACCGTCGTGAACAGATCGGCCCGGGACAGCGGGCCGCGCAGGGCCCGTTCCACCGTGCCGTCCGCGAAGTCCGCCCAGCGGACCGGGAAGACGGCGGTCTCGATACGGGCCGGACCGTCGGCGGTCCTGATGACCGTGCCGTCCAGGGCCAGCGCCGTCGCTCCCGACGGATTGCTGATCCGGATGTCGCGGTCCAGGGTGAACGGATCGAAGCCGGTCATCACGATCCGCCTGACGCCCCGCCGGTCCGTGCCGCCGCCCTTGAGCTCGCTCCTGTCCTTGCTCCTGACCGCCTTCCCTCCGGGGAAGGTGAGCGAGTCCTGGCCGCGCGACGAGCGCTCCAGTGCGCCGAGCAGAGCCGAGCGCGCTGCTTCGGACAGGGGGAACTCCGGCTCCCACTGGCGCAGTTCACGGGTCATCCCGAGGCGCGCCCAGTACAGCGGCCGGTCGTCGTCCCGGCTGAGATCACCGCCGGCGGGACCGCGGCCCTGTGCCCGGTCCACCGCCCGCTGCCACAGCCGCGCTCCCTGGCGCCCGGCGGTCCGCTTCGCCTCGGCGTAGGAGTCCGCGTGGCGCAGCGACCGTACGAACTCCGGCGCCACGGTGTCGAAACCGCTGCGCCGCAGGATCTCCCGCGGCACGGCCCGGTCGAGCCGCTGCTCCTCGACGGTGGGGGCAGCGGCGGTCCCGGCGGTCGTGGTCCGCGCCGTTCCGGTGGCCGGGGCCGGGCGGGCGGTGGCGAGCGGCGGCGGCGCGGCAAGGGTGAGAGCGGTGGCGGTGAGCAGTACGAGTCCGGTCAGCTCCGGGCGTATCCGTCCGCGTGTCCACACGCGGACACCTGTCCGGCTCATGGGCCTCATGAGTCTCACGGGAGTCCTTCCGTCGGATGGCGGAAGTATCACCTCCGCACCGGCCCTCTGACCATGGCGCCTGACCGGCCCCAACTCCGGTCACCGGCCCGTGGGTCGCGATGCGTGTACCCGGCCGGTCAGTCCCGCGGACCGGGGCCGCCCGAGCACAGCAGCGTCAGGAAGTCGCGGAACGCCGCCGGCATGTCCACCGACTCCGGGTCCAGCAGCCACTGGTACTGGAGCCCGTCCATCACGGCGGTCAGCAGCGGCGCGGCCCGCTCCGGAGTGAGCCCGCCGGGCAGTCCGTCGCCGAACTCGTCGCGCAGCACATCCGCCATCTCGCCCCGGACCTGTTCATAGCGGCGGGTGAAGAACTCCCTGGCCGGATGATCCTCCGTCACACTCTCGCCGAGCAGCGCCGAGAAGGTCTGCACGATCCCCGGGCGCATCGCGTTGTACTCGACCAGCGAGGTCAGCAGCTCCAGCCGCCAGCCCTGCCGGCCGCCGCTCCCGCCGCCGGTGTCCCACTGGTCGCGCTCCTCCAGCACGGCGACGAGCAGTGCCTCCTTGGAGCGGAAGTAGTGGAGCAGCCCTTGCTGGGTGAGGCCGACGCGCTCGGCCACCGCGCCCAGGGTCGTGCCCCGGTAGCCGCGCTCGGCGATCACTTC
Source organism: Streptomyces lushanensis (assembly GCF_001700515.1). GTDB lineage: Bacteria > Actinomycetota > Actinomycetes > Streptomycetales > Streptomycetaceae > Streptomyces > Streptomyces lushanensis. The sequence goes on from NZ_MAUD01000066.1 coordinate 20,380, forward strand.
GAGGGCGGCGCGGAGGATCTCCGCCCGCCGCTCCTCGCTTCTGGCTCTCGCCATGGGCCGGATTCCCTTCCGCTCTGTCCGCCGTCATTCAAAAGTAACGAATGGATAACGTAATCTACTCAACTACAGATAATGGGGCCACCATGTCACCATTCACCGGTACTCGACGAGGAGGTACGGCCGTGGCAGGCGCATCCAACACCCGGGCCGAGCAGGCCCGCAACGCCGCTGTCGAGGCGGCGCTCGGCAAACTGGATCTGGCGGCCAAGGCCCGGCTGCTCGCGGGCCAGGACATGTGGTCGCTGCCCGCGCTCCCCGAGATCGGTCTTGCCTCCCTGGTCATGTCCGACGGCCCCATCGGCGTCCGCGGCGTCCGCTGGACCGCCGACGATCCGTCCGTCGCCATGCCGTCGCCCACCGCGCTCGCCGCCTCCTGGGACCCGGAGCTGGCCCGCGGGGCGGGCAGACTGCTCGCGCAGGAGGCCCGCCGCAAGGGAGTCCATGTGCTGCTGGCGCCCACCGTCAACCTGCACCGCTCACCGCTCGGCGGGCGCCACTTCGAGGCGTACAGCGAGGACCCGTATCTGACCGGAGAGATCGGCACCGGATATGTCCTGGGCGTCCAGGACGGCGGAGTCGGCACCACCGTCAAGCACTTCGTCGCCAATGACGCCGAGACCGACCGCTTCACCGTCGACAACATCGTGGCGCCGCGCCCGCTGCGCGAGCTGTATCTCGCGCCGTTCGAGGCCATCGTGGCCCATGCCCGCCCGTGGGGCATCATGGCCGCCTACAACCAGGTCAACGGCTCGGCCATGACCGAGCACCGCCATCTCCAGAACGAGGTCCTGCGCGGCGAATGGGGCTTCGACGGCTTCATCGTCTCCGACTGGCTGGCCGCGCGCTCCACCGCGGGCACGCTCCGCGGCGGTCTCGATGTCGCGATGCCGGGACCGAGGACGGTCTACGGCGAGGCGCTCGTCGCGGCCGTGCACGCCGGTGAGGTGGCGGAGCCCGCCGTGGACGAGGCCGTACGGCGCGTGCTGCGGCTCGCCGCCCGCGTCGGCATCCTCGACGGCGCCCCGCCGGCCGTCACCGAACACCCGGCGCCGGTCGACGGCGACGCGCTGGCCCGCGAGATCGCCCGCCGCTCGTTCGTCCTCGTACGCAACGAGGTACGGGACGGCCGGCCCGCGCTGCCCGTCGATCCGGCCGCGACCGGCACCGTCGCGCTCATCGGCGCGGCGGCCCGGGACGCCCGTATCCTCGGCGGCGGTTCCGCCGTGGTCTTCCCGGACCATGTCGTGTCACCGCTCGACGGTCTCACCGCGGCCCTTCCCGAAGGCGCCCTGACCTACTCGATCGGCGCCGATCCCAGTGATGAACTCGCCGCCGCCGACCGGGGGTTCGAGCTGACCGCCGTCTGCCGCGCGGCGGACGGGCGGATCCTCGGGACCGCCACCGTGCCGGGCGGCCGGGTGCAGTGGGCGGGCAGCGACCTGCCCGCCGGTGTCACCCACGACGAGCTGCACACCGTCGAGCTGACCGGTTCCTTCGTCCCCCGCGAGAGCGGGAGGCACTCCTTCGGCACCCGCGGTCTCGGCGGCTTCGTGCTCACCGTCGGCGGCGAGATCCTCTTCGACGGTACGGAGGAGCCGAAACCGGCCTCCGACCCGTTCGAGGCGTTCTTCGGCGGCCCGGTGGAGCGCGCCCACGCGGAGCTGACCGAGGGCGAGCGCGTCGAGGTCTCCCTCCTCCACACCGTCCACAGGGTCCCGGACGCCCCGATCGAGGCCGTCGCCTTCTCGCTGCTCCATCTCGGCCCGCGCCACGACCCCGACGAGCTGATCGCCGAGGCGGTCGAGGCCGCACGCGGCGCGGACACCGCCGTCGTCGTGGTCGCCACCACCGAGCGCGTCGAGTCCGAGGGCTTCGACCGGAAGGATCTGAGGCTGCCCGGCCGTCAGGACGATCTCGTACGGGCCGTCGCGGCGGTCAACCCGAACACCGTGGTGGTCGTCAACACCGGCTCTCCGGTGGAACTGCCCTGGCGCGATCGCGTGGCCGCGATCCTGCTGAGCTGGTTCCCGGGCCAGGAGGGCGGCGCGGCCCTCGCCGACGTCCTGCTCGGCGCCGAGGAGCCCGGCGGCCGGCTGCCCACCACCTGGCCGGTCGCCCTGGCCGACGCACCGGTCTCGGCGACCACGCCCGAGGGCGGTGAACTGCGCTACACCGAGGGCCTGTTCATCGGCTACCGGGCCTGGGAGCGCGCGGGCACGGTTCCCGCCTACGCCTTCGGCCACGGCCTCGGCTACACCGACTGGGAGTACGAGACGATCGCGGCCACCGCCGACGAGGCCCGGGTGCGGCTGCGCAACACCGGTGTCCGCGCCGGCCGTGAGGTCGTCCAGCTCTATCTGGCGCCCCTGGCGGACACCGTGGAGCGCCCGGCGCGCTGGCTGGCGGGCTTCGCCACCGTCGAGGCGGGCCCGGGGGAGACCGTGGAGGTGCGGATCCCGCTGCGGCGCAGGGCCTTCGAGATCTGGGACGAGGAGGCGGGAGCCTGGTCGTTCGTCCCCGGTGAGTACGAGGTCCAGGCGGGCCGCTCGGTCGCGGACCGCAGGCTGGGCGCCACCGTGGAGGCCCGCCCCGGCGCGTGAGGACCCGAGGACGGCCCCGGGGCGGCGCGTGGCCCGGCAACGCGCCGCCCCGGGAACGGACCTGTCCCTACCGGACGCCGAAGCGGTAGACCGTGGTCGAGCGGAACTCCTCACCCGGCCGCAGCACGGTGTCCGGGAACTCGGGACGGTTCGGGGAGTCCGGGAAGTGCTGGGTCTCCAGCGCCACGCCGTCACCGGGACGGTACGGCTCACCGTCGAAGTGGTCCCCGGTGTAGAGCTGGAGCCCGGGCTCCGTCGTGGTGACGGTCAGCACCCGGCCCGAGACCGGGTCGTACAGCTCCGCCGCCGGTTCGTCGCCGTCGAGGACGAAGTTGTGGTCGTAACCGGTGCCCACCGGGCGCGGCTTGCGGAAGTCGAAACGCGTCCCCTCGACCGGCGCGAGCTCCCCGGTCGGCAGGGCCGCGGAGTCCACCGCGGTGATACGGCTCGCCGCGATCCGCAGTTCGTGCCCGGCCGTGCCGCCACTGCCCGCGCCGCCCAGATTCCAGTACGTGTGATTGGTCAGATTCACCGGTGTCGGGGCGTCCGTCACCGCGTGGTACTCGATGCGCAGCGCCCCGTCCGCGTCCAGCGAGTACGTCGCCGAGACATCCAGCCGGCCCGGGAACCCCTCCTCGCCGTCCGGGCTGGTCCGGAACAGCCGCACCCCGTGGTCCCCGGCCCGCTCGGCCTCCCAGACCCGCCGGTCGAAGCCGCGCTCACCGCCGTGCAGACAGTTCGGCCCGTCATTGGGGACGAGCCGGTGGGTCCGGCCGTCCAGTGTGAAGGCCGCGCCCGCCACGCGGTTCGCGTACCGCCCGACCAGCGCCCCGAAATACGGGCCCCGCGAGCCCAGATAGCCCGTGACATCGGCGAAGCCGAGTGCCACATCGGCGACGGTCCCGTTCCGGTCGGGAATCTCGACCGACTGCACGACGCCGCCGTACGTCAGCAGCCGCAGCCGGGTCCCGGCCCGTTCGAGGGTCCAGCGGTGAACGGGCGTACCCTCGGGGGCCGCGCCGATGCGCTCCGTGTTCATGACAGTCACGATCAAGCACCCTACGCCGGGCCGGCCCGGGGCGGCTACGGACTCCCGCAGGCGGCCACGGACCGTCCCGGTGCTTCGCCCGGCGGACCGTCCCATGGCCCGGCCGGCCTACACGGGCGGATCCGCCGAGGTGATGTTGCGGTACGCGATCTCCGCGAGCCGGCTCTGCCCGTTCTTGCTGGGATGGAACCAGTCCCAGTGGCTGAGCTGCTCCCCGGTGAACCGGTAGTCGAAGACCGCGCCGCCGTCGTACCGGCAGCGCAGATCCTTCGCGCAGACCTCTTTGAGCACCTTGTTGTAGGCCACCACCCGGTCGTACACCAGGTCCCGGCGCTGCTGCGCCCGCTCGCTCATGTCCTGCGAGTCCCCGAGCATCGAGGCACAGATCCCCAGCTTCCAGATCTGCCGGCCCAGCGGATTGTCACGGCCCGTGGACCAGAGCCGCTTGAGATCCGGCACGCTCGACACATACACCTGCGCCTTGGGCGCCCCGGCGCGCAACTGGCGCATCGACGCCTCGAACGAGGTACGGAAGTCCTCCACCGGAGTCATCTGCCCGGGCGAGTCCCGGCAGGCGTCGTTGGCCCCCACCATCACCGTGACCAGCTCGGGCCCGTGCTGGGCCGCCATGGCCATCTGGCCGGGCAGATCGGCCATCCGGGCACCGGTCACCGCGTGGTTCCAGCTCCGCTGCTTCACCGCGGGCGCGCCCAGGAGCCGCAGCGAGAGACTGCGCACCTCCATGTCCGTCCCCGTCGACCAGGACACCTCCGGGCAGTCCGCCAGCACCACACAGGCGTCGAAGCCACGGGTGATCGAGTCACCGACCGCGGCCACGGAGGCGGGCTTGCGGTCCCAGACGGGCGTGGGCCGCGGGGACGGACGGGCGCTCTTCGAGGCTCCGTCGGGGGAGGAGGCGCCCAGGGAGTCGCAGCCGGCCAGCATCCCGGCCGCGGCGAGCACGGCGGCCGTGACGGCGGCCAGACCGGCGCGCGGGCGCGCGGCCCGCGGGCCCCCGCGCCCACGACCGCCACTCCGTAGGCTCTTGCGCATGAACGGCCCCTCCCCGTTGGCTCCTCTGAAGAAGTCTGGCGTCCTCGGGCATCCGGCGGCGTCCTGCCGAGTGAAAGCTTCGCGCATATCGGGCCCGGGACCGACCGTACGTCACCCCGGGCACCCTGCCGCACGGTAGCTTTTCCCACGTCGAACCAGAGGCGCCCTGATCTCTCGGCTCCGGTAAATTACATCACGTCACATGCTGTCCCTTTTGCGGAGTTTCACTCCCGATGCTGTTTACTGAGGCCGCTGGGAAAGGCGAACCTCGTCCCACACTGGAGGTCCCGGTGACGACACGTGGAGTTCTGTACATTCACTCCGCACCGCGCGCGATGTGCCCCCACGTCGAATGGGCGGTGGCGGGCGTACTCGGTCTGCGGGTCCAGCTCGACTGGATCCGCCAGCCCGCCTCGCCCGGCACCTGGAGAGCGGAGGTCTCCTGGAAGGGCCGGGCCGGCCTCGCGTCCAAGCTCGCCTCCGCGCTGCGCGGCTGGCAGATGCTCCGCTTCGAGGTGACCGCGGAGCCCTGTCCCACCGCCGAGGGCGAGCGCTACAGCGCCACACCTGACCTGGGAATCTTCCACGCCGTCACCGGTATGCACGGCGACATCCTGGTCCCCGAGGACCGGCTGCGCGCCGCGCTGGCACGCGCCCAGCAGGGCGAGACCCAGCTGGAGGCGGAGGTCGCCAAGCTGCTCGGCAAGCCGTGGGACGACGAGCTGGAGCCGTTCCGGTACGCGGGTGAGGGCGCTCCGGTCCGCTGGTTGCACCAGGTGGTATGAGCGGACGGGTCCGCCACGCCCTACGGTGGTCCCATGGCTGATCAACTCGCAGTAGCTGTCATCGGTACGGGCATCATGGGTGCCGCGATGGCCCGTAACCTCTGCCGCACCGGACATGACGTCCGCGTCTGGAACCGCACTCCCGCCAAGGCCGAACCCCTCGCCGCCGACGGCGCGCGGGTCGCCACGACCCCCGCCGAGGCCGTGACCGGCGCGGATGTCGTGCTCACCATGGTGTACGACGGACCCGCCGCCCTGGAGGCCATGGAGGCCGCGGGGCCGGGTCTGAGCCCCGGAGCCATCTGGCTCCAGTCCACCACCGTCGGTACCGAGGCGATCGCCCCGATGGCGGAGCTGGCCCGTCAGCGGGGACTGGTCTTCGTGGACGCGCCCGTGCTGGGGACCAGGACACCCGCCGAGAGCGGCCGGCTGCTGATCCTGGCCGCCGGCCCCGAGAAGGTCCGCGCTCCGCTCGCCTCCGTGCTCGACGCCGTCGGCAGCCGTACGGTCTGGCTGGCGGAGGACGGCGCCACCGGCGCCGCCAGCCGGCTCAAGCTCGTCTGCAACAGCTGGGTCCTGGCGCTCACCGCCGGTACGGCCGAGGCGCTCGCGCTGGCCAAGGGGCTGGACGTGGACCCGCGGTACTTCCTGGAGGCCGTCTCCGGCGGTCCGCTGGACTGCGGCTATCTGCAAGCCAAGTCCGACTCGATCCTCAAGGGCGACTACAGCCCGAACTTCACGGTCACCACGGCGGGCAAGGACGCCCGGCTGATCGTCGAGGCGGGCGAGGCCCACGGCGTACGCATGGACCTCGCCGAGGCCGGCGCGGAACGCTTCCGCCGCGCGGAGACACAGGGCCACGGCGACGAGGACATGACAGCGACATACTTCGCCAGCTTCGACGCCTGACCGGCGCCGTCCGGCACGAGCGGCATCACGGGCGCGTGCGTACTCGCACGCGCCCGTGATCAGCGTGTTCAGACCGTACGGAGCGCGAGCACCACGTTGTGGCCGCCGAAGCCGAACGAGTTGTTGATCGCCGCGATCGTGCCGGTCGGGAGAGCGCGGGGGGTGTCGCGCACGATGTCCGCGTCCACCTCCGTGTCGAGGTCGTCCACATTGATCGTCGGCGGCGCCACCCGGTGGTACAGCGCGAGAACCGTCGCGACGGTCTCGATACCGCCCGCGCCGCCCAACAGATGACCGGTCATCGACTTCGTGGCGGAGACGGCGACATGGTCCAGGTCGTCGCCCAGGACCCGGCGCAGCGCCTTGACCTCGGCGACATCGCCCTGCGGCGTGGAGGTCGCGTGCGCGTTGAGGTGCATCACCTCGGACGGCTTGAGATCCGTGTTGTCCAGCAGGTTCTCCATGGCCTTCGCGATGCCGCGGCCGGTGGGCTCGGGCTGGGCGATGTGATGGGCGTCGGAGGACAGCCCCTGACCGAGCACCTCGCAGTAGGCCCGCGCGCCGCGCGCCGCCGCGTGCTCCGCCGACTCCAGGACGACGACGCCCGCGCCCTCGCCGAGGACGAAGCCGTCACGGGCCGTGTCGTAGGGGCGGGAGGCCTTGGTGGGCTCGTCGTTGTTCTTCGACATCGCCATCATGTTGGCGAACGCGGCGATGGGCAGCGGGTGGATGGCCGCCTCCGTACCACCGGCGACGACGACATCGGCACGGCCGGTACGGATCATCTCCACGGCGTAGCCGATGGCTTCCGCGCCCGACGCGCAGGCGGAGACCGGTGTGTGCACGCCCGCGCGGGCGCCCACTTCCAGACTGACGTTGGCGGAAGGGCTGTTCGGCATCAGCATCGGCACGGTGTGCGGGGAGACACGGCGCTCGCCGCGTTCCTTCAGCACGTCGTACTGGTCGAGCAGGGTGGTGACGCCACCGATGCCGGAGGCGATCACGGTGCCGAGGCGGTCGGGGTCGACGGCGGTGTCCTCGCCGGCCTTGGCGGTGTAACCCGCGTCCGCCCACGCCTCCCTGGCCGCGATCAGCGCGAACTGCGCCGAGCGGTCCAGCCTGCGGGCCAGTGGACGGGGCAGTACATCGCCCGGGTCGACCGCCGCCACGGCGGCGATACGGACCGGCAGGCCGACATAGCGCTCGCCTTCGAGAGGGCGGACCCCGGAGCGGCCCGCGAGCAGACCTTCCCAGGTCGAGGCGCTGTCGCCACCCAGTGGTGTGGTTGCGCCGATACCGGTGACGACCACGGTGCGATTGGTCGAGCTCACTGGAATTCTTTCTCCACGTGTAGAGGGTGCTGAATTTTTACGGCGCCACCACCGGGTGGCGGATGCCGCGCGATCCGGTCAGGCGGGTCAGGCGGCCTGGTGCTTCGCGATGTAGTCGGCGGCGTCGCCGACCGTCTTCAGGTTCTTCACGTCGTCGTCCGGGATCTTGACGTCGAAGCGCTCTTCGGCGGCGACGACGACCTCGACCATGGACAGCGAGTCGACGTCCAGGTCGTCGGTGAAGGACTTGTCCAACTGGACGTCCTCGACCGGGATACCGGCGATCTCGTTCACGATCTCGGCGAGACCGTCGACGATCTCTTCCAGGGTGGCGGCCATGTGGGCGCTCCTTCGATTGTACGCAGAGGGATATATCGGAACACGCTCCGGAAAGATCCGGTGTGCCTAGGGGAGGGTAACGACCGTCGCGGCATAGACGAGACCCGCCCCGAAGCCAATGACGAGCGCGGTGTCGCCGCTCTTCGCCTGCCCGGTCGCCAGGAGCCGCTCCATCGCGAGCGGGATCGAGGCGGCCGAGGTGTTGCCGGTGGTCTCGACGTCACGCGCGACCGTGACGCTGTCCGGCAGCTTCAGAGTCTTCACCATCGAGTCGATGATCCGCATATTGGCCTGGTGCGGAATGAAGACATCCAGGTCTTCCGAGCTGATTCCGGCCGCGTCCAGCGCCTGCTGGGCGACCTTCGCCATCTCGAAGACGGCCCAGCGGAAGACGGCCTGGCCCTCCTGCGTGATGGCCGGGAACTTCTCCACCGTGCCGTTGCGGTAATCGTCCCACGGCACGGTCTGCTTGATGGTGTCGGACTTGTCGCCCTCCGAGCCCCAGATCGTCGGCCCGATCATCGGCTCCTTGGCGGGACCGACCACGACGGCGCCCGCGCCGTCGCCGAACAGGAACGCCGTCGCGCGGTCCTCCAGATCGGTCAGGTCGGAGAGCCGCTCCACACCGATCACCAGGACATGATGGGCCGAGCCCTCGACGACCAGGCTCTTGGCGAGCGTCAGCCCGTAGCCGAAGCCCGCGCATCCGGCGGAGATGTCGAAAGCGGCCGGCTTGCCCGCGCCGATCCGGTCCGCGATCTCGGTCGCGACGGCCGGGGTCTGCTTGAAGTGCGAGACGGTCGAGACCACCACGGCGTCGATCTGCTCGGGAGTGATCCCGGCGTCGGCGATCGCCTTGCCGGACGCCTCGATGGACATCGCGGCGACCGTCTCCTCGGGCGAGGCCCAGTGGCGGGTGGCGATTCCGGAGCGGGAGCGGATCCACTCGTCGGACGAGTCGATCGTCTCGAGGATCACCTCGTTGGGCACGATCCGGGTCGGGCGGTAACCTCCCACGCCCATGATGCGCGCGTACGGGGCGCCCTTGGTGGGCTTGATCTTCGACATGCTCACTGGCTCCTATTCAGCCGTGGAGGAGTGCTCGGCGATCAGCGTGCGGGCCGCGTCGAGGTCGTCGGGGGTCTTCAGCGCGAGGGTCTTGACTCCGGGCAGGGCCCGCTTGGCGAGACCCGTCAGGGTGCCGCCGGGGCACAGCTCGATGAGAGCGGTCGCACCGCGCTCCTGGAAAGTCTCCATGCACAGGTCCCAGCGGACCGGATTGGCGACCTGACCGACCAGGCGCGTCACGATTTCGGCTCCGCCGGCGACGACCCGCCCGTCGCGGTTCGAGACGTACGGCACGGCCGGATCGGCGACGACGAGTGATCCGGTGGCCACTTCGAGCTTGTCGACCGCGGGCGCCATGTGGTGCGTGTGGAACGCCCCGGCGACCTTGAGCGCCACCACCCGGCGCACGCCCTCGGGCTTGTCGGCCTCCAGCGCGGCGAGTTGGTCGAGCGTTCCCGCGGCCACGATCTGGCCCGCGCCGTTCACATTCGCGGGCGTCAGGCCGAGCTTCCGCAGATGGGCGACGGTGGTGTCGTGATCGCCTCCGAGGAGCGCCGACATGCCGGTCGCGGTGATCCCGGCGGCCTCGGCCATCGCCAGACCACGGGCCCGGACGAGCTCCAGGGCCGCTTCGTCGGAGAGCACACCGGCGAGCGCCGTGGCGGCCAGTTCACCGACACTGTGACCGGCCGTGGCGCCCACCTGGCGCGCCATGTCCGCGGTGTCCGGGAAGAGCTGACGGGCCGACAGCAACGAGGCCGCGACCAGCAGCGGCTGGGCGACCGCGGTGTCGCGGATCTCGTCCGCGTCGGCGTTCGTGCCGTAGTGGACCAGATCCAGGTCGATGGCGGCCGACCACGCCCGCAGCCGGTCTTCGGCACCGGGCAGTTCGAGCCAGGGAGTCAGGAAGCCGGGCGTCTGAGCGCCTTGGCCGGGAGCGACGAGTACGAGCACTCTCACACTCTCTCTTGTGGACGGGCCATATCGCCCGTGAGGACAAGGACGAAGAACCGTCAGGGGAATTGTTGGAGTACGACAAAAGTCTAGGTCTGGGGGTCACCGTCGGCCAGACGCCCCAGGATGAGTGCGATCCGCAGCGTGAAGGCGGATCTGACATCGGACGGTGACCATCCGGTGACGTCAGTCACACGTCGGAGCCGGTAGCGCACGGTGTTGGGATGTACGAAGAGCATCCGGGCGGCGCCCTCAAGACTGCTCGCCTGCTCCAGATAGACACTCAGAGTCTCCAGCAGCGCCGACCCGGCTTCTTCGAGCGGTCTGTAGATCTCCTCCACCAACTGCTCTCGCGCGGCGGGATCCGAGGCGATGGCACGCTCGGGCAGAAGATCGTCGGCGAGGACCGGACGCGGCGCGTCCTGCCAGGCGAAGCACGCCTTGAGCCCGGCCGCCGCGGCCTGGGCCGATCTGGTCGCGGCCAGCAGATCGGGCACCACGGGGCCCGCGACGACCGGGCCCGCGGCATACGGGCCGATCAGCGCCTTGGCGACCTGGAGCGGATTGTCGCTGCCGCCCGCGATCACCACGAGCCGGTCGCCCAGGACCCCGGTGAGCACCTGGAGCTTGGCGTGCCGGGCGGCCCGTCTGATCGCCTCGACGGTCAGCTCGCTGTCGCCGTCGGGAGCGGTGCCGAGCAGCACACAGACATGCTCGGGGGAGTTCCAGCCGAGGGCGGCGGCCCGGGAGACGGCGCCCTCGTCGGCCTCGCCGGAGAGTACGGCGTTCACCACCAGCGACTCCAGCCGGGCGTCCCACGCGCCACGCGCCTCGGCGGCCTGCGCGTACACCTGGGCGGTGGCGAAGGCGATCTCGCGGGCGTAGACGAGCAGCGCCTCGCGCAGCGCGGACTCGTCGCCGGGGGCCGCGACCTCCTCGATCGCCGTCTCCATGACCTCGATCGTGGTCCGCACCATCTCGACGGTCTGGCGCAAAGTGATCGCCCGGGTGAGCTCGCGGGGAGCGGTGCCGAAGACATCGGTGGAGATGGCCTGAGGTGTCTCCGGATGACGGAACCACTCGGTGAACGCGGCGATGCCGGCCTGGGCGACCAGCCCGATCCAGGAACGGTTCTCCGGCGGCATCGCGCGGTACCACGGGAGCGTCTCGTCCATGCGGGCGATGGCGTTCGCGGCGAGCCGTCCCGAGGACTGCTCCAGCCTGCGCAGTGTCGCGGGATGCGGATGGGGTTCGTTCGAGGGTTCAGGCACGGGACAAGAGTGCCTCATCAGGGCGGTGGTCCGGGGGCCCGGGGTCGGAGGGTGTCCCGGCGACCGGCCCCGGCCGGCCGGCGGAGGGACGGCACCCGGACCGGTCACGGAGCTGCCCCGGACCCGTCCGGGACCGCTCCCGGACCGGTCCGAATCCACGGGGGACCGCCTACCGTTGAGCCGTGATTCTCGTGAGGCACGCAGCGCAGCGTCATGTCGGCGGTGACCCGGGCGCGGGCATCGAGTCCCTGCACGCCTTCTCGTTCGGGCGCTTCTACGATCCGGACAACCTCCGCTTCGGCGCGGTCCTCGCCTGCAACGAGGAGCGGCTCGCACCGGGCGCCGGGTTCGGTGAACATCCGCACAGCCATACGGAGATCGTCACCTGGGTCGTGGAGGGCGAGCTCACGCACCGGGACTCGGCCGGGCACGACACGGTCGTCCGCGCGGGCGACGTGCAGCGGCTCAGCTCGGGCGGCGGCGTACGGCATGTGGAGCGCAACGACGGCGAGGGCCCGCTGGTCTTCGTACAGATGTGGCTCGCGCCACTGGAGCCGGGCGGCGAGCCCGCGTACGAGATCGTCCGGGGCATCGCGGACTCCACGCCGTACGCCCTTCCGCAGGCCGGGGCGATGCTGCATGTACGGCGCCTCAAGGACGGCGAGCGCTCCGCCGTGCCGGACGCCCGCTTCGTCTATGTCCATGTGGTGCGCGGGGGCGTACGGCTGGGCGCCGGCGGCAGCGGTGGTGGTCGCGGCGACAGGGCGGGCGCGGAGCTGGCGCCCGGCGACTCCGCGCGGGTCACGGACGCCGAGGGACTGGAGCTGGCCGCGGGACCCGCGGCGGAGGTGCTGCTCTGGGAGATGCCGGGCTGAGCGGCGCGGTGGCAGGCCGCTCGGCGGCCCCGCGCTCAGGCCGTACGGAGCTCGGTGAGTATCGCGTCGGTGAAGGGCGGCCAGGCCGCGACCGCCCAGGGCCCGAAGGGGCGGTCGGTGAGCGCGACACAGGCCGCGCCCGCGTCCGGGTCGACCCACAGGAACGTACCGGACTGGCCGAAGTGCCCGAACGTACGCGGCGACGACGAGGCGCCCGTCCAGTGCGGGGACTTGGCGTCCCGGATCTCGAAGCCGAGACCCCAGTCGTTGTTCTTCTGATGGCCGTAGCCGGGCAGCACACCGGAGAGCCCCGGGTGGACGACGGTCATCGCCTCCAGCACCGTGCGCGGGTCGAGGAGCCTCGGCGTCTGGATCTCCGCGGCGAACCGCACCAGATCGTCGACCGTGGAGACGGCGTCCCTGGCGGGTGAGCCCTCGAAGGAGGTGGAGGTCATACCGAGCGGTTCCAGGACCGCCTCGCGCAGATAGTCGGCGAAGGGTATGTCGGTGGCCTTGGCGACATGCTCGCCGAGGACCTCGAAGCCCGCGTTGGAGTAGAGCCGGCGCGTGCCCGGGGCGCCGGCCGCGCGGTGCTGGTCGAAGGCCAGACCGCTGGTGTGCGCGAGCAGATGGCGGACCGTGGAGCCCTCGGGCCCGGCCGGCTCGTCCAGCTCGACGGCACCCTCCTCGTACGCCACCAGCACCGCGTACGCGGCGAGCGGCTTGGTCACGGAGGCGAGCGGGAAACGGTGCGAGGTCGGGCCGTACGCCCCGACGACGGTGCCGTCCGCCCGTACGACGGCGGTCGCCGCGGTCGTCACCGGCCAGTTCTCGATCAGCGCCAGGCTCTGCATGGCTAGAGCGTAGAGGACTCGGAGAACCGGCCTCATGGAGGGATCGGCGGTTACGCGGCGCCTCGGCCGGCGCCGCCACCGGCGGCCGTGTCGGCGCCGGGAAACTCCCGCTCATTTTTCGCTTGCTTCGAGTGCACTCGAAGGATCTAGCGTGGGTGGTATGACGCTGACACAGAGCAGTCCGGTATCGACCGATCGCCTGGACGCGTGTGTGGCGGCACCCCGCCTGCATCCACGTCCCCATGGTGAGGACCGCTACACGATCAGCGAGGTCGCCGCCTTCACCGGTCTGACCGCGCACACCTTGCGCTGGTACGAGCGGATCGGGCTGATGCCGCATGTCGACCGGTCGCACACCGGACAGCGGCGGTTCAGCAACCAGGATCTCGACTGGCTCGCCTTCGTCGGGAAGCTGAGACTGACCGGGATGCCCGTCGCGGACATGGTCCGGTACGCCGAGCTGATCCGGGTGGGCGAGGAGACGTTCGAGGAGCGGCAGGAACTACTGGCGCGGACCCGGCGCGATGTACTGAACCGGATCGCGGAACTCCAGGACACGGTCGCCGTGCTCGATCACAAGATCAGCTTTTACGCGGACGCCCGCAAGGCGTCGGAGAGGGCCTGAAACCCGATGAGCGAGACCAGAATCGAAAAGGTACGGCTCGGTGCCGGCGGCCCGGAGGTCGGTGCCCAGGGGCTCGGCTGCATGGGTATGAGCTTCGCCTACGGACCGACGGACCTGGACGAGGCGCGCGCCACCCTGGAGCGCGCCCTCGAACTGGGTGTGACCCTGTACGACACGGCGGACGCCTACGGGGCCGGCGAGAACGAGAGATTCATCGCGCCGTTCGTCCGGGCGCACCGCGACGAGATCGTCGTGGCGACGAAGTTCGGCCTCGCCATCGACCCGGACGACCGCACCAAGCGCGTCATCCGCAACGACGTGCCGTACATCCGCCAGTGCGTCGAGGGCAGCCTCGAACGCCTCGGCGTGGACGTGATCGACCTCTACTACATGCACCGGCGCGATGTGAACATCCCCATCGAGGAGACGGTGGGAGTGATGGCCGAGCTGGTGGACGAGGGCAAGGTCAAGCACCTCGGGCTCAGCGAGGTCACCAGCGGTGAGCTGCGCGCGGCCCAGGCGGTGCACCCGATCGCGGCCGTGCAGTCCGAGTGGTCGCTCTTCAGCCGGGACATCGAGGCGAAGGTCGTACCGGCCGCCGTCGAGCTCGGCGTGGCGCTCGTGCCGTACTCCCCGCTCGGCCGTGGCTTTCTGACCGGCGCGTTCGTCAACGCCGACCAGGAGCTGGGCGAGGACGACTTCCGCCGCCAGCAGCCCCGCTTCACCGGCGGGAACGCCGCCGTGAACGCCGCGCTGCTGGAACCGGTGCGCAAGATCGCCGAAGGGCGGAACGCCACGCTCGGGCAGGTCGCGCTCGCCTGGGTGCAGCAGCGGTCGGCGCTGCACGGGCTGTCCGTCGTACCGATCCCGGGCACCCGCAGGCGCACCCGCGTCGAGGAGAACACCGCCGCCACGCGGCTCATCCTCACCGAGAGCGAGCTCCAGCTGCTGGAGCCGATCGCGGGCCAGGTGGCCGGCGGCCGGTACGCCGACCTGACGTTCACCTCGGCGGGCCGCGAGTAACCCCCGCGCCTGTCGCCCACCGCAAGGCGCCCACCGTAAGGCGATCCACCGGCGGCAGGATCCGGTCGGCGCTTCCGGGTGACCTGTGCCCTGTGCCCGGGGTCCGCTCCGGGGCAGGGGCCCCGGCCTCACAGCTCCGCGAGCAGCTCGGCCTTCTTCGCCGAGAACTCCTCGTCCGTCACCAGGCCCGCCTGGTGCAGCTCGCCGAGATGGCGGATGCGGTCGGCGACATCCGCCGGGTCGCGGCGTATCGACGCCACCGCGGGGACCGTCACCGAGGCACGGCTCGGTGACGCGTCCTGGACGGCCGCCAGGACCGCCGCCGCGAACGGGAGCGACTCGTGCACCGGGCCGTAGCCGAGGCCGAAGACGACCGCCGCCGGATCGTGGTCGGCCCGGGCCGGCTGCGGCAGTCCCGTACCCGTACCGCTCCCGTCGCGGCGCAGCAGCCGCAGATAGCCGTCCAGCAGCTCGGGAGAGCGCCATTCGACGCCGTGCAGCTCCCCGACCGGCAGATTCTGGTCGCCCGCCTTCCACTTGGTGGTGGAGGCGCCCGTCGAGAACCAGCGGAAGGACACCCGGTCCCCGTCGAAGAAGGCCTTGCCGTCGAACGCCTTGAAGTGCAGCGGAGGCGGGGGCGTGGCCACCAGATAGCGCTCGGCGGGCTCGTGCGCGTCCCGGGCGCCGCGCGCCACCGCGGCCCGCAGCTCGTCGGCGTAGTACTCCGCGAGGGTGTCGCGCTCGGCGGGCAGCACCAGCCGGTAGGGATCGCCGCTCTCCCTGAGCTGTCCGGCCGCCGCCTCCACGAGCGGATCGGCCCCGGCTCTCGGCACGGCGCGCAGCACCACCGTCCCGCGCTTTCCGGGAGTGAGCGTCACCGATGACAACGCCTCATGAGGGATTCGGCGTTCACCGAGCGCCTGGAACAGCTTCGGCGTTCTGATCCCCCGTTCGAAGCGGATGAGCACGGAGTCGCTTTCGAACTCCCAGGTGGCATGGATCCCCGCGAGCACATCACCCATGTGCTTCATCGTAGGCGGCGTGCGCCGATGAGTCGCCTGCCCCAGCGCACGAATTCTACGCGCGTGGGTCCTCCCCGGGTGTTCCCCGTTCCGTGCGGAGGCCATGCCCGGCCGACGCGCGACGCGCACCCCGCCCGGGTGCCCGCCGCGTGCATCAGGCCTGGTCCGTTCCGCTCCCGCCGTCGTCCGGGATTCCGCTCACACAGCCGCCGTCGCCGTCCGCGCAGCTCACCGCGGTGTACGAACCGACGCCGATGTCCGCGAAGTTGTCGAGGCTCTCGGTACCCGGTTCGAAGTAACCGCTGTGCCCGGCCGCGCCGGCCGCGGAGAGCACCCGGGCCCCGAAGGCCCGCGCCATCGGGTCCGCGCCGTGGCCGAGTCCGCCGACCGCCATGTACGGCACGTCCTCGATCCAGTCGTCGCGGTCCCGCATGGCCCACACACGGGCGTCGGTGCGGAGCTGGGCCGCGTTCCGCACCCGCATCCCGGGACTGCCCGCGACCGCCACGTCGATGACCCGGGCGGGCAGCCCGCGCGCCGCGACCCCGCACACCACCGAGCCGTAGCTGTGGCAGAAGAGCGAGACCCGGGACGTGCCCGGCAGCGCGCGGGTGAGCGCGGTGAGCCGTACGGCGCCCTCCTCCGCGAGTTTGCCGATCGCCGCGTCCATGCCGAGCCCGGCGGGCGAGGTGTAGTCGGCCCAGGCGATGACGGCCGTACGCGTACCGGGATCGGCGGACCGCTCGGCGGAGTACAGGGATTCGGCCATGCCCACCGGCGCCGTGTACCAGCGCTCGGTCCGCTCGAACGTCAGCATGTGCGTGTCGACTCCCGGCACGACGACCGAGACGCGCTCGGCCCGTTCGAGATCGCCGAACACCTCCGCGGCCCGGCCCCTTCCCGACGGATCGAACGCGAGGATCTGCCGGTCCCCGCCGAGCATCGACTCGTAGCGGTGCATACGGCGGCCCGCCTGACGACGGCCGTCGTCGGACAGCCTGGTGTCGTGCATACGGCGCTCCTCCACCACGCGCGCCCGCATCAGGGCGAGCCGGTTGGCGCGGTAGCGCAGCCCGACGGGCGCGCCGTTGAGATTGCCGACGACCAGCGGATAGGTGGTGGCGAGCCGCTCCCGTTCCTCCTCGGTGAGGGAGCCGAAGAACGCGGCGAGCCGCTTCGGCGGCGAAGCGGGATCCGGCAGCTGCCGAACGCCTGTCCGGCCTCGTTCCCAGGCGTCGAGCGCGGCTTCGAGCGGCTCGCCGGGGCCGTGCTGACGCTGGACGGCGGTCCAGCCGGTGGTCGACAGCATCACGAACACGACGGCGAGAGCGAGCAGGGCGCGCCAGACGTTCAGAGGGGGAGAGGAGTCTAAAGAGGTCACTGTTCAACCAGACTAGGACGGTCGCGGGAGTCCTCGCGACACGGGTCGTACGGATCACGGGCGGGGGAGGATTGAACCGAAGGTAACCTCACCGGCCGTTCAGGCGGCGCGCACGCTCCGGCGCGTTCCGGGTGTACGGCGGGCCAGACGGGTGTACGGAGAACCGGTGCGGCGGGAACGATCCGCCGCGGGTGTCCGCGCGTGCCCTGGGGGCAAGGCCGTGCGTGTACGGAGAACGAGGGATCAGCCGCGTGTACGGCGGACCGGGCGGGCCGTCGGCGCGCCACGCGCTCCGGCACTTCGCCAGTCCTCGGCGAGCGCGGGACCGAGATGGTCGAGATACCTCTCGGACAGGTCGCGCAGTGTCTCCAGGCTGGTGTCCTGGCCCTTGCCCCAGAGCTGGCCGGTCACCCGCATCACCCCGGTGAACGCGGCGACGGCCACCCGTGGCCGGGGATCGGCGTCCACGTCCAGGCCCTCACGGTCGGCGAGCAGTTGGGAGAGCCCTTCCTCAAGACCGGCGGAGCGGCGCAGATGGACGGCGAGCAGGGCCGGCGTCGACTCGATCATCCGGTAGGTCCGCATGTACAGCTCGACCGGTATCACCGACTGGATCGTCTCGCCGACGGAGGTCCAGGCGGAGGTGACGGCGTTGCGCATCGCCTCCATCGGCCCTTCCGCGGCGGGCCGTACGCGCAGGGCCTCGATGAACTTGTTCTCCACCATCTCCACGACGGCGAAGGCGACGTCCTCTTTGCTCGCGTAGTAGCGGAAGAAGGTGCGCTGCGAGACCTCGACGGCGTCCGTGATCTCGTCGATGGTGGTCTGCTCGTAGCCCTGGGCGGTGAACCGTTCCAGTGCCTCGCGCAGCAGGGCATCGCGTGTGCGCTGCTTCTTGCGGGCGCGCAGTCCGCTCGGCTGTTCAGCCGCTGACATCCGGTCCTGCCCGGCGGCTGTGTCCGGCCCGAGGGTCACCGAAGGGTCCTCATTCCACCGCTTTCCATCTTCATCCGACCTGATCAGTCGCAAATCGACCGCTCAGTCGAACTGTGAGCTACGTGACAGTTACCAACTTGTGAAATGGTTTGTCAACTGTCAGCGGCTGACATTAGCGTACCCGGTATGACTAGTCAGACCACCGTCGACAAGGCGCCACAGAGCCCGGAACACCCGGCGCCCGCGCCAACCAAGGGACTGCGCGGCCATCCCTGGCTGACCCTCTTCTCCGTGGCCATCGGCGTCATGATGGTGGCGCTCGACGGCACCATTGTCGCGATCGCGAACCCTGCCATCCAGAAGGACCTCGGCGCCACTTTCGCCGATGTGCAGTGGATCACCAACGGCTACTTCCTCGCCCTCGCCGTGGCGCTGATCACCGCGGGCAAGCTCGGTGACCGCTTCGGCCACCGGCAGACCTTCCTCATCGGTGTCACCGGATTCGCCGCGGCCTCGGGCGCCATCGGCCTGTCCCACAGCATCGGCCTGGTCATCGTCTTCCGTGTGCTCCAGGGCCTCTTCGGCGCACTGCTGATGCCGGCCGCCCTCGGCCTGCTGCGCGCCACCTTCCCCGCCGAGAAGCTCAACATGGCCATCGGTATCTGGGGCATGGTCATCGGTGCCTCCACCGCGGGCGGTCCGATCCTCGGCGGTGTGCTGGTCGAGCACGTGAGCTGGCAGTCGGTCTTCTTCATCAATGTGCCGGTGGGCGTGATCGCCCTGGTGGTCGGCGCCGTGATCCTCCGGGACCACCGGGCGGAGAACGCCCCGAAGTCCTTCGACGTCCTCGGCATCCTGCTGCTCTCCTCCGCGATGTTCTGTCTGGTCTGGGCGATCATCAAGGCGCCCGTCTGGGGCTGGGGTTCCGGTACGACCTGGCTCTTCATCGGTGTCTCGGTGGCCTGCTTCGTCCTCTTCGCCTTCTGGGAGACCAAGGTCAAGGAGCCGCTCGTACCGCTGGGGCTCTTCAAGTCCGTACCGCTCTCCGCCGGTGTGGTGCTGATGGTGCTGATGGCCGTGGCCTTCCTCGGCGGCCTCTTCTTCGTCACCTTCTATCTCCAGAACGTGCACGGCATGAGCGCCGTCGACAGCGGTCTGCATCTGCTGCCGCTCACCGGCATGATGATCGTCGGCTCGCCGCTGGCGGGTGTGCTGATCACCAAGGTCGGCCCGCGTGTCCCGCTGGCCGGAGGTATGGCGCTGACGGCGGCGGCCATGTTCGGTATGTCCACGCTGGAGACCGGCACCGGCAGTGTCACCATGTCGATCTGGTTCGCGCTGCTCGGCCTCGGTCTGGCGCCGGTGATGGTGGGCGCGACCGAGGTCATCGTGGGCAACGCGCCGATGGAGCTGTCCGGCGTGGCCGGCGGGCTCCAGCAGTCCGCCATGCAGATCGGCGGCAGCCTCGGTACGGCGGTGCTCGGCGCCGTCATGGCCTCGAAGGTCTCCAACGACCTGCCGGGCAACTGGACCGGCGCCGGTCTGCCGCCGCTCACCCCCGCGCAGGCGGAGGCGGCGGCCGAGGCGGTCCAGGTCGGTGTGCCTCCGGTGGCGCCCGGCACGCCGGCCGAGGTGGCCGAGAAGATCACGGGCGTCGCCCATGACACGTTCATGTCCGGCATGGGTCTGGCCTGTCTGGTCGCGGCCGGTGTCGCCACCGTGGCGATCTTCGTCGCGCTGCTGACGAAGCGTGGAGACAACGCGGACGCGGCGGGCGCAGGAGTGCACATCTGACGTCAGCCCGCTGGTGACATCGCGTCAACTCAGCACCCGCGACAGCCCTGCCGGAAGGTTCCGGCAGGGCTGTCGCCTATCCGGGTGGAGAGTGCCGTGGACCCTTTCCGGGGCCGAGCGCCGCAGGTCAGAGTGGCGTCGACCGATTTCGTCACACACGGGGACCGATCGATATGCGCAAGATCACGCTCATGCTCAGCACTCTGTTCGCAGTCGTGCTCACCGCTCTGCTCACCACACCGCCGACCGTCGCCGAGGCGGCTCCGCCGCCGCGTCTTGGCGCGTGCGCCACGGGCGAGTTGTGTTTCTGGGCGAAGGCGGACTTCCAGGGCGCGCGGCAGACACGCGAGCTGTCCGGTACGGAGATCGGGAGCTGCGTGCCGCTCGCTCCGGGCACGACGGCCCAGTCACTGGCCAACCGCACCGGGCGGAATGTGACCACCTATCAGTCCGTCGAGTGCGACGAGACGGGGGAGTTCGAGACCTATCCGGGCAAGGGCACCTGGGTGCCGGGCTCGCCGTACCGCGTACGGGCCTTCAAGCTGTGGGAACGCTGACCGCCGCACGCCGGCCGGCGGCCCTGGGCAGGGCCGGGGGCGGCAGGACCCACCGGTCCCGCCGCCCCCGTACACCCAACCGCGAACCGCTGTCAGGCGTCGCCGCCCGCCGTGCCCGGATCCGCGGCCGAGGCGTCCAGCAGCCGGTAGCGGTCCACCGCCTGCTTCAGCGCGGAACGGTCGACGCGGCCCTCCTTCGCCAGCTCGGTCAGCACCGCGAGCACCACCGACTGCGCGTCGATGTGGAAGAAGCGGCGGGCCGCGCCGCGCGTGTCCGCGAAGCCGAACCCGTCCGCGCCCAGCGACTGGTACGAGCCGGGAACCCAGCGCGCGATCTGGTCGGGCACCGAACGCATCCAGTCGGAGACGGCCACGAACGGACCTTCCGCGCCGGACAGCTTCCGGGTCACGTACGGGACGAGCTGCTCCTCCTCCGGGTGGAGCAGATTGTGCCGCTCCACCTCGACGGCCTCACGGCGCAGCTCGTTCCAGGAGGTCGCCGACCAGACGTCCGCCCTGACGTTCCACTCCTCGGCGAGCAGCCGCTGAGCCTCCAGCGCCCAGGGCACGGCCACACCGGAGGCCATGATCTGCGCCGGGACCGAGCCCCGCTCGCCCCGCTTGAAGAGATGGATTCCCTTGAGGATGCCCTCCACGTCCGCATCGGCCGGCTCGGCGGGATGCTGGATCGGCTCGTTGTAGACGGTGAGGTAGTAGAAGACGTCCGCGCTCTCCCCGGGGGCGGCCTGGCCGTACATCCGGCGCAGACCGTCCTTGACGATGTGCGCGATCTCGAAGCCGTACGCCGGGTCGTAGGCGATACAGGCCGGATTCGTCGAGGCCAGCAGAT
Organism: Streptomyces lushanensis; assembly: GCF_001700515.1. GTDB lineage: Bacteria > Actinomycetota > Actinomycetes > Streptomycetales > Streptomycetaceae > Streptomyces > Streptomyces lushanensis. The sequence goes on from NZ_MAUD01000066.1 coordinate 41,715, forward strand.
GCGAGTGGCCGTCCGCGTGCTGGAGACCCTCACCGGTCAGTGTCGTCCGTCCGGCGGTCGCGCCCAGCACGAAGCCCCGGGCGAGCTGGTCGGACATCTGCCAGAACTGGTCACCGGTCCGCTGGAAACCGAACATCGAGTAGAAGACATAGACCGGGATCAGCGGCTCGCCATGGGTGGCGTACGCCGAGCCCGCCGCGATCAGCGAGGCCGTACAGCCCGCCTCGGAGATGCCGTCGTGCAGCATCTGGCCGGTCGGGGACTCCTTGTACGCGAGCAGCAGCTCGCGGTCCACGGCCTCGTACTGCTGGCCCAGCGGGTTGTAGATCTTGGCGCTCGGGAAGAACGAGTCCATACCGAACGTGCGGTATTCGTCGGGGGCGATCAGCACGAACCGCTTGCCGATCTCCTTGTCCCGCATCAGGTCCTTGAGCAGCCGGACGAACGCCATGGTGGTGGCGATCGACTGCTGTCCCGAGCCCTTCCTGACCGCCGCGTACGTCTTGTCCTCGGGCAGGTGCAGCGGCTTGGCCCGGACGACCCGGGTCGGTACGTACCCGCCCAGCGACTTGCGCCGGTCGTGCATGTACTGGATCTCCTCGGAGTCCCGGCCCGGGTGGTAGTACGGCGGCAGGCCGTCCTCCAGCTCCCGGTCCGTGATCGGGAGGTGCAGCCGGTCGCGGAAGCCCTTGAGGTCGGAGACCGTCAGCTTCTTCATCTGGTGGGTGGCGTTGCGGCCCTCGAAGTTCGGCCCGAGGGTCCAGCCCTTGACCGTCTGCGCCAGGATCACCGTCGGCTGGCCCTTGTGCGCCTTGGCCGCCGCGTACGCGGCGTAGACCTTCCTGTGGTCGTGGCCACCGCGGCCGAGATGCAGGATCTGGTCGTCGGTCATGTGCTCGACCATGGCGCGCAGCCGCTGGTCGTCGCCGAAGAAGTGCTCACGGATGTACGCGCCGGTCTCGGTGGCGTACGTCTGGAACTGCCCGTCCGGCGTGGTGTTCAGCCGGTTGACCAGGACACCGTCCCTGTCCTGCGCGAGCAGCGGGTCCCAGGAGCGGTCCCAGACCAGCTTGACGACATTCCAGCCGGCGCCGCGGAACTGCGACTCCAGCTCCTGGATGATCTTGCCGTTGCCGCGCACCGGGCCGTCGAGCCGCTGGAGATTGCAGTTCACGACGAAGGTCAGATTGTCCAGGCCCTCACGGGCGGCGATGGAGAGCTGGCCCAGCGACTCGGGCTCGTCCATCTCGCCGTCGCCGAGGTATGCCCAGACGTGCGAGGCGGAGGTGTCGGCGATGCCGCGCGCCTCCATGTAGCGGTTCATCCTGGCCTGGTAGATCGCGCCGAGCGGGCCGAGGCCCATGGAGACGGTCGGGAACTCCCAGAAGTCCGGCATCAGCCGGGGGTGCGGATAGCTGGACAGTCCGTACGGCGCCTTCGACTTCTCCTGGCGGAACGCGTCGAGCTGCGTCTCGCTCAGCCGGTCCAGCAGAAAGGCACGGGCGTAGATGCCCGGAGAGGCGTGGCCCTGGAAGAAGATCTGGTCGCCGCCGTCGCCGCCGTCCTTGCCCCGGAAGAAGTGGTTGAAGCCCACGTCGTAGAGCGAGGCGGAGGAGGCGAAGGTGGCGATATGGCCGCCGACACCGATCCCCGGGCGCTGCGCGCGCGAGACCATCACGGCCGCGTTCCAGCGCGTCGCGTTGAGGATCCTGCGCTCGATCTCCTCGTTTCCGGGGAAGAACGGCTCGTCCTTGGTGGCGATGGTGTTGACGTAGTCCGTGCTGCGCATCTCGGGCACGGCCACGCGCTTCTCGCGGGCACGCTCGATCAGCCGGAGCATCAGATAGCGGGCGCGCTCACGGCCCCGCTCGTCGACAGCGGCGTCGAGGGAGTCGAGCCACTCCTGGGTCTCTTCGGGATCGAAGTCCGGGACCTGGCTGGGCAGGCCGCCAATGATGATCGGGGTGCGATCGGATCCGGAAGCCACGCTTGTCCTTCGCTGGTTGGTCGTGTCGTGCCCTGCACACGGTCGATGCGGTGCACGCCGTCGGAATACTGCTCGCTACGCGGGCCCGGGGATCCGAGGGATTCTCACCGGAGCCCCCAGGGAGTGGGCACGCACGCCGCCTCCATCGTGTACCGCTGCGGGGGAAACGTCATCTCTACCGAGGGGTAACCAGGTATCTCCGGGGAATCCCGCCCCGTTCCCGGTCTCCGCTTCGGTCTTCGCCGCGGTCAAATCGCAACCATACGCCCAACCCGTCTATGTGTTTCGTTCGGCCGTTCGGACCTGATTGGCGTACTGAACCGGCATAACATGGCGAAGAAGGAGGAAACGTATGGCCCGCGTTACAGGAGACGGTGGCGAAGTGACAGGAGATGCGGCGAAGAGGCCGGGAACGTCACCGTTTCGGCGGTCTCGGCGGCCGGGTACTTGCGCGATCCGCTGCGCCCGTGTGGACTACGGCCAATGCCCCGCGCACGCGCGGGTCTGAAGCATTTTCCGAAACATGATCAGGAGGCAATCCGTGAGCGCGACCGCGGACCACGCGGAGGAACGGACCAACCTTGCCGCAAGGCTGGGGTTCGAACCCGGACAGGTGGTCCAGGAGATCGGCTACGACGACGACGTCGAGCAGGAGCTCCGCGAGTCCATCGAGGCTGTCATCGGCCAGGAGCTCGTCGACGAGGACTATGAGGACGTGGCCGACGCCGTCCTCCTGTGGTTCCGTGACGAGGACGGCGACCTTACGGACGCGCTGGTGGACGCCATCGGTCTGATCGAGGAGGGCGGAGCGGTCTGGTTGCTGACGCCCAAGACCGGCCGTGATGGCTACGTCGAACCGAGCGACATCAACGAGGCCGCCCAGACCGCGGGCCTGTCCCAGACCAAGAGCATCAACGCCGGCAAGGACTGGACCGGCAGCCGGCTCGTCACCCCCAAGGCGGCGAAGTCGAAGCGCTGACCCCGGGCGCCCCGGGGGCGCGAGACGCGGCAGCAGTACCGGCGCAGCAGCCATGACGGCCCCCGCCGACCTTCGCGTCGGCGGGGGCCTCGCGCATCCGGTCCGGCCCCGCCCGCGGCACCCGGACCCCAAGGGCCGTCCCGCCCGGTACGGGGACGCCCCTCCGCCCTGCGATGTACCGCGTCCGAAGCCGCGCGCGGACCCACCGGCGATCACGGGGCAGCCCGTAGGCTGGACGGTGACGGACGGCACAGGGCCGGCCACGTGAAAGGACGTATCCCATGGCGATCGAGGTCGGCGCTCCCGCTCCGGACTTCGAGCTCAAGGACAACCACGGGCGGACCGTGCGGCTGTCCGACTTCCGCACGGCGAAGGGCGGGGCCGACGGCGCGGACGGCGCCGGGAAGAATGTGGTGCTGCTCTTCTACCCCTTCGCCTTCACCGGCGTCTGCACGGGCGAGCTGTGCGCGCTCCGCGACGAGCTGCCCTCGTTCGTCAACGAGGACACCCAGCTCCTCGCCGTCTCGAACGACTCCATCCACACCCTGCGTGTCTTCGCCGAACAGGAGGGTCTGGAGTACCCCCTGCTGTCGGACTTCTGGCCGCACGGCGAGGTCTCGCGCGCGTACGGGGTCTTCGACGAGGAGAAGGGCTGCGCCCTGCGCGGGACGTTCATCCTCGACAAGGACGGCATCGTGCGCTGGAGCATCCTCAACGGTCTGCCGGACGCCAGGGATCTCGGCGACTACGTCAAGGCGCTCGCCGCGCTCTGAAACCGCGCGGCGGGCCATCCGGGCCCCGCGAAATCGCCCGGTGGCGGGGAACCGGTCACTAGGATCCAGTCGTTGATCCGATGCAACGCTTCAGGGGCAGCGCCGCCCCGAGAAACCAAAGGGAGGACTCGTGGGAGTCAGCCTCAGCAAGGGCGGAAACGTCTCGCTGACCAAGGCCGCGCCCAACCTGACCGCGGTCACCGTGGGTCTGGGCTGGGACGTCCGTACGACCACCGGCAGTGACTTCGACCTCGACGCCAGCGCCCTGCTGACCAACGCCGAGGGCAAGGTCGCCGTCGACGGCAACTTCGTCTTCTTCAACAACCTCAAGAGCCCGGACGGCTCCGTCGAGCACACCGGTGACAACCTCACCGGTGAGGGCGAGGGCGACGACGAGGCGATCAAGGTCAATCTGGCCGCGGTGCCCGCCGATGTCGACAAGATCGTGTTCCCCGTCTCGATCTACGAGGCCGAGAGCCGTCAGCAGTCCTTCGGCCAGGTGCGCAACGCGTTCATCCGCGTCGTCAACCAGGCCGACAACAACGAGCTGGCGCGTTACGACCTGAGCGAGGACGCCTCGACGGAGACCGCGATGGTCTTCGGCGAGCTGTACCGCAACGGCGCGGAGTGGAAGTTCCGCGCCATCGGCCAGGGGTACGCCTCGGGGCTGCGCGGTATCGCGCAGGACTTCGGCGTCAACGTCTGAACGGCTCGTCTTTCCGTGTCCGGCGCCGCACACTTCTGTGCGGCGCCGTACGCGTCTCGGATTCGCTCCCGGATTCGGCTCCGAATTCGTACGCGCGTCGGTACGGCGAAGACGGCATGAACAAGGTTTGAAGGGGCAGGACGTCAGGCGCGTCTTGACCTCGCAGCACGGCACCACATCACCTCGGGGAGGACTCACCATCATGGGCGTCACACTCGCCAAGGGAGGCAATGTCTCCCTCTCCAAGGCCGCACCCAATCTCACCCAGGTGCTGGTCGGGCTCGGCTGGGATGCGCGATCCACCACCGGAGCGCCCTTCGACCTCGACGCCAGCGCCCTGCTGTGCCAGTCGGGACGGGTGCTCGGCGACGAGTGGTTCATCTTCTACAACAACCTGACGAGCCCGGACGGCTCCGTCGAGCACACCGGTGACAATCTGACGGGTGAGGGCGAGGGTGACGACGAGTCCCTGATTGTCGACCTCTCCAAGGTGCCGGCAACCTGCGACAAGATCGTCTTTCCGGTCTCCATCCATGAGGCCGACAATCGCGGCCAGACATTCGGCCAGGTCAGCAATGCCTTCATCCGGGTGGCCAATCAGGCCGACGGTCAGGAACTGGCGCGGTACGACCTGAGTGAGGACGCCTCCACGGAAACGGCGATGATCTTCGGCGAGCTCTACCGCTATGGCGGTGAGTGGAAGTTCCGGGCCGTGGGACAGGGGTACGCGTCGGGGCTGCGGGGCATCGCTCTAGACTTCGGGGTCAACGTTTCGTAAAGCAGTACTCTGCGCGGGGGAAAACCCGTTAATCACCAGATGGGGTAGCCAGTGATCCTGAAAACCTTCGGCTGGTCGTTCGCCATCACGGCGGTCGGCCTCGCCTTCGCGGCCTGGCAGTGGGGGTGGGAGGCGTTCGGGATCGTACTGATCCTGTCGATCCTTGAGATCTCTCTGTCGTTCGACAACGCGGTCGTCAACGCCGGTGTCCTGAAGAAGATGAATGCCTTCTGGCAGAAGATCTTCCTCACGGTCGGCATTCTCATCGCGGTGTTCGGCATGCGACTGGTGTTCCCCGTCGTGATCGTGGCCATCAGCGCCAAGGTCGGGCCGATCGACGCCGTGCAGCTCGCGCTGGACGACCCCGACCGGTACAAGGACCTGGTCACCGACGCCCATCCGGCCATCGCCTCCTTCGGCGGCATGTTCCTGCTGATGATCTTCCTCGACTTCATCTTCGAGGAGCGGGACATCAAGTGGCTCGGCTGGCTGGAACGTCCCCTGGCCAAGCTCGGCAAGGTCGACATGCTGTCCGTCTGCATCGCGCTGATCGTGCTGCTGGTCACGGCGCTGACCTTCGCCACCCACGCCCACACCAGCTCGGGCTACGCGGACAAGTCCTCCACCGTGCTGCTCGCCGGTGTCGCGGGACTGATCACCTATCTCGTCGTCGGCGGTCTCTCGGGCTACTTCGAGAACCGGCTGGAGGAGCAGGAGGAGCACGAGCAGGAAGAGGAGGAGAAGGCCAAGGCCGAGGGCAAGACCGTCTCGGCGGTGGGGCTGGCCGGCAAGGCCGCCTTCTTCCTCTTCCTGTATCTGGAGGTGCTGGACGCGTCCTTCTCCTTCGACGGTGTCATCGGCGCCTTCGCCATCACCAACCACATCTTCTGGATGGCGCTGGGTCTCGGTATCGGCGCGATGTACGTCCGGTCCCTCACCGTCTATCTCGTCCGCCAGGGCACCCTGGACGACTACGTGTATCTGGAGCACGGCGCGCACTACGCGATCGGTGCGCTGGCCGTGATTCTGCTGGTCACCATTGAGCACTCGATCAATGAAGTCATCACCGGTCTGATCGGTGTTGTCCTGATTGCGGCCTCTTTCTGGTCATCGGTGCGCAGGAACAGAGCGCTGGAGGCGGCGGGCGGCGACAAGGATCCCGATGACGACAAGGCGGCGCTGAGTGTCTGAGGTGGCGCTTCGCGTCCGGGCCGTGCGCCGGTGAGCCCTCCGGTGAGCCGGTCCTCCGAGGTGTGACCCGGAGGGGATTTCGGGAACGCTCTGGACGGGGCGGCCGTGAGGCGGAAGCCTGACGGCCGCCCCGTCGGTCCGTGTGCTGGTGGCGAGTGGATGACAGGGGTGGGCGGGCATGGCCTTCTGGGACAATCTGTGGCAGGGAAGGGCGTCGGATTTCGATTCGGGGAGCGCCGCGTCCAACTCGATCGAGCTGACCAGGCGACGTCCTTCGGTCTCGCTCTCCAAGCAGGGCGCGGCCACGGGCAATCTGCGGGTCAATCTCTCCTGGCGGATGCGCACCTCCGACATCGAGGACCGGTCCCGGCAGGGCAGTTCGCTGCTGCGGCATCCGCTCAAGCTCTTCAAGCCCGATGTGGTGCAGGCCCACACCCAGGGCATGGTCAATGTGGACCTCGATCTGGGCTGCATGTACGAGCTGACCGACGGCAGCAAGGGCGTGGTGCAGCCGCTGGGCGGTTTCCTCGGCGACCTCAACGATCCGCCGTTCGTCAAGCTCAGCGGTGACGACCGGTTCGGCTCCGGCTCGGGCGAGACGATCTATGTCAATCTCGATCACTGGGAGAAGATCAAGCGACTGCTGGTCTTCGTCTACATCTACGACCAGACGCCGGCCTTCGACCGTACGCACGCCCATGTGACGCTCTACCCGAGCAGCGGTCCGCGGATAGAGATCGCACTCGACGCGGACACGCCGCAGGCCCGCTCGTGCGCGGTGTTCTCGGTGGAGAACGTCAAGGGCGAGCTGATCGTGCGCCGCGAGGTGAAGTTCGTCTACGGCTTCCAGGCGGAGCTCGACCGGCTGTACGGCTGGGGCCTCCAGTGGGGGCGTGGCTACAAGACGAAGACCTGAGCGGACGGCCCCGGTGCTACTGACGGATGAACTGCGGTCCCATCGGGGGCAGCCGGAAGTTCGGATCGGGTGCGGGAGCCGCCGCGGCGGCGGGTTGCGGATAGCCGTAGGCGGGCTGCGGCCGGGGCGCGGCGACCGGTTGCGGGTAGCCGTAGGTGGGCGGAGCCGCGGGCAGCGCGGGCTGCGGATAACCGTACGCGGGCGCCATCGGCTGGGTGGGCGGCTGGGCCGGCGGAGGCGGCACCCGGACGGGCGGCTCGACGGCCACCGTGGCACCGGCGTCGGCGGCCTGGGCGGCGGCGGGCGACGGCTCGTCGGCGGACTCCTCCGTCTCGTCCACCGAGATGCCGAACGCGGTGGCCAGACCGACCAGACCGGTGGGATATCCCTGGCCCACCGCGCGGAATTTCCAGCCCTCCCCGCGCCGGTACAGCTCACCGCAGATGATTGCGGTCTCCTCGCCGGTCTCCGGCCGTACGTCGAAGGCGGCCAGCGGCTCGCCGTCGGCCGAGCCGGCGTCGTAGAGCAGGATCCGCAGATCGCTGACATGCTGGAAACTCGCGCCGTCGGAGGAGGCAGCGAGCACCACCTGTTCGACGGAGGCGTCGAGCGCGGCGAGATCGGCCTCGACGGTATCGGTCAGCGCCTCGCCGACCTGCTTCTTGGGCAGCCGCCGGACCAGCCCGGACGGATGCCGGGGCTGGTTGTAGAAGACGAAGTCCTCGTCGGAACGCACCCGGCCGCCGGACCCGAGCAGCAGGGCGGAGGCATCCACATCGGGGACCCCGGCACCCGGGGACCACCGCAGCACGGCTCGTACGGCCATGGCGTCGAGGGGGACGTTCGAGCCCTTCAGCATCGCGTGCGTCATGCCAGTCATCCTGCCTTCCCGTCACCCGTGCGGACAACGCGGGGGCGGCCCGATCCATCCACTACACCAAGGACATGGGCGCGAAGCGGACGAGTTACCTGGATTTCATGAAGCGTGGGAACTCTTGACACCCGTCCGTACGTACTATTACCGGCCACATGCCCAACCGGCCACATCGGCAGTACGGGGGATTCACATGCGTCATTTCGGGCATATCCCGCCCGCTGCCCGGGAGGGTCTGTTCCATCAGGAGCCGTGCGAGTTCACCGCGGGCTCTCCGGCCCGTCTCCTGGCGGCTGCTCTCGGGGCCACGCTCTACTGCCCGGCCACCCGGCCGCGGCTCGCCGACGACGTGGTGAAGCAGACCCGGCGCGGAGTCGTCTCCATGGTGCTCTGCCTGGAGGATTCCATCCATGACTCCGAGGTCGACTCGGCCGAGGCCAATCTCGTCCGGCAGTTCGCCGATCTCGACGAGCGCGGCGCGGCCACACCGCTGCTCTTCATCCGGGTCCGTGAGCCGGGGCAGATTCCTGACCTCGCCCGGCGGATGGGCTCCTCGATCCGGCTGCTGTCCGGATTTGTACTGCCGAAGTTCACCGAGGAGCGCGGCACGCCCTTTCTGGAGGCGCTCGCCGAGGCGGAGAGTGCCACCGGCCATCAGCTCTACGCGATGCCGGTGCTGGAATCGCCCGAGCTGCTGCATCTGGAGACCAGGACGGAGACGCTCACCGGGATCGCCAATGTCGTCGACAAGTACCGCGACCGCGTGCTCGCGCTGCGGCTGGGCGTCACCGACTTCTGCTCCGCGTACGGGCTGCGCAGATCGCCGGACATGACCGCGTACGACGTACGCATCGTGGCGGGTGTCATCGCGGATGTGGTCAATGTGCTGGGCCGTGCGGACGGCTCGGGCTTCACGATCACCGGCCCGGTGTGGGAGTACTTCCGTCTGCAGGAACGTATGTTCAAGCCCCAGCTCCGGCGCAGCCCGTTCCTCGAAGGCCGCGCGGAGGAGCTGCGTACGGCCCTGATCGAGCACGATCTCGACGGACTGCTGCGCGAGATCGAGCTCGACCGGGCCAACGGACTGCTGGGCAAGACCTGTATCCATCCCTCTCATGTGCCGCCCGTCCACGCGCTGTCGGTGGTCAGCCATGAGGAGTTCAGCGACGCCCAGGACATCCTGCGGCCGGAGCGCGACGGAGGCGGAGTGCTGCGCTCGGCGTACACGAACAAGATGAACGAGGTGAAGCCCCACCGCGCCTGGGCCGAGCGGACCATTCAGCGGGCCGAGGTCTTCGGGGTCGCGCGCGAGGACGTCGGGTTCGTGGAGCTGCTCACCGCCGGTCTCGGCGAGTGAGCGGCACGGAACGGTCTGTGGAGGCGTCCGCGGGTGCTGAGGCGTCCTCGGGGTCGGAGGGGATGTCCGCGCGGGCGTCCGGGGGGCCGGCGGGGACGTCCGGAGGGAAGGAGGAGAACGCCGGGATGGTCTGGTCGGGCACCTGGGTCGCCGAGCGGCTCGGAGTGCGGCTCGCGGGCGCCGAGGGGCTACGGGATCTGCTGGGACTGGCCCTGCGCCGCAATCCCCGGCGGGCCCATCTCCTTGTCTCGAATGTGCTGGGCAAACACGTACCGCAACGACCCGAGGTCGTATACGGAACCGGCGTCCGGCTGGGCGAGCGGGTACGGGAACTGCTCGGCGCGGACGTGGCGCGCGCCGTCGTCCTCGGCTACGCGGAGACCGCGACCGGACTCGGCCACGCGGTCGCGGACGGCGTGCGCCACGCGCCGTATCTGCACTCCACGCGCCGGCCGGTGCCGGGTGTGGAGCGGGCGGGCGGTTTCGAGGAGTCGCACTCGCACGCCACCTCCCATCTGCTGCTGCCGGAGGATCCCGCGCTGCTCGCCTCGGACGGCCCGCTGGTCCTCGTGGACGACGAGTTCTCCACGGGGAACACCGTCCTCAACACCGTCCTCGCGCTCCACGAGCGCTATCCGCGCGGCTGGTACGTGATCGTCGCCCTGGTGGACATGCGCTCGGCGGCCGACCAGGGACGGCTCGCGGACTTCGCGGAGCGGATCGGCGCGCGCGTGGATCTGATCACGCTCGCCTCCGGGACCATCGAGCTGCCGGACGGCGTGCTGGAGAAGGGCCGCGCACTGGTCGAGGAACACGAGAGCGCGGCGACGGCGACGGGTGCGACGCCGGAGGGTACGACACCGGCCGGGGCGCCCCGGCCTCCGTACGGTCCGGACGGCGCGGACGGGGACGCGGGCGGAGACACCGGCTCGGGCGGAGGTCCGGCCGCCGGGACGGTTCAGCGGGTGGATCTGGACTGGCCGGCCGGGGTCCCGGACGGCGGCCGGCACGGCTTCACCCCCGCCCATCGGGCCCGGCTGGAGTCCGCGCTGCCCGCGCTGGCCACCACGCTGGCCGATCGGCTCGCCGGCGCCGGGCGGGTCCTCGTCCTCGGCTTCGAGGAGCTGATGTACGCGCCCCTGAGACTGGCCGAGGCGCTGGAACGTATCTCCGGCGCGGAGGTGCGGTACTCCACCACCACCCGGTCCCCGGTGCTGGCCGTGGACGATCCCGGCTACGCCATACGCAGCCGTCTTGTCTTCCCCGCCCATGACACCGCCGCCTTCCCCGACGGCGAGGGCACCGGCGACCGGTATGCCTACAACGTCGCGGGCGGCGGCTTCGACGCGGTGGTCGCCGTGGTCGACTCCCTCGCGGACTCGCCGGAACTGCACGGCCCGGACGGTCTGCTGGCGCAACTCGCCGCGCACATACCGCGCGTGGTTCTGGCGGTGGTGCCCGCGTATCTCCCGGGCTCCTCGTACGACTCCTCCTCCGGCGCCGACTCCCCTTCCCGCGCCGGTGCCTCCTCGCACGCCACCTCTTCCCCGCACGCCACCTCTTTCCCGCACACCACCTCTTCCCCGCACGACGCCGAACGGCAGGAACCCCCCATGCTGCCCGAACCCCTTCGCGGGCCCGCCTTCTCCTCCTACGCGCCCGACGACGTGGGCTGGCTGCTCCAGGACCTCTCCGACGTGGAGCTGGAGGCCCCGACGGAGGAGCGCGAGGAGGCGATCCAGAGCGGTGGCGCGCACTACGCCGAATCGCTACCGGTCGAGTACCAGCCGAGCGCCGAGTACCAGGAGCTGTTCCTCTCCGCCCTGGAGACCTCGGCGGCCCGGATCGCGCACGCCGTCGGCACCGTCACCGAGACCGTGCTCGCCGAGCGCGCGTCCCGTCCCGTCCTGGTCTCCCTGGCCCGCGCCGGCACGCCCGTCGGCGTACTGATGCGCCGCTGGGCCCAGCGGCGGCACGGTCTGGACCTGCCGCACTACGCCGTCTCCATCGTGCGCGGCCGGGGCATCGACACCAATGCCCTGCGCTGGCTCGCCGCCCACCACGATCCCGCCGATGTGGTGTTTGTCGACGGCTGGACCGGCAAGGGCGCGATCACCCGTGAACTGGCCGACGCGCTGGCCGGGTTCGCGGAGGCCAACCCGGGCACCGGCGTCTTCGACCCGCAGATCGCGGTCCTCGCCGATCCTGGCGGCTGCGTACGGACCTACGGCACGCGCGAGGACTTCCTCATTCCCTCCGCCTGCCTCAACTCGACCGTCTCCGGGCTGATCTCCCGTACCGTCCTGCGGTCCGACCTGGTCGGCCCGGACGACTTCCACGGTGCCAAGCACTACGGCGAACTCGCCGGCGCCGATGTCTCGATCCACTTCCTGGACACCGTCGCGGCCCACTTCGAGGAGGTCGTGGACGCCGTCGACGCGGAGGTCAAGGAACTGCTCGCGGCGGACCGGGCCCCGACCTGGGAAGGCTGGGCGGCGGTCGAGCGGATCAGCGAGGAGTACGGCATCCACGATGTGAACCTCGTCAAGCCGGGCGTCGGCGAGACCACGCGTGTGCTGCTGCGCCGGGTGCCCTGGAAGATCCTCGCCCAGCGCGGCGCGGGCGCGGACCTCGACCATGTCCGGCTGCTGGCGGGGCAGCGGGGCGTGCCGGTGGAGGAGGTCGACGGTCTTCCGTACACCTGCGTCGGGCTGATCCACCCGCGGTACACCCGTGGCGCGACCGGAGCGGACGGCAAGGCGGTGACCGCGCCGTGAACGTCTCCGTGACGAGAGAGGCTCCCGTGACAGCAGAAGCTTCCGTGCCGAGGGAGGCTTCCGCGCCGAGGGAAGCTCCCCTGACGGCGCGAGCCCTTGAGCCCGCGCCCGAGCGCCCGGCGCCTGCCCTGGTCCCGGCCCCGGTCCTGGTCGCGAGCGATCTGGACCGTACGCTCATCTACTCGGCCGCCGCGCTCCAGCTCCCGATGCCGGACGCCGAGGCGCCTCGGCTGCTCTGTGTCGAGGTGTACGGGAGCAAGCCGCTGTCGTATCTGACCGAGACGGCGGCCGGGCTGCTCGAAGAGCTGGCCCGCACGACCGTTTTCGTACCGACCACCACCCGTACCCGGGAGCAGTACGGCCGGGTCCATCTGCCGGGTCCCGAACCGAGATTCGCGATCTGCGCGAACGGTGGCCACATCCTGGTCGACGGTGTGTCCGACACGGCCTGGCAGGCGCGGGTGGCCGACCGGCTCGCCGACGAGTGCGCGCCGCTCGCCGAGGTCCGTGCCCATCTGCTCGCCGCCGCCGATCCGGCGTGGCTGCTCAAGGAGCGGATCGCGGAGGACCTCTTCGCCTATCTGGTGGTCGACCGCACCCTGCTGCCCGAGGGCTGGGTGAAGGAGCTCTCCGAGTGGGCGCGGGGCCGCGGCTGGACGGTCTCCCTTCAGGGCCGCAAGATCTACGCCGTACCGCAGCCGCTCACCAAGAGCGCCGCGATGCGCGAGATCGCCCGCAGGACGGGAGCCGGACTCACCCTCGCCGCCGGGGACTCCCTGCTCGACGCGGACCTGCTGCTGGCCGCCGACCGGGCCTGGCGCCCGGGCCACGGCGAACTCGCCGACACGGGCTGGGGCGCCCCGCATGTCGACGTACTGGAGGAAACGGGCGTCGCGGCGGGTGAGGAGATCCTGCGGCGCCTCAGCCTGGCCGCCGGCGCCCGGGGCGCGGCCTGACCGTCACCGCGCCGTACGCGTACGGCCGTCATCGCGCCGTGCGCGTACGGGCAGGTCCGTGGGGTCCGTGAGCGCGGTCCGTGCGGCGGGTCAGCCGCAGCAGCCACCGCCGCAGCATCCCCCGCCACCGCCGCCGGTCGCGGCGGCCGGGCCGGGGGAGCCGGCCTTGGCGGTGCCGCCGACCGCGACGGTGGACAGCAGCTTCACGGTGTCGTCGTGGCCCGCCGGGCACGCGGCCGGGGCGGCGGACTCGGACATCGGACGGCTGAGTTCGAAGGTGTCACCACAGGAGCGGCAGCGGTACTCGTAGCGAGGCATGGCACCAGGCTATCCGGCGCAGGCCGCGCCGGGTGTCCGTTCGGGTCTGGTGCCCGCTCTGGAGGGGTGCCCGCTCAGGAGGGGAGCCGCAGTCCGTCAGGAGGGGGAGCCGCTGTCCGTCCGGCTCCTCTCGTGCGGCTGTTCATGTTCGTGCCGCTCCCGCTCGTCCCGTTCCCGCTCGTACTGATAGCCGTGATCATGCAGATGTCCGTACCCGTGCCCATGGGCCCGCACCTGCTCGATCTTGGCGCGGAGCCGCTGCTCGTGCTCCGCCTGTTCGGGATGGCGGGCGCGCCAGTACGGATTGTCGTGCGGCAGACCGCCGCTGACTCTTCCGTACATGCCGAAGAACATCAGCAGCAGCCCCACCACAAAGCTGAACAGCACATTGGGCATATGAAAGGCGAGGAAATTGTAACCGGTGTCCAGCAGGGCGAGATTGACGAAGCCGCTGGCGATGAAGAGAACTCCCAGGACCATATTCAGCGTCGAGGCGAGATTCCCGCCGATCGTCATACCGGCGAGAAGCAGGAGTCCGACACAGATGGACAGCACGCCCAGTGCGCCATTGGTGTTCAGACCCGCGACCCCGGCGCCGCCGGTGTCGAAGAAACCGATTTTGTCGATCAGTCCGAGAATGCCGAAGACGATCAGGATCAGCCCCATGAGTCCGGCGCCGATCCGGTAGACCTGGTTCAGCCGGTGGTCGACGGGGAGCTGTTCATCGAGCCTGACACGCCGCCGGTGAGGGTGGCGGAGCGCTTGGGTGGCCATCTGCGGCCTCCTTTGGCGTACGGCGTAGTACCCAGCATCCGCCCAGCCGGGGTCCGGGACAAATCAGACGCCGTGGCCGGGCGGGCCGATCACGGCGGACACCGGGTCCGCTCGCGTCAGGCGCCGTGGCCGGGCGCCGCAGCGCCGCGCTCCTCGCGGATGTCCGAGACGACCCGGGCCACGGTGCTCCGTACGGTCTCGGTCTCGGTCAGAAAGTGCCAGTAGTCGGGATGGCGGCCCTCCAGCGCGGCCACCGCGCGCTCCAGCCTGGCCACCGCGTCGTCCAGCGGGCGGGCATGGCGCGGCTCGGGCGTATGGCGTCCGCTCATGGCCAGCCGCTGGGCGTCGCGGATCGCGAAGCGCGTACGGTCGATCTCCTGCTGCGGGTCCTTCGAGACGGCGTTCAGCTGCCGCAGCCGGTCACCGGCCGCGGAGACCGCCTCGTCCGTACCGTTCAGCAGGGCCCGCGCCGTACTGAGCAGTGAGGTCGCGTCCGCCCACCGCTGCTCCTCGCGCGCCTTGCCCGCCTCCTTCAGCTTCTCCTCGGCCTGACGGACGCTGGTCGCCGCATGGTCGGGCACCTGCTGGAGGTCCTGCCAGCACGCGGCGGCGAAACGGCGGCGCAGCTCGCTGAGGACGGGCTCCACGGACCCGGCGCGGGTCGTCAGGGCCTGGGCGCGGGTACGCAGCGAGACCAGCCGGCGGTCTATCTCTTGGGCGCGCTCGGGCAGCCGCTCGGCCTCGGCCCGTACGGCCTCGGCGTCGCGCAGCACCCGGTCGGCGCGCTGGAGCGTGTCCGCCACGCCGTGCTGCCCCGCGCCCTGGTTGAGCTTGGTCAGCTCGGGGCCGAGCGCGGCGAGCCGGGCGGCGAGCTCGTCCGCGCGCAGTCCGGAGGCGCGTACGGCGTCGAGCGCGTTGCTCGCGGCCAAAAGCGCCTGCCGGGCCCGCTCCACGGCGGGCGCCAGCCGGGCGAGCTGGGTCTCGGCCTTGTCGAGCAGCGGTCCGAGCCCCTGCTCGAACCGGTCCAGCTCGCCCTTGACCCGGTCCAGATCAGCCTTGGCCTTGGTCAGCTCGCCACGGGCTTTGGACGCGACGGAGGGTTCCAGATCGTCCCGGTCGAGGTCGTGCGCGTCGACGGCGGTGATGTAGGTGTGGCTCACCTCGTCGATACGCCGGCCCAGCGCCGCGAAGTCGGCGACGGCCTGGCGGGCCCCCGGCGAACCGTCCACCGCCGTGATGGTCTCTATCGAGATCCGCAGATCGCGCTGGGCGGTGTCCAGCTCGTAGAAGGAGGCCGCGGCGGCGTCCTTCGCGGCCTGGGCGTCGGCGCGCTGGCTCTCGCCCCGGCCGCCGAACCAGCGCCGCGTACCGCCACCGGCGAAGGTGGCCGGCAGCGCGGCGGCGATCAGCGGCAGCGGCAGCAGCATCAGCGTGAGGACATCACGGACGGCACTCGCCTTAGCTTGGGCTCTTGCGTGCGGCTCTGCGTGTGTCGCCGTCACATCCCTCTCCCGTGCCGAGTTCGCCCTGCCTGGTCCATTCTCCCACCAGGTAAGGACGAACACACGGGCCGGTTAGTTCGCGCTTCGTGGCCGAGTTCCGGTGTCCGGGGCCGTCGCTCCGCCCGTGTCTCAGCCGCTGCCCTTCACGGTCCGCACGGTGATTTTCCCGTTGTCGCTGCGGGCGTTCACCACATGGGCGCTGCGCGGGTCCTTCGGTACGTCCACGTCGACATCGCCGTTGTCGCTCGACGCCTTCACCGCGTACGACGTCCTGGACGCGGGGAGATCGATCGTGATCCGGCCGTTGTCGCTGACGGTGTCGACCATGTCGGGTACGGCGCTCATCCCGAGGCGGATGGCTCCGTTGTCGGACTTCGCGGTGACGGTTCCGGCGGAGAGGCCCTCCGCCGTGATCCTTCCGTTGTCGCTCTCCAGATCGACCGGCCCGCTGGAGTCCCGGACGGTCAGCGATCCGTTGTCCGACCTCAGCTTCAGCGCGGTGTCGAAGCCGGTGGCCGTGATCCTGCCGTTGTTGCCGCGCACCGTCACGGCCACTCCGCGCGGCACCCTCACCTCGTGCAGCGCCTCGCAGTCGCTGGCGATCGCCCGGCACCTCACCGCGAGGGACAGCGTGTCGCCGGTCATCCTCCAGCTCCCCCGGGGCCCGCTGCCGCCGAACACCCAGCCGTCGATCCGCCGGGTCACCTCGATGTTCTTCACATCGGCGGGCACCAGACGCACCACCGAGTTTTCGGCCTCGATCGTCAGTGTCCTACCGCTCAGTGCGAACGACTTCTTCTCGGCCGGTGCGTCCGACGCGTCCGTACCGCTGCATCCGCCGACGGCGAACGCGACGAGAAGGGCCCCGCCGGAGGCGAGAAGCGTACGGGTGCGGTTACGGCGTGCGGCCATGGTGATCGTCCCCCGGATAGTGCGCGTCCCTGTGCACGCGCTGCGCGTCCTGACTGTGTTCCCACCGTAGGGACGCGCGCCGCCCGCGCCGATCCGGCCGCCCACCGTCCCGGTGGTGGGGATACCCCCCGTACCCGTGCCGCCCAGGCCCGTTTGCGGCCGGGGCCCCTCGGCCATGTACGCTGTTCCCTCATCCACGGGTGCGTAGCTCAGGGGTAGAGCGCTGCTCTTACAAAGCAGATGTCGGCGGTTCGAAACCGTCCGCGCCCACCGTGTCCGACCAGCGGCGGAGCCTCTGACCACGATCGGTCGGAGGCTCTTGCGCGATCGTTCGGCCGGTGCCGGCGCGTCTCCGCCCCCCCGTGCTCGTACGCGTCCTCGATGTCCTCCGGCGCCCGACCCATTGTTGCGAACCGCAATTCCTCCGTGGCAATTCGCTCATCTTCTACGAGTCGCCTAGGAAATGCCCTCGTCACCCATTCCTTCAGTGGAGTTGGTGGATTTCCCGAGGGAGGGTGAGGAACTGTTCACGGTGTCGGCCGACGGGTCGGCAGTAAGAAGTCCGGATTCCGCTTGACCGTCCCTTGCTCGCCATCCGTACGCACGGAGGAGAACAGAAGTGAACGTCAAGTTCCGTATTCGCCTGGCCGCCGCTGCCGGCGCCGCCGCCCTCGGTCTGAGCCTGCTCACCACCCCCGCATCCGCCGACTCCGAGACCCGCCAGATCGTCGGCGTGGGCGCCGAGGCCACACAGGACGTGGTCAACGCCCTGGGCAATGTCATCCCCGACCCGAACGGCACCCCGGACAACCAGCTCATCCAGTCGTACGACGCGACGGGCACCACCCCGGTCACCTGCCGTACCGGCGGCGTGATCCCGCGGCCCAACGGCTCCGCGGCCGGAGTCGAGGCGCTGCGCAACGACCTCAACAACCCCGCCATCAACTGTGTCGACTTCGCCCGCTCCACCCAGCCCCCGGCCGGCAGCCCCCCGGCCGGCCTGACGTGGATCCCCTTCGCCAAGGACGCGGTGACCGTCGCGGTCCGTTCGGGCAGCGCGCTCAACGACGGCGTGGGCTTCACGACCGCTCAGCTCCACGACATCTACACCTGCGTCAAGACCAGCCACAACGGCC
>NZ_MAUD01000659.1 GCF_001700515.1 Streptomyces lushanensis
GGCGGGAACGGATCGGCGGCGGGCGGTCTGTCGGAGTATCTGACCGAGGCGAGCCGCAGCCATCCTGACCTGGGCCTGCACGCGATCACCCTCTGGGACGCGGACTCCGTGCCCGTACCGCCCTCGCGTGAGGGGAAGGTGACGCATCACCGGATTCCCGCGCGGTCGACCTGGCGCACCTTCCTCCGGGCCATGGTCGCGCTCGACAGCACCAGCCATCCCGAGTCCTCGCGCCGTGTCTATCTCGATCTCGCCGCCGAACTGGAGCGGTACGCGACGGCGCGCCCCGACCGGCCGTGCCCCGCGGTGCGCTGGCTGCGGGAGAACGTGGCCGGGCATCTCGGCGCCGACCGGGCGACCGGCGCCACGGCGCGCCACCAGTCCTGGAGCGGGGTCAACCAGATCGATCTGGGCTCGTTCAACGAGTGCGTGGTCATCGAGACGGTACGGCTCTCCGGCACCATCACCCGGGGTGAGATCGCGCACCGCACCGGTCTCACCCAGCAGTCGGTCTCCCGGATCGCGCGCTCGCTGCTGGACCGGGGCATCCTGATCGAGGACGCCCAGCGGCGCGCCACCTCCGGCAAGCCCCGTACGCCGGTCCGGCTCTGCGGTACGGCGGCGCACGCGCTCGGTATCCATATCGATCCGGAGGTGCTCACCGCCGTCG
>NZ_MAUD01000660.1:0-312 GCF_001700515.1 Streptomyces lushanensis
CGCTCCGCCGCCGTCGCCCTCCCGCTCCGCGAGGAACCTCTCGAATTCCCGGCCGATCTCGTCCGCGGACGGCAGCTCCGTCGGCTCGGCGACCAGATTGCCGCGGGTCTCGGCGCCCGCGACCGCGTCGTACTGGTGCTCAAGTCCCTGGACCATCGAGACGAGTTCCTCGTCGCCCTCACCGAGCTGGCGCTCGATCTCGGTCTGGGTGCGCTGGGCCTCCGTACGGAGGGAGTGGGCGATGCTCGGCAGCACCAGCCCGGTCGCCGCCGTGATCGCCTCCAGCGCGGTCAGCGCCGCGTCCGGGTAGGA
>NZ_MAUD01000660.1:341-889 GCF_001700515.1 Streptomyces lushanensis
GTGCGGAACGCCCATCGGAATCCCGTGGAAGTTGACGGACAGACGCACGCCGAGACGGTCCACGATCTGCTGTACGGCGAGCGCGAAACGCTCCCACTCCACATCCGGCTCGGGTCCGGACAGCAGCAGGAACGGCGCACCGGTCGCGTCCTGCACGAGCCGTACGTCGAGTGACGGCGTCTCGAAGGCCGTCCAGCGGTCGCGCCGGAAGGTCAGCAGTGGACGCCTGGCGCGGTAGTCGACCAGCCTGTCGTGGTCGAATCGGGCCACCACCTGGTGCGGCAGCGACTCCAGCAGGTTCTCGACGATCTGGTCGCCGGTCTCACCCGCGTCGATATAGCCGTCGAAGTGGTACAGCATGACCAGGCCCGCCGACTCCTGCGCCAGCGCCATGTCGACGACGGCCAGGCCCTTGGGCTCCCATTCGTACAAACCCTGCGGATCAAGCACGATTACCGCTCCTCCTCGTGTTCGTAACGAAGAACACGTCATGGGGCGCAGGCATTCCCCGCACCCCATGCCACAAACCCGCGGTCCCAAACCCGCGC
>NZ_MAUD01000661.1 GCF_001700515.1 Streptomyces lushanensis
GAGGACGCGGCGTTCGCCGCCGTGCTCCCCAAGGTCGAAGAGGCGATCGCCAGATCGGCGCAGGACGGTGTCGCGGAACCGCACCAGCTCCAGCAGCTCGTGCGCCGCTCGGTGGGCAAGTGGGTCTCCGACACATACCGCCGGCGCCCGATGATCCTCCGCGAGGTGGTCACCGGAATTCCGATCATGTGGGGCACGGTGCTGAGCGCGGTCCTCACCTTTGTGATCACTGCGGCCGTCGTGTACTTCCTGATGGTCCTGCCGATGGCCAGGTATCTCGCCAGGCGGGCCAGGCAGCAGGCCGCCAAGGAAGAGGTCAAGGAGGTCATGGAGGTCAGCGAGCTGGAAGTGCTGAAGGAGATCAGGGACGCTCTGGTCGCCCAGCGCGACGGGTCCGGGCAGAGCCCCAGGTAAATCCGCGAGGACGGAGCGGACGGGGTCCGGTTGCACAGGGCCCGGCTGCCGGGGGCGGCGGCGGTGGCACTCAGAGGTGGTGGGGCGGCTTCTCGTCCAGGAAACGGGCCAGATCGGCGGCGCTGTCCCCGCTCGCGGCGGGCCGCTCTCCCCAGCCGCCGTCCGTGTCGTCCGAGGACTGCTGGTCCAGCGGATCGTCGAAGATCAGCGCCGGACTCGGCCGGGGCGGGTTAGGTG
>NZ_MAUD01000662.1 GCF_001700515.1 Streptomyces lushanensis
TATGGACCGTACGACGTCGTAGCCGTGGTGGCGCGGCGAGGTGATGGCGAACTCGAGGTCCAGGGCGTCGAGGAAGTCGTCACTCGGGCGTTCGAAGATGCCCATGGTGCGGTCGCCCTGGACGTTGGAGTGGCCGCGCACCGGGCAGACGCCGGCGCCGGGGCGGCCGATGTTGCCGCGCAGCAGCAGGAAGTTGACGACTTCGCGGATGGTCGGCACGGAGTGCTTGTGCTGGGTCAGGCCCATCGCCCAGCAGACGATGGTGCGCCGCGAGGCGAGGACGAGGGCGAGTGCCTCCTCGATCTCGGCGCGCTCCAGACCGGTGGCGGTCAGGGTCTCGTCCCAGTCGGCGGCGTCGGCGGCGGCGCTGAACTCCTCGTACCCGTGGGTGTGTTCACGGATGAAGGCTTCGTCGACCGCGCCGGGCGTCCGGAGGATCAGCTTGTTCAGCAGCCGGAAGAGGGCCTGGTCGCCGCCGATCCTGATCTTGAGGAAGAGGTCGGTGAGCGCGGCGCCCTTGACCATGCCCAGGGGGGTCTGCGGGTTCTTGAACCGCTCCAGGCCGGCCTCGGGCAGCGGATTGACCGAGATGATCTTCGCGCCCGCGGTCTTGGCCTTCTCCAGCGCCGAGAGCATCCGCGGATGGTTGGTGCCCGGGTTCTGGCCGGCGACGATGATCAGGTCCGCCTGGTGCAGATCCTCCAGGGAGACACTGCCCTTGCCGATGCCGATGGTCTCCACGAGCGCGGAGCCGGAGGACTCGTGGCACATGTTGGAGCAGTCCGGCAGATTGTTCGTGCCGTACTCGCGGGCGAAGAGCTGGAGCAGGAACGCGGCCTCGTTGCTGGTGCGGCCCGAGGTGTAGAAGAGCGCCTCGTCGGGCGAGCCGAGCGCGGTCAGTTCCTCGGCGATGACCGCGAAGGCCCGTTCCCAGCTCACGGGTCTGTAGTGCTCGGGGTCCTCGGCGGTGTCCAGCAGCATCGGCTGGGTGATCCGGCCCTGCTGCCCCAGCCAGTAGCCGCTGCGGGCGGCGAGGTCGGACAGCGGGTGCGCGGCGAAGAAGTCGGGGGTGACACGGCGCACGGTGGCCTCCTCCGCGACCGCCTTGGCGCCGTTCTCGCAGAACTCCGCGGTGTGCCGGTGGTCGCCCTCGGGCCAGGCGCAGCCCGGGCAGTCGAAGCCGTTCTTCTGGTTGACCTTGAGGAGCGTCCGTGCGGTCCTGCGCACGCCCATCTGCTGGTGTGAGATGAGGAGTGAATGCGCGACGGCGGGGATTCCCGCCGCGGCGTGTTTGGGGGCCGTTACCCGCGGCGAGTCCTGTGCCGGATCACCTGCTGGCGGCTTGCTGGCCATCACGCTCTCCTTGAGCCTAAGTGTCGACTGTCTACAGTATTCAATTCTCCCACGCCTCTGTGGCAACGTTACGTCCGGCCGGTGTCGGGATCGTTGCGGGGCGGGGTTGCCGGGG
>NZ_MAUD01000663.1:0-706 GCF_001700515.1 Streptomyces lushanensis
CCGGCCCCGGGCGAGCCCGCGTCGTTCTGGTCGAGCATCGGCTTCGACGCCTCGGTGCACGAGATCCTCATGCCCCTCACCACCGGCGCCGTGCTGCATGTCGTCCCCGACGAGCTGCGCGGCGATCCCGAGGCGCTCATGGGCTGGCTGCGCGAGCACCGGATCACCCAGGCGTTCCTGCCTCCGTCGTACGTCAAGTGGATCGACGAGGATCCCGCCGCGCGTCTGGCGGGACTGGCGCTGCGCCACCTGCTGACGGGCGTGGAGTCGCTGCCCGAGTCGGCGCTGTACCGGATGCGGCAGGCCCTGCCCGGACTGCGCGTCCTCTACGGCTACGGGCCGACCGAGACCACTCTCTACACCACCGCCTACGACGATCCGGGGCCCCGCGAACGCCAGTGTCCGATCGGCCGTCCGCTGGACAACACCCGGCTGTATCTGCTGGACGGGCGGCTGCGGCCCGTACCGGTCGGAGTGGCGGGCGAGGTCTTCGTCGCGGGCGCGAGCCTGGCGCGCGGCTATCTGCACCGGCCGGATCTGACCGCGGAACGGTTTCTGCCCGACCCCTTCGTACCGGGCGAGTACGTCTACCGCACCGGTGATGTGGCCCGCTGGCTGCCCGACGGCAACGCCGAGTACGTCGGCCGCCGCGACGACCAGATCAAACTGCGGGGCTTCCGCATCGAGCCGGGCGAGGTCGAGGCGG
>NZ_MAUD01000663.1:739-919 GCF_001700515.1 Streptomyces lushanensis
GCCCGCCCGTCAGGTAAACACGGCCAGTCCGCGCGACCACGTCGAGATGGCGCTCCACCGGATCTGGCGCCGGCTGCTGCTCCATCCGGCCGTCGGCGTCGGTGACAACTTCTTCGATCTGGGCGGCACCTCGATCTCCGCGATCAAGATGGCCCATGCCGTCCGTGAGGAGTTCGGCAG
>NZ_MAUD01000664.1 GCF_001700515.1 Streptomyces lushanensis
GTGGTAGCGGGGGGAGGGTGGCCGGCCGCGTCCGCCGGTCCGCTGGACGGGCTGCACGCGTACCCATCCGTGGTCTTCAAGGAGAGCGAGGGATGGTTCGAGGTCTGCGACGGTGGCGAACTCGGAGCGTGAGAGCTTGACCAGCAGGTCGCGTTTGCTGATGTCCGTCCCGTCGTGGTGGCGCAGCGTCTCCAGCACGGTGGTGGCGCGGGCGACGGTGGGATCTGCTCCCATGCGGTCGAAGACTGCGAGGGCGTGGGTTGCGAAGTACTCCCCGAGTTCGATGGCCGCGCGTACGGTGTCAGCCGTGACGGGGCGGGTGTGGGCGTTGGTGCCGTGCTCGGCGAGGTGGAGAAGTCCGGCGATGCGGGCGGTGGCGCCGACGAGCTTTCCCGCCCAGTCGTTGATGTGCCCGAACGCCCCTCCCCGCGCGGCGAGTTTGGGCTCTACGCGGTCCTGGAAGGCCAGGAGGGCGCTGTCCGCGTCGGGGGTGAGCTGAAGTACCGCCGGATCGGTCCAGTCGGCGAGGAACAGCGTCAGGTCGATGATTCGCTGCGCGTATGCCGCCCGGACGGCCGCGGGGATGGGGTCGGGGGCGGACTTGCGGCGGCCGACCATGGATTCGGGCATGGAGTACAGGAACCGTCCGAGCAGTCCGCGCCCGCGCCCGCCTTTGATGCGGCCGATGTCGTCCAGGACCTGTGGCTGGACGCACAGGCCCATGGTCAGGGCGGGGTGGTCGATGTACTCCTTGCGGGTCTGCCGGTCCACCCTCAACCGGTCCCCAGCGTGGCCTTTGAGGAAGGGGCCCATGTTGGGGGCTCCGGAGTAGCGTCCGGCGATGATGTCGAAGATCTCGCCCTCGGCAGACATGACGGAGATGCGTCCGCCCTGTTCTGCCATGCGGGAGATGACGGTTTCCGCCGTGGCGTCGTCCGCGAGCAGCTGCGGCTCCACCGGGATCGTCACGGATTCAGCGGTCTGCGCCATGTCCACAGCCGTCTGCACGAGCGCGTCCCGCTGGCCGGCCTCGGCGGATGCCGCTTTGGCGGCGGCGCGTTCGGCTGCTTCCTTGGCGATGCGGGCGGTCATCTGTGCTTCCGCGATGGTCGGTGCGGTCGTGGCCTTGAGCCGCTTCTCCGCTTCGAAGACCGGGTCGGTGAGCAGGTCGAAGACCGCGGACTTCCGGTTGGCCGGCGGTAGCGCGACCACGGTGAACAGGTTGGTGGGCTCACGCCAGTTGCCCCGGACGTGGACCACGGCCCTGCCCCCTGCCGCTGTCGCCAGGACGGACAGGGCGACGCACCCGGCGAGATCCACCGGAGTCTGCGTCTCCTCCGCCACGGCTTCGGTGAACTCGCGGAGCCAGGCGGGGAAGGCGTGGGAGGGGAAGTCGCGCAGCATTCGGTTCCCGGTCAGCGGTACCGGCTCGTCCCACACTGCTGATTGCGTGTCCTCGGTGTCCGGCGGCGCCACGTCGTCCCACAGGTCCGCAGTCATGCGGCGTTCCTCTCTTCCTGGGGGCTTCGGAGCGGGCAGAGGAGGCGGTGGGCGGTGTGGTCTTCGATCAGGGCGAGCACCCGGGCGTGGCCGGCGGCGAACAGGTCGCGTCCGCAGATGCACCACGAGTGCGCGGTGGGGGTGGTGCGGTGCGGGGCGGTGATGCGGAGCCACGCGACGGGGTACCGGCCGTCGCCCTGCTGCTGGTCAGGACGGACGGCAGTGGGGACGGCCTCGCGGCCGACGACCTTCGGCGCGCTACTGCCGGACGGGGTCCGGGC
>NZ_MAUD01000665.1 GCF_001700515.1 Streptomyces lushanensis
GCGCGCGGACGGTCCCGGCCTTGTGGCCGAAGCCGGGGTCGGTGGCGATCTCTACTGTTCCGACAGGGCGGCTGTTCACGCAGACCTCGTAGGAGCGTGACTTTCCGCCGTCGTCGGTCTGCCGGAGCGGCCCGGTCGGCCGCAGGGTGGTGGTCATCAGGGGAGTTGTACCCGTCGCACGCGGTGGAGTCATCCGGTTTACGGACCGGGGCGGAAAGACATTCCTAGGGATCCAGGTCCGCCGCGGCGCGCTCCTCGAAGAGGCGCATCGCCTTGACGGTCACGGGGCCCGGGGCGGCGGGGAGTCGGCGGTCGTCCACGCGGTGGACGGCCTGCACGTCGCGCAGGGTCGAGGTCAGGAAGATCTCGTCGGCGCGCTCCAGCACGTCCAGCGGCAGATCGGTCTCCCGGGCGCCCGCCCACTCGGCGGCCAGGGCGCGGGTGATACCGGCGAGACAGCCGGAGGCGAGGGGCGGCGTGTGCAGTTCGCCGTCGAGTACGACGAAGACATTGGAGCCGGTGCCCTCGCAGAGCGCCCCGACGGTGTTGGCGAAGAGCGCCTC
>NZ_MAUD01000666.1 GCF_001700515.1 Streptomyces lushanensis
CGCAGCAGATCCGGCCGGGGCGATGAAGCGCATCCTGACCTGGGCGGATCCGCGCCGCGCGCCGCATCTCGCGATCGGCACGTCGTCCGGCAGGACCGCCGTCACCGCCGTGCGGCCGTAGTTCCTTTCCGGCCGAAGAGCGAACTCCTCGCCGCGTCACGCCACTTCGTTGAACCCTCCGTCGCTCAAATCCGTATCGGCGGGCACGGCGGAAGGTGAGGAGCGGTCCCGTGGCGAGGAGCAGTCCCGTGGCGATGTTGCACAACGGTCGGGCCGCCAGACGGCAGACCATGCGGGCGATCCGCCCGCGGCGGTCGGGCGCGCTGCCGCTGCTCGTGCTGTGCTGGGCGGGCGCGGCGGCCGTCATGGCGCTGTGGTGGCAGAACACCCCGGTCGTCCATGTGGATCTCGCCGAGTGGCTGCTCGGAGCCGGCCGGCTGACCGGGCTGCTCGGCGGTTACGCGATCGCCCTCGTGGTGGTGCTGATGGCGCGGGTGCCGGCGCTGGAGCGGCGCGTGGGATCCGACCGGGTGACGCGCTGGCACTCGATGTGCGGGCGGTACGCGGTCGGTCTGGTGATCGCCCATGTCCCGCTGACCGTC
>NZ_MAUD01000667.1 GCF_001700515.1 Streptomyces lushanensis
GGAAGTCCGGCCCGAACATGGTGATCGGCGGCTGCGCCTGGGTGTGCTGGACGGCGGTGGGCACCGTGGACGTCATGGGGTACGGGCTCCTTGCGGGTACGTACGGCGGAACGGGACGAGCGGGAGAGTCCGGGCCCGGCCCCAGGCCCCAGGACTCGGGGCTCGGGGCTCAGGGCTCAGAGCAGCGAGGCGTACAGGCCGGGGCGGCGGTCGCGCAGATAGGGATTGGCCTCGCGCGAGATGTCGAGAAGCCCCGGGTCGACCTCGCCGAGGATCAGTTCCTCGCCTCGTCCGGCACGCGCCCGCGCGGCGCCGTCGGGGCCGGCGAGACAGCTCAGCCCGACGAACTCGAACCCGCCTTCCTCGCCGGTCCTGTTCGCATACGCGACATACATCTGATTCTCGAAGGCGCGGACCGGCACCACGGATTCGGCGACGACGTCGTACGGACGCATCAGGGCGGTCGGCACCAGCAGCAGATCGGTGCCCGCGAGCGCGTGCGCCCGCGCGTTCTCCGGGAACTCGACGTCGTAACAGATCATGACGCCGAGCCTCAGCCCGGCGAACTCGGCCTGGACGACGGGCTGTTCTCCCGGTGTGAACCACTTCTGCTCGAAGTCGCCGAACAGATGCGTCTTGCGGTAGTTCGCCGACCGCGTGCCGTCGGGACCGATGAGCTGCGCGGCGTTGAAGATCCGCCCGCCGCCCTGCCCGCCCCGCTGCTCGCC
>NZ_MAUD01000668.1 GCF_001700515.1 Streptomyces lushanensis
GCGCCTCGGGACCGCACTCCAGCTCGGGCAGGACCGTGGCGAAGTAGTCGGCCAGCTCGGCGGTGGAGCCGGGCACCTGATCCGGGTCGAGACCGACCAGCCGGGCACCCACCCGGTGTTCGGCCACATAGCGGTCGGCCTGCGCGTCGCTGAGGGCGATGCCGGAGCGGCGCAGGACATGGAGGTACGAGTCGGTCTCGGCGCAGTGCACCCAGAGCAGGAGCGCCGGTTCGTCGACGCCGTACCGCTCCCCCGTGACGGGATCGGTGGCCGTGAGGTGCCGGTGGATGCGGCGGACCCGGGCGCCCGCCCGCTCGGCGGCCTCGGTGGTGCCGTAGCTGATGGTGCCCACGAAGTGGGCCGTACGCCGCAGCCGGCCCCAGGCGTCCTTTCTGAAGTCGCTGTTCTGGATGACGCCGCGGACGGCGCGCGGGTGGAGCGCCTGGAGATAGAGGGCGCGGATTCCGGCGATCCACATCATCGGGTCGCTGTGGAGCTGCCAGGTGAGGGAGCCGGGCCCGAAGAGCCCGGGATCGGCGGCCCGCTCGCCCGATCGCTCACCGGCCCCACCGCCGCCTCGGACGTCCCGTCCGTCGCTGGCGTCCTGTCCGTCCCTGGCATCCCGTCCGTCCCTGGCGTGCCGCTCGCCGAGGGGATCCGTCGCGCCCATGTCCGTCCTCCCCGCCGTGTCCTCGCCCCGGCCGTCCCGTCACCGGGCGGAGTCAGGGAGCCAGGCTAGCTCCCTTGTGTGAGGCGGCCTTCGCGCCCACCGGACCGCCGCCCGCACCGGGCGCGCGCACACGCGTCCGGCGTAGCACGATGGCTGCATGATGCTGGCACCGCTCGCCCGTGTCTCCCGGGAGGTCGCGCAGACCTCGGCGCGGTCCCGGAAGATCTCCCTGCTGGCCGGAGTGTTCCGTACGGCGGGGCCCGAGGACGTGCCCGTGGTCATTCCGTATCTGGCCGGGCGGCTGCCCCAGGGCCGTATCGGCGTCGGCTGGAACGCCCTCAAGGACCCGCCGCCGCCCGCGGACCGGGCCACCCTGACCGTGCATGAGGTCGATGACACCTTCACCGCGCTCGCCGCGGTCGCCGGCCCCGGCGCACAGGGCGAGCGGCGGCGGCTGGTCCAGGGGCTGCTGGCGGCGGCCACGGAGGAAGAGCAGCGCTTCCTCGTCGGGCTGATCTCCGGTGAGCTGCGGCAGGGAGCACTGGACGCCGTCGCGGTCGAGGCGCTCGCGGAGACCTCGGGCGCCGGGGCCCCGGTGGTGCGGCGGGCGGTGATGCTGGCGGGTTCGCTGCAACAGGTGGCGCAGCGGCTGCTGGCCGAAGGGCCGCGGGTGCTGGAGGAGTTCCTGCTGACCGTGGGCCGGCCCGTCCTGCCGATGCTCGCGCAGAGCGCCGGAAGCGTCACGGAGGCGGTCCGCCGGCTCGGCGCCTGCGCTGTCGAGGAGAAGCTGGACGGCATCCGGGTGCAGGTGCACCGGGAGGGAGCGACGGTACGGATCTTCACCCGCACACTCGACGACATCACGGACCGGCTGCCCGAGGTGACGGAGGCGGCGCTCGCGCTCGACGGCGACCGTTTCGTCCTGGACGGCGAGGTCATCGCGCTGGACGAGAACGGCAGGCCGCGGCCGTTCCAGGAGATCGCGGGGCGGGTGGGCTCCCGTACCGATGTACGGTCCGCGGCGGCTTCGGTGCCGCTCTCCCCGGTCTTCTTCGACATCCTCGCGGTGAACGGTGACGATCTGCTCGATCTGCCGGGCGCGGAGCGGTACGCGGCGCTGGCGCGGCTGGTGCCCGAACCGATGCGGGTACGGCGGATCGTCGTTCCCTCGCCGTCCGGTGACACGCCCGGCGAGGGGACCGGCGCCGCGTCCGGCGAGGAGTTCCTGCGGGAGACCCTGGCCAGGGGACACGAGGGCGTGGTGGTCAAGGCGCTCGACACCCCGTACACCGCGGGGCGCAGGGGCGCGGGCTGGCTGAAGGTGAAACCGGTGCACACCCTGGATCTGGTGGTGCTGGCCGCCGAGTGGGGACACGGCCGGCGCACCGGCAGACTCTCCAATCTGCATCTCGGCGCGCGGCGCGAGGACGGCTCGTTCGCGATGCTCGGCAAGACCTTCAAGGGACTGACGGACGCGATGCTGGAGTGGCAGACCGAGCGCCTCGGGGAGCTGGCGGTACGGGACGACGGCTTCACCGTGACCGTACGTCCGGAGCTGGTGGTCGAGATCGCGTACGACGGGCTCCAGCGGTCGTCGCGCTATCCGGCGGGGGTGACGCTGCGCTTCGCCCGGGTGGTCCGCTACCGGGAGGACAAGGCGGCGCGGGAGGCGGACACCGTGGCGACGGTGCTGGCGGCCCACGGCCGGGACGCCGAACAGCTTGAGCGGGGCTGAGCGCCCCGGCCGTGGGACATGGGGACGGGTCGTGCGGTGGAGGTCGGTGGGAGAGGGACCGGAGGAGACCGGGGGACTACTGGGCCGCGCCGCGCGCCACGACGGAGGAGAGCACCGGCTTCAGCCCGTGCCAGTCGGCCGAGATCAGACTCGCGTTGCGCTGCGCCAGCAGGGCCAGCCGGTCGCGGGCCTGCTGCTCGGTGGGGTTGGTGCCGTCGATGGCGGGCGCCACGTTGTGCGCGTCCGTCATCAGCAGGAAGTAGTTCCGCTGCGCGTACCAGGAGGTGTCGAGACCGCTGAAGGCGGAGGCGTCCCCGTCGAAGAAGACGAACCAGGGCCGGATCGAGGCGTCCGTGTACCGGGTGCGCGGATCGCCGGACGCGGCGTTGTGGACGGCGGGGAAGGCCGCCGCCTCGCGCAGGCGTCCCGCCGCCTTGAGGTCACGCAGATGGGTGGCGTACTCGCGGTCGGTCCACAGGGTGTCGAAGGGATTCTGCTCCTCGACCGTGCCGGGGATCAGCTCGACGACGAACTTGCCGGCCAGCTGCGCGCGCGTGGGCCAGGCACCGGCCTGGGCCGCCTGGTCGAGGTTGCCGTGACCGCCCACCAGGTCGGCGGGACGGTAGAGCGCGTCACCGAGCTTGCTGGTGAGCAGGGCGTCGAGGGCGGCGGGGCCGCGGCCCGCGTTGCCCTGGAAGCCGTCCTTCAGTTCGAGCTTGAGGACGATGGGCCGGTGGCCCGGGTTGGCGTCGTGCCAGACCTTGATGTCGGACAGGCAGCCGGCCAGATCGCGGTTCTGCGCCTTGTTGCGCAGCTCGCCGGCGTTCGTGGCGTTCACACAGTTGTTGTCGTTGCCCAGCGGGTTGCTGTGCGAGACACGCCAGGAGGCGCCGAACACATTGGTCCACAGGTCGAGTTCGAGCATTCCGGCGCCGGAGTCCAGGGCGTCCGCGAAATAGGGGAAGGTGGCCTTCTCGTAGGAGTTGTGGACCCCGACCCCGGTGGTGGAGGGGTACGGAAGCTGACCGGGGTCGGCGGCGTGGGCCGGGGTGGTGACGAAAGCGAGCACGGCCACGGCGCCGGCCGCGACCGCGGTACGAAAGAGCTTTGCCATATCCCTTGTTCCTCCCGCTGAGCATGTCTTGGGCATGTCAACCGAGAGGGAGCGTAGGTGCGTTCAGTGACCAGGGGGAGGACGCGAGTTTACGGTTGCGCAGGCCACGAGGGGCCGAGCGGGGCGGACACCGGCGCGCCCCCGCCGCGGCTGTGCGGCGGGGGCGCGCCTGGACGGGGCCGGGGACGGCGTGCGGCGTGCGGCGGCCTTCTTCAGGGGCTACGGCGACGGCGGTCCGCGACCGCGGACGGCGACCGGGCGACTACGGGAGCTGCTCCTCGACGGCCGCGCGGCCACGCTCGGCCAGCCGGCGCCTGGCCCACTCGATGTTCTCCGGGGTGAGATCGCGGCCCGAGGCCAGGGCCAGGTCTTCCGCCGTCACCTCGGCACCGGCGGTGTGCAGCAGCCGGTCCGGGGTGATGCCCTCGTGCTCCTCCGGCTGCGCAGCGGACTCCGCGTTCATGCCGCCTCCTCGTTCGTCCGGTGTGGCCATTCTCGTGCCCGCCCGCCCGGGCCGCATCCCCGGCCAGGGTCAGACCCGCCCGGGTCGGCCGGCGGGGCGGCGGCCGAGCAGTTCCGCGAGGCCGCGCCGGGTGGCCGCCAGGACGACGCGGTCCCGCGGGTGCAGCACATAGCCGGGGTGCAGATCCCAGACGAGCCCCTGCGGCCGGTGTCCCGCCCGGTCGAGACGGGTGTCCGCCAGGTCGGGCACCCGGTCTCCCGGCTCCGCGGTGTCCAGGGCGATGATCCGCCACGCGCCGGGCCGGAACACCTCCTCGACCGTACGTCCTTCGAGCCGCGGATGGCCCGCCACGTCGATCGCCGCGACCAGCAGCACCTTGCGCTCCACCGGGATGGCGCCGAGGATCTGACGTCCCATCATGGCGATGGCGAAGGCGGGGGCCGCCAGGGTGGAGACGCTGCGGCTACGGGTGAGGGCGCCCGGG
>NZ_MAUD01000067.1 GCF_001700515.1 Streptomyces lushanensis
CCTGCGCCTGGCCGTGGCGAACAGCAGGGCGGCGCCGATGGCGAGGACCGTCGTGCCGCCGATCGCGAGATACGGGGTGGCGCCGGAGCCACCGGTCTCGGCGAGGTTCTGCTGTCCGGTGACCGGCTGCTCCGTGGCGGGCCGCTCGGCGGGGGATTGCTCGTCGGCGGCGCCGACGGCCTTCGTCTCCGGGGAGTTGGTGTCGCCGTAGGCCTCGGCGGCGGTGTCGGCGGTGTCCGTGTCGGCGGGAGTGGCCAGGAAGGTGACGGCCAGCAACAGCGCGGTCAGTGGTCCGAACGCGCGTTTCCAGGGCAGCATCGTGCGATCTCCTTGCGGCTCAAGGGAAATGGCGATGTCTTCAGCCCTGTGGCCCGGACCACAAAGATGGTGGCGCTGAGCCAAGTTACGCACGGGTAAAGCGGGGAAGGGAAGTTACGCGTCGGTAAAAACTCCTGGGCGCCGGAGGCCGTACGCCCCGCCGCCCTGACCGTGGTGACGGTCGCCGGCCAGGGCGGCGGGGCGTACGGCCTCCGGCCCGAAGCGGCGGCGGGCCCGGTCCGCGGCGGCCTCGGCCGCGCGGGCGCGGTCGTCGCCGGGATCCAGGGAGAGCTGGCGGTACGCGCCGCGGGCCGGCAGCAGGCCGTCGGCGCGGATCACGAAGGCACGGACCCTCGCCCGCTGCAGTCCGAGGGCGGCGAGCAGGTCCAGGGCGGCCGTGACGAGGGCGGGCGAGTGATCGGTGGGTTCCGTCAGCGGACGCGTACGCGTGGTGGAGCCGCCGTCGGCGTACCGCACCGTCAGGGTGAGGCGCCGGGCGACCTGGCCCTCACCGCGCAGACACTGACCGATCCGGTCGGCGAGTCCCAGAACGGCGCGGTGATGCCACACCGGATCGAGACAGTCCCGGTCGAGCACGAGATCGGCGACCAGACCCTGTCCGGTCGGTCGTCGTGGATCGGCCCGGGGCGGCCGGTGGAGGGGGTACCCCCCGTGCCGTTCGGGCCACGGGGAAGCATCGCGAGGCGGGGCATCGGCGTTGTCGATGGACCGGATGTACCCGGGCGACCCCGGCCCCGGCCCCGACAACACCCCCGCCTCCGGTCCCGACAGCATGGCGAGGTGCCGTGCCGGACGTTCCGGGTCCACGGGGATCGGCCGGACAGGGCCCGGACGTACCGCCCGCTCCGGCGGCACGACCGGGCGGGGGTCGTGGCCGCGGGCCCGCTCGGCGAGCAAGCGGGCCCGGCCGGCGCCGAGAAGGCGTTGCAGGGTCTCCGCGGGGAGGTCGGCGACCTGGCCGATGGTGTGCAGACCGTACCGGCCGAGCACGGCCGCCGTCGTACGGCCGGTCCCGGGCAGCGCGGCGACCGGCCGGGGACGCAGCCAGGCGGCGGCCTCCCCGGCGGGGACCCATGTGGTCTGTCCCGGCGCGGACTCGTCGGCCGCCATGGTGGCCACCATGCGGTTGTCCGCGAGCCCGGCGCTGCTCTCGACGCCGTACAGGCCCATCAGCCTGAGCTTCGCCGTCCCGACCAGTTCCCGCGGCCCGCGGCCGAAGTATCTGAGCGCCGAGGTCAGATCGAGCTGGACGGCATCGGGCGCCACCGCCCGGACGTGCGGGGTGATGCCGGTCAGGAGATCCAGCGCGTCCGCGTACCGGTCGTCGTCCCGTACGGCGTGCAGGCGCAGGTGCGCGATGTACCGCGGACGGGACGTCATCCCGCGCTCCCCGGGCTGCGGTGGCCGAGCTTCCTCAGGTCGGCCGAACGGCTGCCGGGCGGTTGCAGATCGGCATACGGATGCAGCAGGGCGCCCGTCGTCCCGTTGGTCAGAGTGCGTCCACCGGCCGGAGCGCGCCCGTCGTCCGAAACACCCCCCGGCTGCGCGGGAGTCGGTCGCGGACGGTCCGCCCCGAGCAGGGCGAGAGCGGCCTCCGGGCCGTGGTCGCGGCGGGCGGCGGCGATCCGGTCCAGGTCCCAGGCCATGGCGCCGACGACCGTACGCCGGGTACCGCGCACCTGTACCGTGCCGCGGACCAGCAGCAGCCCGCTGTGGAAGACGGTGTACGCGCAGGCGGGGTGGGAGTCCTCGAAGAACGCCAGGTCGACCAGGCCGGAGCCGTCCTCCAGGGTGACGAAGATGACGCGCTTGCCGCTGGCGATCGGCGGGGTCTGGGTGGCCGACCGTACCCCGGCGACCAGCACCCGCTGTCCCTCCCGCAGACCCGCGAGATGCGCCGCGTCGGTCGCGCCGATCTCCCGCAGCAGCCGGTGGTGATACTCCATCAGATGCCGTGACACATCGATACCGAGCGTGTGCAGTTCCGCGCCCAGGATGTCGCGCCCGGTCATCTCCGGCAGACCGCTCGGCCCGGCGCCGCCGACCGCGTCCGCCCGCAGCGGCAGCTGGCCCTCGCCCGCGGACCGGGCACGGGACTGCCGGTGGAGTTCGGCGATCTGGAGCAGCAGGTCCCGCCGGGTGAGCCGTCCGTCGTGCAGCGCGCCCAGGGCCCCGATCTCCGCGAGCTGTTCGGCGACCGGCCGGCTGGGGCGGGCGCGCTGCCAGAAGTCCGACAGGGACTCGTACGGCTGCCCCGCCTCGATACGCGCGCACTCGTCCGCGCTGACGCCGCGCACCCCGGACAGGGCGAGCCGTACTCCCCAGCACTCCCCACCGGCCTGCTCCCCGCCGGTCCGCTCCACGGTGTGCTTCGCCGTGGAGCGGTTGACGTCGACGGGCAGGACCGGGACACCGCGCCGGCGGGCGTCGGCGACGATGACCCGCTTGGGCCACATCCCCGGGTCGTGCTCCAGCAGCCCGGCCAGCAGAAAAGCCGGGTAATGAGCCTTCAGCCAGGCACTTTGCAGCGCGGGCACGGCGAAGGCGACCGCGTGCGCCCGGCAGAAGCCGTACGCGCCGAAGGCCTCGACGGTCTTCCACACCTCGTCCCGGACCGCCGCGCCGTACCCGCGGGCGCGTGCCTGGCGGTGGAACCAGTCCTTGATCCTGGGCAGCCGGTCCTGGTCACCGAGCGCCCGCCGGGCGAGCTCGGCCATCGCCCGGTCGCACCCGGTCAGCACATGCAGTGTCTCGATGACCTGCTCGTGCCAGATGGTCACGCCGTAGGTGTCGGCGAGCACCGGTTCGAGGTCCGGATGGGCGTAGTCCGGTCTGCCGCCATGACGTGCGGCGATGTACCGCTCGGGCATTCCGCCGGCGACCGGGCCCGGACGGAAGAGGCTGATGTCGGCGATGACGTCCTGCGGGTCACGGGGCCGCAGCCGCGACAGAAGATCCTGCTGGCCGGGCGATTCGAGCTGGAACAGCCCTATGGTCTGGCTCTCCTGGATGATCTTGAAGGCGAAGACGTCGTCGAGCGGCACCTGCCGTGGGTCGTCCAGGTCGATACGGTCGCCGGTCACCCGCTCGATCTCGGTGACCGCGTGGGCCATCGCGGACTGCATCCGTACGCCCAGGACGTCCAGCTTGATGTTGCCCAGGGCCTCGGTCTCCTCCTTGGCGGCCATCGCCATCGGGTAGTCGCCCTGGGGGGTGGGCTGCACCGGCAGCCGGTCCAGAAGCGTCGCGTCGCTGATGATCACTCCGCAGGGATGCATGGCCATGCCGTGGACGAGCGAGTCGAGGCCCTCGGCGAGCTCCCACAGCGGCCCGTACCGCTCCGCCTCGGCCGCCAGTGACCGCAGCTCGGGAAGTTCGGCGAGCGCGCCGGTGATGTCCGACGCCCGCAGATGCGGGAAGCTCTTGGCGATCCGGTCGATGTCCGCCGGCGCGATCCCGAGGGCGAGGCCGGTGTCCCGCAGGGCCCGGCGGGCCCGGTAGGTCTCGGGCATCGCGATGACCGCCACCCGCTCCTTGCCGAACCGGTCGAAGATCGCGTCGTAGCACTCCAGTCTCCTGGCGGACTCCACGTCGATGTCGATGTCCGGGAGCAGCGCCCGCCGCACGCTCAGAAAGCGTTCGAACAGCAGGCGGTGATCAAGCGGATCGGCCGTGGCGATGCCCAGCGCGTGGCAGACCATCGATCCCGCGCCCGAGCCACGGGCCGCGACCCGGATGCCCAGCTCCCTGATGTCGCTCACGACCTGGCCGACGGCGAGGAAGTACGGGTCGTAGCGCAGCCGGGAGATCACCGCGAGCTCTTCGTCCAGCCGGTCGAGCGCGGCGCCGTCGCGGTCCAGACCGCGCCGGACCAGGCCGGCCTCGCACCGCCGGCGCAGCAGCCGCGCCGAGCCGTCCGCGCCGGGCCCGGCGCCGAGCACCGCCGCCTCCGGGAAGTGCGGTGTGCCCAGACCGAGGTCGGCCACGGGATCGACGGTGCACGCGGCAGCCGTGGCGGCGGTGTCCGCCAGCAGCCGGTCCGCCCGCCGGGCGTCCGCTCCGGCGCATTCCGCGATCTCTCGCGCGATGCCGGCCATCGCTCCTTCGTCCTTGAGCCAGCGCTGCCCGCTGTCCAGCCGGCGCCGGTCGACGGGTCGCAGCAGCCGCGCGGCGTCCAGGACGTCGGCGAGCCGGTGCTGGCCGGGGTCGGCGTAGCGGACGGCGTTGGAGAGCACGGCGGTGGTGCGGGTACGGTCGGCCAGCGCCAGGGTCCGGGCGGCGAGCCGCAGCGAGCCCGGCCCGGTGCCGGAGCGCCCGTGCAGGACGGTCTCCAGCCGGACCCCGTCGCCGAAGATCTCCCGCCACGGCGCCAGCAGCCTCACCGCGGCGTCCTCCCGCCCGGCCGCCAGCGCCCGTACCGGCTCCGAGAGCGGTCCGAGCAGCACGGTCAGTCCGGCGCCGCCGTACTCGCGCAGCGCCTCCCACGGCACCACCACCGGTGCCGCGCCGGCCGCGGTGCCGGCGTGCGCGGCCGATGTGATGCGGCACAGCCGTGCCCATCCGGCCCGGTCCCGCGCGAGCAGCACGAACCGCAGCGGCGGCTCGACGACATGCGCGCCGCCGCGCGCCGGGGTGCGGCGGCGCACCGCCGGAGGCGGCGGCTCGACGGCCTCCACCGCCAGATCGACACCGAGGACGGGCCGGACACCGGCCTCGGCGCAGGCCCGCACGAACCGCACGGCACCCGTGACCGTGTCCCGGTCGGTGAGCGCGAGCGCCGTCATACCGCGCTCGGCCGCCCGCCGTACGAGCTGCTCGGGATGGGCCGCGCCGTAGCGGGCGGAGTAACCGGACGCGACGTGCAGATGGGCGTGGCCCGCCATGTCGCACCTCCATCACTCCACCCCATTTTCAGCCATTCACCCGATATCTCCATCGGACATCAGTTCGATTACCATAACCCCATCATCCCCGGTCAGCGCCCCGGCCAGTGCCCTGGTCGCACACACGGCCGCCTCCGTTCGACTCGCAACGACCGGCCGGAAACAGACACTCTCCGCCACCTCTACGGCCTGGCACCGAAGTTGGGACCGACCGCTCCCCGAGGGGGTCGTGTCCGTTCGCAGCGATGACGTTCGTCACCCCGGGCCGTGGGGCCGTCGCCCCGGGCCGTACGCCGCGCGCGGTGCCACGTACATCCACGCGCAACCCGAAGGGCCCGGACC
The DNA here is from genome assembly GCF_001700515.1 of Streptomyces lushanensis. Lineage (GTDB taxonomy): Bacteria > Actinomycetota > Actinomycetes > Streptomycetales > Streptomycetaceae > Streptomyces > Streptomyces lushanensis. Next base: position 5,565 of record NZ_MAUD01000067.1, read on the forward strand.
ACCACGGGGTGGTCCGGGCCCTTCGGGTGGGCTCGCGAGGTATCAGCCGATCTGGGCACCGAACACGGCGAGTGCCTCCGTCACCGGCTGGAAGAAGGTCACACCGCCCGAGGAGCAGTCGCCGCTGCCGCCCGAGGTCAGTCCGAGCGCGGTGTCGCCCGCGAAGAGCGAGCCGCCGCTGTCGCCCGGCTCCGCGCAGACCGAGGTCTGGATCAGACCGTTGACGATGTCACCGTTGCCGTAGTTCACGGTGGCGTCGAGTCCGGTGACCTGTCCGTCGTGCACCTGCGTGGTGGAGCCGCTGCGGGTCACCTGCTGGCCGACCGTCGGGTCGGCCGCGCCGGTGATCGGCCGGCTGGAGCCGTCGTAGAGGTTGACCTCGCTCGGATGCGCGACCTCCGCGGTGTACCTGACCAGGCCGTAGTCGTCGTCCGGGAAGCTGGACCCCTCGTTCGTCCCGATCACGGTGCCCTGCGCGTCGGACCAGGTCTGGATGGCCTCCGTGCAGTGCCCGGCGGTCAGGAAGTACGGCGCGCCGTCCTTGACCACGTTGAAGCCGAGCGAGCAGCGACCGCCGCCGCCCGTGATGGCGTCGCCGCCGGCGACGAAGGGGGTGAACTCCCCCGCCGTCCGCTTCAGTTCGGCCTTGCCGCCGAGCCCTTCCACCACACCGCTGAGCCGGTCCCACGCCTCGCCCCCGACCGTACGGTCGGCCGTGACGACCACCTTGTTGGTCACCGGGTCGACCGACCAGGACGTGCCGGGCACGGCCGCCCGGTCCGCGAGTGCCTGCCGGGCGCTCCTCAGCTCGGCCAGGGAGTTCCGGACCACTCTGGCCCTGCCGCCGGCCCGGCGTACGGTCTCGGCCGCCCGCTCGTCGACGACATTCATCACCAGGGCCCCGGACTCGGCGTCGTAGTACGAACCGGCTGCGGCGGCGCCCAGATCCTCGCCGAGGACGGAAGCGAGATTTCCGGCCGCCTTGGCCGTGAGTGACTTGACCTCGAACGGGGGTGTTTCCTCACTGGCGTTCGCAGTCTGGAAGGTGATTCCCGCGACGACCAGTGCGATCACGGCACCGCCCGCCGCCGTCGCCCTTTTCCTCGATATGCGCCGGTGGTTCAATGTCGGCCTCCTGTGGGGGAACCGCGCCGGGGCATGTGGGGTGACCTGACACGGAGTAGGAGCCGCCCACTATTCCGAGATCGAACGGCCGTGCACAAGGCCGACTTCAGGACGGGCGCACCACGGGCCGGCCGGGCGGACGGCCTGCCCGGCGACCGAGGTCAGGGAGTGTCCGTTCCGTTTGCGAACACTCGGTGCAACTGCCGTGTCATCAGCGGGTGAGGACTAGTCCTGTCCTGAATCCATCCCCACCGGAGCGCGGATCGGCCTTATGCAATCGGCTGCGGCCCGGGACAATCAACATGAACCGGGCTCTTGTACAGCTCTTGTACGGAGGGCACAGCGCTGTGCCGAGGTCATGGCCGAGGCGCATATGACAAAGGGGGCGGGAGTTGCGACGTCGGCTGCGCGTGGCGGACGGGCGGCATCTGATGGTGGAACGTCTGGGAGATCCGCGCGGCAGACCGGTCTTCCTGCTGCACGGCACACCGGGCAGCAGGCTGGGTCCCGCCCCGCGCGGCATGGTGCTGTATCAGCGGGGGATGCAGCTCATCGCCTACGACCGCCCGGGATACGGCGGTTCCGACCGGCTGGAGGGCCGCAGTGTGGCCGATGTGGTCCAGGACGTGGCGGCGATCGCCGACGCCCTCGGGCTCGAACGGTTCGCCGTCGCGGGCCGCTCGGGCGGCGCTCCGCACGCCCTGGCCTGCGCCGCGCTGATGCCCGACCGGGTGACCCGTACGGCGGCGCTGGTCACGCTCGCCCCGTGGGACGCCGACGGGCTCGACTGGTTCGAGGGCATGGCCGCCTCCAACGTCCTGGAGTACACCGCCGCGTCCAAGGACCCGGACGGCATGGCCGCGCGGTTCATCCCACGGGCGGACGCGATCAGGAAGGACCCGATGCGGCTGCTGGACGATCTGCGCAGAGAGCTGACGGACTCCGACCGCATGGTGGTCGCCGATGCCGGGGTCAGGACGATGCTGCTGCGCAACTACCAGGAGGGGCTGCGGGGTTCGGCGTACGGCTGGATCGACGACGCCATCGCCCTGTGCAGTCCGTGGGGTTTCGACCCCACCGGCATCCAGGGCCCGGTGCTGCTGTGGCACGGCGAGCAGGACGTCTTCTCGCCGGTCGGCCACGCCCGCTGGCTCGCCGAGCGGATCCCGAGCGCGACCGTCGTACTGGAGCCGGCCGCCGCGCACTTCGCCGCCCTCGACGCCCTTCCCCGGATCCTCACCTGGCTGCTGGAGGACTGAGCCCGCGACGGGCGGGAGGCAGGCCCGCCGCCGGGTGGTGCGGCCTCGTCCTGGCCGCACCACCCGCCGCACCCGCACCGTCCGCCGCAGCCGCACCCGCACCACCGCCGGGCCCGCCCGCACCGCCCGCCGCGCTCACACCGCCAGCGGCTCCAGATCGCGGTACACCCTGCGGTCGTCCCGCGCGAACCGGGTCAGCGCGTGGTCGTCGCCCAGCAGCCGCGTCAGCTCCTCGACCGTCTCCGTCCGCAGCAGCGCCGCCTCGTCCTTGCGGCCCAGCGCCCCCAGCGTCACACACATGTTGGAGGCGACGGCGAGCGTCTCGGGATGGTGCGAGCCCAGCGCCACCCGCAGTCCCGCCACGGCCTTGCGCTCGGTGACCAGCGCCTCTTCCAGCTCGCCCAGGTCCGCCTTGGCGTTGGCGAGACTGACCGTGCAGAACAGCGTGTGCGGATGGTCGTCGCCCAGCACCTCCCGCATGGTCCGCAGCGCGCCCTGGAGAAGCTGCTCCGCCAGTTCCGGAGCGCCGCATCCCCACTGGTAGACACCGAGGTTGTTGATCGCGGCGAGGGTGTACGGATGCCGCTCGCCCGGCACCCGGAGGTACTGGTCGACGATCTCCTGCGCCAGATCCCGGGCCGCCACCGGCTCCCCGGCGGCGAAGTGGTCGGCGGCCAGATTGAGATCGCAGGCCAGCGAGTCCGGGTTGGGCTCGCCGCCGTACTTGGCGCGGTAGCGGTTACGGGTGGCCGTGGTCAGCCGGCGCGCGTCCTCCAGCCGCCCGGCCCTGCGCAACGACACGGCGAGGCTCTTGGCCGCGGCCAGAGTGCCGGGAAAGGCCCGCCCGAGCTGCTCCTTGTAGAGGGCGTACGTCCGGGTGAGCAGCGCGACCGAGTCCTCGTACCGGCCGATCTCCCGCAGATCGCGCGCCAGACTGGTGGCGGAGGAGAGGGTGTACGGATGCTCGGGGCCGAGCACCTCGGTCCGCCGGTCGAAGACGTCCTGGTCCATCTCGCGCGCCTGCGAGTAGCGGCCCACCATCCGCAGGTTCAGCGCCCGGTTGTTGGCGGCGGCGAGCGTCCTCGGATGGGACTCGTGGAAGATCCCGCTGAATCCCTCGTGCGCCTCCTGCGCCAGCTCCAGCGCCTTGGCGTACTCACCGAGGGTGCCGAGGTCCATGGCCAGTCCGCTGGTGGTCATGTACGTGTGCGGATGGGTCGGCCCGAGCACCCTGCGCTGCCGTTCGAGAGTCTCCTCGTCCAGCTCGCGCGCCTCCACGTAACGGCCCTGGGAGCGGAAGATGTTGGAGAGGTGGAAGCGCAGATACAGATACTGCGGATCGTCGTTGCCGAGCATCTCCCGCCAGCTCGTGCGCAGTTCGTCGGCGAGTTCGAAGGCGGCCAGCAGATCGCCGCGCTTCCACAGATAGCGCACCCGGTCGATCATCAGCCGCCGTGTCTCCGGCCGCTGGCACAGGCTCGCCTCGGAGGTGGCCAGATGCGGCCAGATGGTGGCGAACCGCTCCCAGGTGGCGGGATTGTCGATCGGCTCGTCACCGTCGGGCCGGGCGCCCGCGAGGATCCGGTGCACGGCGTGCCGGGCGTCCTGCTGCTCCTCCTCGGTGAGCTGCGCCCTGATGATGGCCTGGACCAGCCGGTGCACCTGGATGCTGTTGCCGACCTGGTCCACCTTGGCCAGCGCGAACCGGCCGATCTCCCGGATGACCCGGCCGAGCACCAGCGTCTCCTGGAGCGAGACGTCGTACGGCTTGAGCGCCTCGATCATCTCCTTGCTGTAGAGGAGATTCGCGGAGATCGGCTCCGGTGCGAAGAACGCGCAGAGCTGGAGCAGCCGTACCGCGGCGGGCGAGCGGTCCTTGAGCCGCTCGATGGAGATGTTCCAGGTCGCGGCGACCGGTTCCGGATAGCCGACGGGCTGGTTGAGCGCCAGCACGCTGGGCGCCTGCCGCCCGAGCTGGTCCAGATACTCGGTGACGGGCGTCGCGGTCTCCGCGATCCAGGCCGCGGCCTGCTCGACGGCGAGCGGCAGATCACCGACCGCGGTGGCCACCTTGTCGGCGTCCACGGCGGAGAGTCCGGGCGCGCGCCGCTGGAGGTGCTCGATGGACTCCTCCCGCAGAAAGACATCGACGGGCAGCGCGTCGCCGTACTGCGACCAGCTCTGGTTACGTGAGGTGACCAGGACATGGCCGGGTCCGCCCGGCGGGAAGAACCGCTTGAGCTGCTCGGGATCGTCGGCGTTGTCGAAGACCAGCAGCCAGCGCGAGGAGGGCACACCGCGCCGCAGCAGATCGACGGCCTCCTGCGAGGCGGCGGCCATGTCGTCGCCGCCCTGCGCCCCGAGCCGTACGGCCAGCTCGGCCAGGCCGGCCACCACATCGGCGGTCTGCTCGGACGAGATCCACCAGACCAGGTCGTAGTCGGCCATGAAGCGGTGCACGTACTCCAGCGCCACCTGGGTCTTGCCGACCCCGCCGAGCCCGTACAGGGTCTGCGGCTGCGGCAGTACCACGGCCATCCCGCCGCCGAGCTGATCGCGCATCCGCTCCAGGACGAGGGAGCGCCCGGTGAAGCCGGAGTTGCGGGCCGGCGCGTTCCAGATCTTGGGCACGGTGCCCGGGAAGCGCGGGCCGGGCGAGACCGCGTCGGCGAGCTGTACGGGCCGCTCCAGCGCGCGCAGCAGCGCCGTGGTGGCGTGCGCCTCGTCGAGCCGGAAGAGGTCCACCGGGTTGCGGTCGATGTACGGGGTGGTGAGCCGGACGTCGCCGACCCGCAGCGGTACGAGCCTGCGCCGGGCGCCGCCCGGGTCCTCGGACGCCGCGCGCGCCCAGACCTCCACGGCGCGCGAGGACTTGAGATAGGCGCTGGAGAGCAGGACGACCGTGCGGCTGGCGTTCTCGGCGGCCGGGCTCCCGAGGGCGTCCGGGCCCGCCGAGACATCGCGTGGGACGACCCGGAAACCGGCCCGGGTGAGCACCGACTCGATCCAGTCGGCCCACATCCGGTTCTCCGCCACATAGCTGAGGAAGAGATCGGCGGGCAGCGCGGGCCTGCGCCGGGTGAAGGCGTCCCTGACCCGCAGCCTGGTCTCCTCGCCGACCGTGGGCATCGAGGTGATGGCACCGTCGGTGACATAGGTGGTCAGCCGCTCGAACGCGGAGAGCAGGGAGTTGCTGAGACCGGCCTCGTCGCCGAAGGTCGCGAGGGTCTCCTCGTACGCGTAGTAGGGACGGTACGGAATCTCCACCGCGCCCCAGTAGGCGGTGAGTTCCTCCCCGGTGAGCCCGCCGGGGAACCGGTCGAACTTCAGCCGGGCCAGCGCGCGTCCCGCGTCCGCCTTCTCCTTCTCGCCCTCGTCGATCCGCATCGGCACGGGGAAGATCCGGATACCGCGACCGCCGTAGCGCTCGTCGATCTGGCGGGCCACCGCGGCGGCGCCGTCGATCGACTGGTCGCTGAGCGTGAAGCAGTCGACCAGCACATCGGGCAGATGGACCGTGCAGATGTCGGCGATGTCGCTCAGACCGGTCCTGCTGTCGATGAGGACATAGTCGTAGTGGGCCTTCATGTCGTCGCGCAGGGCGTCGAAGAAGTGGCCGCCGCCCAGCCGGTCGTAGAAGTTGTCCCAGTCGAAGGTGGAGACGGTCGCGGAGTACTCACGGTTCTGCTTGCCCGCGGAGACGAAGTCGAGTGTGCCGCCCGCCGGGAACTCCCAGCCGAGATGCTCCGGGGTCAGGGAGACGGCGTGCGGCTGGATACGCGCGTAGTCGCGGTGCCAGTCGTCGGGGCGCTCCACCGGGCTGGTGGCCGCCCAGGCGTACTCGGTGATCAGATCGATGACGCCGGTGGTGGCGCCCAGGGTGGAGGGATCGAGGAAGGGATGGAAGAACCGGTGCAGACCGGGTGCCTCCAGGTCCCAGTCGACGGCCAGGACCCGCTGTCCGTTGGCGGCGAGGATCCAGGCCGTATTGGCCAGGGCCATGGTGCGGCCCGTGCCTCCCTTGTACGAGTAGAAGGTGACGATGCGTCCGTCACGACGTTCTGTCATCCGTGTCCTCCGCATCGGGCGCCAGGTCGTGCGTCTCGGGGATGTAGTGCGTCGTCGCGTACTCGGCGGCCATCGGACCGCGCAGCCGCGGCCGTTCGACATGGCTGCCGCCCGCGGGCGGATAGACCGCCGCGTGTCTCAGGTACTGCTGGGCCGCCGCCTCGACCACCTGCGGCAGGATCTGGCCGAACGCCTCCATGCTGGGTACGCCTTTGGCGGCGGCCCGGCAGGCGGCCCGGCCCTGGCCCATCTTTCTCGGCATGGTCCGCTCCAGCTGCTCGGCCAGTTCGGCCTCCTCGGCCTTGTTCTGCTGATCCTCGCGGTTCCACGGCACGACGACGCTCACCCAGGGCCGGTGTTCGGCGTCGAACGCGGCGAGCCGCTCGCGCTGTTCCTCGTCGCGCAGGGCCCACCGGTCGACCAGCAGGATCTCCGGCCGGGTGGGCGACTGCTTGCCCTCGCGCGGTACGGGCACCTCGTCGAAGGAAAGGATGTCGGCCTGGTAATTGAGGGACCGCACCAGATCCCGGGTCACATATGCCAACGGCCTTACGGAGTCCGGGTGGTAGGGATTCCAGTCCTGGGCCATTCCGCCGTAGTAGTGCGAGGCCCGGCCCTCCGGGAGATCGTGGCGGGTGGGCGCGGCCACGGTGACCTGCATCGGGCGCGGCCCGCCGCTCGTGCCGAAAGCGCTCGGAGCGTTGCGGTAGTCGACGGGACGCCCCGGGCCGACGGCGGCGGTGTCGGCGACACTGACAATGCGTTTGGCAAGTTCGTAGACGGCCCGTTCGTACTCCTCGGCGAATATACGGAGTTTGATCAGACCGTAGAGCCCGTCGGTGACATAGCGGTCCCCGAAGTCCCGGTGGTTGAACTGCAACCGCTCGGCCGGGCCGGGCAGTTGACGCGGTGGCACCGGCACCCAGAGGGCCGGCACGATCGCCTCCGCCGTGCGATTGCTCTTTGCCTGTTCGTAGATGACACGCTGGGCGAAGGCGAACCACTCCTTGCCGCACATCTCACTGGCGAAGTAGCGCGGCGAGAAGAGCGGCACGAACACCCGGCAGGTCGCCAGGACTTCGGCCAGCCGCTCCGACCAGCCCTCCCCCGAGCGCATCTCCCGGTCGATGAAACCGGCCTGCGCTCCGGCCGGCAGGTCCGTCATGGCCATCACATGGGCGCTCAGATCCCGGAAGAGCCGCTCCACCCACATATCCGGGTCCGGTCCCCCCGCACCGTCCCTCGGCGTGTGCGCATAACTGAGAAAGAAGTACGGCCGATGGTCAGCCGCTCGCTGCTGCGGTAACGCTTGCACACGACCCCCGTCCTGTGTGAGCACTCACCCCCATGAAATCCCTGAAAATCATGGAGACGAGCGAACCAATCATTCCGGAAACGAGCCCCTCCCTCCCCGTGCCGTTCGGTCAATCAACGCCGCTTTTCAGTCATCCACGACTCCGCGTGGTCGACGGCGTCCCTGATCGAGAACGATCTCGCGGTTGTTCCGCCGAGCTGTCCCTTCTGTTCCAGATCCCATGGGAATGACGCCCCGATCGCCTCGAAATCACTGTCGTCGAGGCTGACGTCCTCATATTCCACCCACCGCGCGCCGTTGTCCGGCCCTTTCACCACACAGTGATAGGAGCGCACAGAAGCGCCGACACGGTATTCGGCCAGATGGAATGCCGTACAGGCGGCGAAACCCACATTCACCATCAGCACCCGCGCGTCCGCCGCCACCAGCGCGCCGAGCGGTGAGTCCTCGCCGAGATGGCTGTGGAGCGGATGCCCGGCCATGAGTTCCGCCGCGCGCCCCCCGATCGCGGCGAAGGAGGTCTGCGGATGCGTGCTCCGCACGGCCCCGGGAGCGGTGCGTACGGACTCGGCCAGCCGGCCCATCGCGGTGCAGGGCGTGGTCAGCGGATCGAAGGCGGGCATCCGGGCCCGGAAGGCCGCCGCCTGCCGCCGGGTCAGCCCCTGGATCTGGGCGAAGTGGGCCGACGAGGTGTCGGAGTTCTCCTCGGTGAAGGCGGGCACGACCAGGGTGCCGTCGGGGCCCAGCGCCGTCAGCAGGGCCGTACGGAGGGTGTCGGCGTCCAGTCCGGTGCCGCGCAGGGACGCGTGGACGAGCAGGGTCGTACCGTCGGTGACGCCCAGCGCGGCCAGTTCCCGGGCCAGTTCCCCGGCAGGGGCGTCGGTCGGCGCGGCGGTCGATGTCGTCTCAGCCACGGTCGGCCTCTTCCCGGAGTGTGGTCAGCAGGCTCTTCCCGCCGACGGTCAGTTCGGCCGCGCCCTCCAGCGTGTCCAGTGCCCGGCGGGCCTGGTCGCGGTGGCGGGGGTCGTACGCGGCGAGCCCCACCCGTTCGTACGCGCCCGACAGCAGCGCCGACAGCGGGACCGGCTCCTCCTGCCAGGGCGCCGGTCTGTGCCACTCGCCGTCCAGCGCGTAGAGATCGGTGACCTCGGTCAGCGCCCGCAGCCTGGCGGCGCGCACAGCGCGCAGCAGCGCGGGCGCCAGCTCCTCGGCGCCGCCGTGCAGGGGAACCCCCAGCGCTCCGTAGCCATGGCCGTGGGCGTAGCCGTGGCGCCGGTGGGCGGCCGGGGGTCCGGTGGTGACCAGAGGTGTCAGTGTGGACAGTGTCGCCGCGGCCTCGGCGGTCTGTTCCGGCACCCGCTCCCCGAGCAGCCGCCAGGCCGCCGCCAGCCGGTCGCTCCAGTCGGCCGCCTCGTCATGGCCGAGCCCGGGATGGACAGGGACGCCGAAGCAGTCGCGGTAGGGGTCGAGATCGTCGAGCGCGAACCCGGGCGCCCCGTCCCGGGCGAGCCGGCGCACCGGGCGCCAGTACGGGGTGGCCTCGTCGGGACGTACGAGGAGCGGCTCCGCCGTAGCGGCACGCACCACGAAGCCCTTCCCCGCCACGCGCACCTCGGCCTCTCCGTGCTCGCCGGGACCGCCCAGCCGCACGGTGCCCAGGGTGGGCAGATGGAGTCCGCCGTCCCGGTAACCGGTCCGGACGGGCAGATCCAGGCCGCCGCGGATGACCGCGGCGGCCACGTACGCGGGGAACCGGAGCGCGGTGGCGAGGGCGTCGGGCCGCTCCGCGCGCAGGGCGGCCACGGAATCGATCAGCCAGGTGCGGGTGTAGGGATGGGCGAGCACCTCGTCCAGCCCGTCGGTGTGTCCGGGGCTCGCGGTGTTCTCGGTGCCCGTGGTGGGTTCGGTGCCCGTGGTGGGTTCGGTGCTCGCGGTGTGTCCGGGGCTCGCGGTGGGTTCGGCGTCCGCTGTGTTGTGCGCGGCCCGCTCGACCGTGCCCGCCAGCTCCCAGGCCTCCTGCCAGGCGTCACCGCCGCGCCCGGCCAGCTCGGCGTGCAGCTCGGCCAGCAGCGAGCGGGTCAGGTCGTGCTGGGCGACGAGCAGTTCACCGGTGTCGGCGACGGCGGGCGGGACGAGGCCGGCTGCCGTACGGGACTCGATCCCGCGGATCAGTGCCTCCAGATCGGCGCAGTAGACCGAGGTGTTGTCGAAACCGCCCGGGGCCCTTGCGGCGGCCGTGGCCGGTCCCGAGCGGTAGCGGTGCGTGTAGAGACCGCCGCCGCAGGAGCGTACGACCGGGCACCGCTGGCAGGTCTCGCTCACACCCGCGAGCCCGAGCTGTCTGGTGCGCACTCCGGGATGCGCGGCGACCTCGTCGAAGGAGTGCGAGAAGACGTCAAACCCGGTGGCCGCCGCGCCGTCGTAGGCGCTCTTGAGAGAGTCGACCTGCTCCAGCGCGCCGTCGGTCTCCACGACCACCAGATCGGTGGGCGCGAGTCCCAGCGACTCGGTGAGGCTGGGACCGCCGCTCAGTGTGGAGAGCACCGACTCGAAGAGCCGTACGGGCATCGGCCGGCCGCCGGCGTCCCAGCGGTCGAAGACGGTGAGCAGCCAGTCGGCGTACGCGGTGGCCGAGCCGTCGGGGCGCGGCGGCGGATCGTCCCAGGTGGCGTGCGGCAGCAGGAAGTCGATCCGCGGCGGGTCCAGCGCGGCCAGCGCGTCGTACACCGCGACCGGGTCGTTGGCCACGTCGATGGTGCACAGCAGGCCGAGATCGAGCGGACGGTAGCGCTCCTGCCGCAGCAGGCCCACGGCCCGCAGGACCTGCGGATGGCTGCTGCGGCCGTCCGCGAAGCGGCGGTGCCGGTCGTTGGCCGCCTTGTCGCCGTCCAGGGAGATACCCACGCGGACGCCGAACTCCGCGAAGAGATCGAGATAGCGGGGGCTGAGCTGGAGCCCGTTGGTGTGGATCCGCAAGTCGAGTTCGGCCACCCCGTCGAGGGCCCCGGTCAGCGCCTCGCAGACGCGGCGCAGCCGCTCCGGCCCCGCCAGCAGAGGCTCCCCTCCGTGCAGGATCACTGACACGGAGGGCAGGGCGTGGGCCTTGGCATGCTCCGCGAGTCGCAGAGCCGTCCATGAGATCGCCTCGTCAGAGATTGCCTTGGGCCGGGTACGCCAACTCTGATCGGCGTGTTCGTAGATGTAGCAGTGGTCGCACGCAAGATCACATCTGCTGTGGACCTTCAACACGATCTCGCGAAATGGGACCAGGGGTCCTGTCATCAGACCAGTCTATGGGACCAGGGTCCTGTCATTACGCCAGTACTAGAGGGCGGAATTGAAGCTTGAGACGCGCGCGGTGCGGTCGGCGGGCATGGGCAGTACACGTCCGAGCTTCTTGGCGACACCGGCGTCGCGTACATCGATCTCCGCGAGGGGAGTCCTGTTCTTCTTCGCGGTGGCGAAGGTGGCAGAGGTCTGGTGGGTCACGACGGCCGTCCTTGGTGATGTAGTCCGGAGAGAAGACACGGCACCGTTGCAGTGTCAGCGGCTCGACTTTACTCTCGTTCCCCCGGGCAGCAACTCGGACGCTCGATGCCGGGACAAAACATAACGAGGAATTCACGGGGCTGAACCGCGCACAGCGTTCCGCCTATCGGGTGACAACAAAACAGCAGACGGGGGCGCGCATGGCCGAGTTACGCGGACCACTGCACAGCATGGTCTTCCGAAACGCTGATCTGCCGGTTCTCTTCCATCACGCGGACGCCATAGCCATCGCGCGCCAGCGGCAGGCCGTCCAGGCCACCCGCCTCCAGCTCCTGCTGCTCGTCGTGGGCGCCGCGCTGGCCGCCGTGCCCTGGGGGGTGAAGGTGGGGGGCTCGTTCCAACTCATCGGCGCACTCAGCGCGTTGGCGTACGCCGGAGTGCTTCTGCTCACCTTCCGCTCCGCGGGCCAGCGAGCAAAGTCGCATTGGCAACTCAACCGCTCCGCCGCGGAGTTCATCAAGTCGATGTCCTGGCGGTACGCGGTCCACGGAGCGCCCTTCGACACCGGTGCCACCGACGCGGCCGGCCTGTTCACCAGCCGGATGGAGGCGGGGCTGGGCGAGCTGAGGAAGGTGGGCTGGGAGGATCCGCGCGACGGTTCGGGCGGTGACAGCAGTGTCACGGGTGTGCTGGGACCGGTCGGTGAGCTGATCACGGGGCCCATGCGGCTGCTGCGCGAGAAGCCTTTCACGATACGCAAGGAGACCTATGTCAGGGACCGGCTGATCGAACAGCGCAACTGGTATCACCGCAGAAGGGTGATCTCCCGCCGTGCCACCACGCTCTGGTCGGTCACCATCGCCCTGCTGACCCTGCTGGCGCTCGTCCTGGCCACCCTGCGGACCTTCTCGGTCACCGGATCCTCGTCCGTGCTGGGGCTGTTGTCGGCGTCGGCCGCGGCCTGTCTGGCGTGGAGCGAGGTCCGCCGTCATCAGCCGCTCATCTCCGCGCACTCGCTGGTCGAGGAGGACCTGGCGGCGATGCACACGGCGATGGAGACGATGGTGACCGAGGGACAGTGGGCGAACGCCGTGTACGAGACCGAGCGGATCGTCTCGCCGCAGCACACCGACTGGCTGGTGCGGCACCGTAGTTGAGGGACTCCTGCCGCGCGGGCCGTCGCGCGGACCGGGTGCCTCAGGCCCGCTCGACGCCCTCGCACCAGATGACCGTCACCGGCTTTCCGCGCTCGCGCGCGTAGCGCACGATGTCGCCCGTGCCGCCCAGGCCGCGGGCCGGAAGGCCGTCCCAGACGGCCAGCAGACGGTCGCAGTTGTCCGCGATGTAGGTGCCCGCCGCGTAGTAGGCCTCGTCGGTGGAGTGCGGGAAGGCCATCCGTACCTCCAGCGTGGCCCGGTCCTTGAGCCGCCGGTAGCCGGCGAGCTCCGCCGGGTCATCGAAGCCGTCCTCGTAGTCACCGCTGGGTATGACGGCGGTGAGCCGGGCTCCGCAGTCCAGCGCGAGGACGGCGAAGAGCTGGTCCGCGCCCGCGGCCAGACTGGAGAGCGCCTCCAACGAGCCCTGCTGACCGCGGAGTACGGACTGGATGGTGGCCCTGATGTGCGCGTACGCCTCGGCCGGGATGTTCCTGTGCCCGGTCACCCCGATACGCTTCACCGCTCCACAGCCCCCGTCCACCCTGTGGCCGACCACCCCCACAGTGTCTCAGAACCGCGCAAGTGCGGGCCCCCGCCCGGTGGACCGGACGGGGGCTCCACGGTGGCGGCGGAGGGCGTACGGGGGCGCGGAGCGGCTCCGGGCGGAGGGGGGCCGGTCAGTAGACGGTGACGCCGTACGCGCCGAGCGCCGGGACGACCGGCTGGAAGTAGGAGGTACCGGCACCGCCGGAGCAGCTTCCGCTGCCGCCCGAGAGAATCCCGATGGCAAGGGTGCCCGAGTAGAGCGCGCCGCCGCTGTCGCCGGGCTGGGTGCAGATATTGGTACGGATCAGTCCCTGGACGACCTGGCCGCCGCCGTAGTTGACCGTGTTGTTGAGACTGATCACAACGCCGCTGCGGACACCGGAGACGGCGCCTCGGAAGGTGACGGGCATCCCGACGGTGGCATTGGCCGCGCCGGTGATGTCGGCGGTCCCGACGGTGCCGGGCACGGGGATCGACGGGTTGGTGTAGCGCACGAGGCCGTAGTCACGGCCGGGGAAGGTGGTCGCGGTCGTGGTGCCGACGGCCGTGGTGCCCGTGGAATTCGCGAACCAGGTCGAGGCGCCGCTGGTGCAGTGTCCCGCCGTCAGGAAGTAGTACGTGCTGCCGCTGACGACATTGAATCCGACCGAACAGCGCGTGCTCCCGGTGTGGACGGCGTCACCGCCGGAGAGCTGGGTGGAGAGCCGGCCGGTCGCACGCTCGATGCGCAACGCCCCCGCGCGGGGACCGGCGGCCCGCTCGATCGCGGCGATCTCCGCGGTGGAGACGGTGCTGTCCGCGGTGACGACGACCGTGCCGGCGGCCGGGTCGGCGCGCCAGGCGACGCCCGTCACACCGGCGTCCAGGACGGCGTCGCCGAGGGCGGCGAGCCTGCTCGCGGCGGACGCGGGGGTACCGGCCGTACCGGCGCTGGCGGCGGGAACCGCGAGCGCCACGGCGGCGAAGAGCCCCGTGGCGAGGGCGAGAAGACGGGTACGTCCGGTCATGCCGGCGCGGCGGATGGTGCGCTTGGTCCTCACTTGGCGTTCCTCCCGGAGGGAATCGAGGGCCCTGCGTGGGGTGGGGGCCCGTGAGGCGCGGCCGGGGACGGCCGCCCGTCCCGGACGGAGCGCACGCCCCCGCCGGCGCTGGTCGGGAGTATCGGGGCCCTCGACTCCCCTCGCAAGGGCGGCTTTTCGCCGCGCACCGGGGTTCGCGCGGACCGGCGCGGCACCGACACCCGGCACCGGCACCGGCACCGGCCGCGGACCGCCGGACGCCGGAACGCCGCCGCCGGGTGGCACGGGAGGCGCCACCCGGCAGCGGCGGACCGGCGCGGCGGCTCAGCCCGCGACCGTGCGCTCACCCGCCGGGACCGCTATCGGCAGGGTGTTGCCGGGCGGCGGGAACGGGCAGATGAAGTGGTCCGCGAAGGCGCACGGCGGCAGCAGCGCGCGGTTGAAGTCGACGGTCACCGTCCCGTCCCCGGCCGGAGCCGGCGGGCGCAGAAAGCGGAAACGGAAGCTGTCCTTCCCGCTGGTGGTGTCGGCGAAGACCGCCCAGAGCGTGCCGTCCTCCTCCACCGCGACCTGGAGGGTGTGCTCCGTACCGTCCACGCCGAAGACGAGCTCACCGCCCAGGCCGAGGCCCCGCTCACGTCCGTCGGCGTTCTCGACCAGGACGGTCCGGCTCTCCTCGTACGGGCGGAACAGGCCCGGCAGCTCCCACTCGGGGTCGTACGCCGTGGCCTCGATCCCCCGGAACGCGTGCCGCGCGGCGGACCCGGGATCGACGTCGCGCACCGCCCAGAGTCCCTCACGGCGCAGCACGACAAGTCTGTGCTCCCCGGCGGCGATCCGCGACGCCTCGAAGGGACCGCTGTCGGCGGCCAGCCGGATCTCCCCGGTGAGCGGCCGGCCGTCGGCGGTGAGCCCGTCGCCGTCCGCCGCGCTCAGCACCACACCGTCACCGTCCTCACGCCAGAGCCCGGGAACCCCGGGCAGCCGTCCCCCGGGATGGTCGGCGAGCCAGTGTGTGCCGACGAGCGAGAGCGGTCCGTACGGCGCCGAGACCGTGGCGGTGCGGTGCTCGTGCCAGCTCCGCCACGCCCGCGCCGCGCCGTCCGCGCCGTCGGCGCCCGTGGAGGTCTCCGTGCTGATGTCCGTCGTCATGCCGTTTCAGCCTTTCCTTATCGGATCGGGAAGTCCTAGATGCGACCGCAGGGTCTCGCCCTCGTACTCGGTGCGGAAGGCACCGCGTTCCTGGAGGAGCGGCACCACCAGGTCCACGAACTCGTCGAGACCGCCGGGCGTGAGATGCGGTACGAGGATGAACCCGTCCGCCGCGCCGGTCCGGACGAAGGTGTCGAGCGCGCCGGCGACGGTCTCCGGTGTCCCGATGAAGGACTGGCGCGCGGTGGTCTCGATGACGGTCTGCCGGATGGACAGGCCCTTGGCCTCCGACAGCGCCCGCCACTTGGCCGCGACGGCGAGCGGGTCCGCGACCCGGGCCCGGCCCTGGACCAGTTCCGAGTCCGGGTCCGGTTCGATCTCGGGCAGCGGCCCGTCCGGATCGTACGCCGAGAGGTCGCGTCCCCAGACCTGTTCCAGCGCGAGCATCGCGTTCTGCGGGGAGATCTGCTGTCTGCGGATCTCGGCGGCCCGCTCCTGCGCCTCCGCGTCGCTGTCCCCGAGGACGAAGGTCACACCGGGCATGATCTTCAGATCGGCCGGCTTCCTGCCGTACTTCGCGAGCCTGGCCTTGGTGTCGGTGTAGAAGGCGCGGCCCTCCTCCGGCGTGCCGTGGCGGCTGAAGATCACATCGGCCGCCGACGCGGCGAACTCCCGGCCCTCGTCCGAGTCGCCCGCCTGGATCACCACGGGGTGGCCCTGCGGCGAGCGCGGGACGGTGAACTCGCCCTCGATGTCGAACTGCGGTCCCGTGTGGGCGAAGGGCCGGGGTGCGCCGTGCGGGGAGCCGGGCTCGGCGGGTGTCCAGGAGTCCCACAGCTCACGGGCGGTCGCGACGAACTCGGCGGCCCTGGTGTAGCGGTCGGCGCGGTCGAGATAGCCGCCCCGCCGGAAGTTCTCCCCGGTGAAGGCGTCGGAGGAGGTCACCACGTTCCAGGCGGCCCGTCCCGCGCTGAGATGGTCGAGCGTGGCGAGTCTGCGGGCCAGTTCGTACGGCTCGTTGAAGGTGGCGTTGACGGTGGCGGCCAGCCCGAGCCGGTCGGTGACGGCGGCCAGCGCGCTCAGCACGGTGAGGGACTCGGGGCGGCCGACCACGTCCAAGTCGTGGATGAGGCCGTTGTGTTCGCGCAGCCGCAGCCCTTCGGCGAGGAAGAAGAAGTCGAACTTGCCGCGCTCGGCGGTACGGGCGAGCTTCTCGAAGGAGGAGAAGTCGATCTGCGACCCGGAGCGCGGGTCGGTCCAGACGGTGGTGCTGTTGACACCGGGGAAGTGGGCGGCGAGATGGATCGGTTCGCGGTCGGCGGTCATCGGACTCCCCCGGCGGTCGTGTACCGGCTGACCGGGCGGGCGAGGCCGAGATGTTCGCGGAGGGTGCCGCCCGGGTGGAAGGTACGGAAGAGGCTTCGGTGCTGGAGCAGCGCCACGGTGCCGTTGACCAGCCGTTCGAGATCCCGGCGCGGTTCGGCGGGCGTGAGGTGGAAGCCGTCGACGGCACCGGCGCCGTGCCAGCCGGTGATGAGTTCGGCGAGGCCCGCGGGGCCGCCGCGGTAGCGCGGTCCCACCGGGCCGGCCGTGGTGTGCGGCTCGCTCTCCAGGCCCGGGTCCAGCGGGCGTTCGCCGTCGCCGAGATGGACGGTGAGCGCGGCGAGCACCCGCAGGGTGTCCGGGTCGCGGCCGTGGTCGGCGGCGCGCGTGCGGAGCCGTTCGCGCAGTGCCGCCGCCTCCTCGGCGCGGCCGGCCCGTACCAGCACCACATCGGCGTGGCGCGCCGCGGTCCTTCCGCTCCCGTCCGTGGTCCCGTCGATCACGACGACCGGGTGGCCCTGCGGGGGTCTCGGCACGATGGACGGGCCGCGGACACTGAATCCGTTTCCCTCGAAGTCGACATGGTGCAGCTTGTCGCGGTCGATGAAGCGCCCTGTCGACGCGTCGCGTATCTCGGCGTCGTCCTCCCAGCTGTCCCAGAGCCGGGCGGCGACCTCGGCGACTTCACCGGCCTCGTGCCACAGGGCGGCGGCGGGGGCGGCCGGCCGGCGGCCGAAGAGCCGGGCCTGTGCCGGTGTGTCCGACACGTCGACGAGCCAGCCGGCCCGGCCCCGGCTGACCCAGTCCAGCGTCGCCAGGGCCGTGGAGACATGGAACGGCTCGGTGTGGGTGGTGGTGACGGTCGGCACCAGACCGACGCGCTCGGTGGCCGGCGCGACCCGCGAGAGCACGGCGAGCGCGTCGGGACCGGGCCGGGCGAAGGAGTCCTGGAGGGTGACGAAATCGAGGGCGCCGCGCTCCGCGAGCCGGGCGAGTTCGACGTACCACGCGGCGTCGTAGTGCGGCGGACCGCCGATCTCGGCGGCGAGATGCAGGGGTCGGGTGGCGGACATGGCGGCCTTACCTTTCGGCTTCGGACGGGCCGCTCGGGGCCCGTCCGGCGGTTGAGGACACGGCGCGCGAACCGTCCGGCGGCACGGGGCGCGGATCGTCCGGCGACGGAGGTACGGCGCGCGGCCCGTCGGCGCGGGACACGGGTGCGGTGCGGACGTGCAGTTCACCGAGGAGGGTGAGCGCGGCCCGCGCGGTCGCGTCGTTCTGCCGGAACGCCGGTCCGCCGGTACGGGGGCGGGTGAACGCGCCGCTGGACCGGGCGGTGGTGTACGGGCCGAGCGCGAAGCGCCGGGGATGCGGACGGCCGTCGCGCTCCACGAGCCGTCCGTCGCCGGGGTCGACCTTGACCAGACCTGCCCCGGCGGTGACGGCGGCGCCCTCCTCGTACAGCGCGCGCAGCAGCGGGCTGCGGGTGCGCTCCGGCGAGGGATCGGGCAGCCGCGCCTCGACCAGGGCGCGCGCCTCGACGTACTCGCCGGGCACCCCGGCGCCGCGGGCCCGGAAGACACCCCGCCGCTCATCGGTCTCGACGGTCATACCCGGGCCGAGGAAGCGCACCACACCGGCGCGCGAGAGCGCGAGCAGCTGACGCAGTCTCGGGCCCGGCGGGCCCGAGGCGAGATAGCTGAAGAAGCCGTGCCACCGGTCGTCCATGTCTCCGAGGTCGCCGAGGCGCATGAGCTGCCCGTAGACCGAGAGCAGCCCGTGGAAGACGGCCAGGTCCGCGCTGTGGGACGGATCGTGCCGACGGACGAGATCGGCGGCTATGTAGGCGCGCAGCGCGTCCTGGAGCGCGTCGGACGAGGCGAAGCGCACGCCGTCCAGCGGCCGGTCGAGGGCGGCCAGATCGAGCCGGTCGGCGGGATCCGGTACGGCCGTGGTGACCAGGGCCTCCAGCTCCGGGCTGCCCGGGTCGGCCGCCGCGTACTTCTCCTCGAAGTCGGTCCAGCCGACGCGCGTGCGCTCGGGATGGGCGCCGAAGAGCCGGTGGTAGTGGGCGAATCCGAGTTCCTTGTCCACCAGCGGCCGGAGATCGCGTTCGAAGTCCGGCGGGCCCGGCCTGCTCAGCAGCTCGTCGATCTGCTCGGGTCCCAGGAAGCGCGGCAGCGGCGGCCGTTCGCCGTCCGGACCGTAACCGATCTTGGAGTGGTACGGGACTCCGCGCCGCGATCCGACGTACAGGACCGGTTCGCGCCCCGAAGGGTGGTACGTGAGCTCTCCGCCGTCCCGGTCGGCGCTCCCGTCCTCGGCGTCCCCGGAGTACCGTCCGCCGCGTCCCTCGGTCAGGAGCACCATCAGATCGACGAAGGCGAGTCCGAAGCCCCGGACGAGGACGGGTTCACCGGCGGGCAGTGCGGAGAGATCGCTGTCGGCGGTGAAGTCCGGCGGCAGATGGATCAGTTGGTGGCGCCGCGCGAACTCCCGCAGCTCCCGCTGGCGCGCGTCGGGTTCACCGTCGAGATGGCCGAGGGTGAGGACGACGAGATCGGCGAGCAGCGGCTCGGCGCGGTCCTCCAGCCAGACCCGCTGGCGTCCGCCGCGCGGTCCGCTGATCCGCAGGGCGCTGGTGCGGTGCCGATGGAGCGTGACACCGGACGGCAGGGCGGCCACGGTCTGTTCGTACACCCAGCTCAGATAGGCACTCTGCACCTGTCTGCTGGGAAAGGTCTGGCCGGTCAGCGCGACGATCGCGGCGCGGAGTCCCGGCTCGGCCCGCTCGGACTCTGCGGGGAGCGGTATCCGGCCCTCCCCGACCTCCCGGGCCCATTCGTGCAGCGCTGGCCCGGGCCGTACGGGCCCGTCCAGGACGACCGATTCGTCGGTGTACATGGTGACGTCCTCGGCCATGGAGTTCATCCACAGCAGCGGGGACTGGTCACGGCGCCAGATCCGCCCGGCGCCCGGCGGATACGGGTCCACGAGATGGATGTCCAGCGGCCGGCCGTCGTAGAGGGACGGCACATTGGCGGCGAGCCGCTCCAGAAAGCCCGTGCCGCGCGGGCCCGCGCCGATCACCACGAGGGAGGGAGTCACTGCGGGAGGGCGGACGGTGTCCGACGACACAGGTGGCACAGGCATGCGAAGGCTCCGTGGATACGGTGATCGAACACGGGATGTGCCTTCACGGGCAGTGCGGGCGGACCGAGCCCCTCAGCGGGATCCGCCACTCCTTTGAGGCTAAGCGGTGTGTACGGCCCGTTGTCAAGCTTGTCCGGACTGTGAGCAGGCGGTCTCGCTCAGTTGACGTGGAAACGGATGCCTGTTCCACTTAAGACCATGCATAGGCAGCAGTGGCTGGTCACGCGCTCCCACATCGACTTCGGTCGAGTGTGGTCCTCTTCCTGTTGAGCTGACACCCTGCACGGCCCCAGCACTCCCGGCGCTTCCGCGCCGTTCCGCGTGCCTTCACACGCAGAGCGTCACGCTCCAATCCCCTCGCCCGCGTTGCCCGCCGTCCTCAGCAGTCACAACCGCAGCAGTCGCAGCAGTTGCCGCAATCACAGTCGCAGTCGCGGCAGCAGCCCTCCCGCTTCTTGCGCGACCATGGACCTTCGTACTCCTTCGCACAGCACAGCTTGCAGGTGCAGCACAGTCCGACGAAGACCGCGCAGCCGGCCCAGAAGCCGCGTCTGCCGGGCTTCGGCGGCTCCGGCACGGGGCCCGGCGGACCGCCGGGGCCACCGGGCCCGCCCGGCATGCCCGGCTGTCCGCCGCCATGGGGATTGTTCGAGCCGTAGGGCCCGTACGCTCCGGGCCCCTGGCCGGCGTACGGGTTGCCCTGCGGCGGCGGACCGCCCGTTCCGTCCTGGCCGCCCCGCGCCAGATGCCCGCAGGCCGTCGCGCCGAAGGCGCGGTCGACGGATATGCGCAGTTCGTGGGCGAGCAGCACATGCGCCAGCCGGCCGTCGGTGAACTCCGCGTCCCGCAGGGCGAGCCTGATCCCGCGCACCGCGTCGTCGGCGAGCCGGCGGGCCTCCGTCAGCGGGGTGCCGGTCGCGGTGAGCGGGTTCCAGGCACCCGACGCCTCGTCAGCTCGCTGGTCCTCCACGGCGTCCAGCAGATGCGCGAGCCGGCCGAAGAGCCGGCCGGCCTCGGCGAGCGGCGCGCTGTTGCCGGGCCGGCCCGCCAGTACGGCGGTGTGCGCGAAGGCGGCGGCCGTGGCCGTCTCGGCCGGTTCCGTGACGGTGAGCAGCGGGGTGCCGGGACCGGCCAGCGCCTCGATCCCCGGTTGCCGGTCGACCGCGTCGACCAGCACCGCCGTGTCGAAACCGAGCTCCGCGCCGGTCCGCGCGCCCGCCCGGTCCCAGCCGGTGGCGACCCTGCGCGCGGCGGCGGCCAGCGGTCTGCGCCCCAACAGCCCGTCCCGGTCGGCGACGTGGTCCCGTACCTTCGCCGAGGCCAGCACCAGCGAGACGGCGGCGGCCAGACGCGCGCCCTCGCCACGGGCGACGGGCGCGGTCCGCATACCGCGCAGCGGACAGGGCCCGGCCGTCCTGCGCCGTACATCGGCGCGTTCGAGCTGAGCCTCCGTCAGAACCGAGACGATCAGCCCGTCGTAGTTGGTGACGATCCGCGAGAACTGGCCGTGGTCGGAGCGAAGTGCCAGACAGAGCCCGCAGAGATGGGCCGTCCACTCGGCCTTGAGTCCGTCGGCGAGACGGTGGTCGCACGGTCTGACGATTCCGAACATGACTGGTCCCCCGAGAAGTCACTCATTGGTGCGCGGGGCATCGTAGCGAGCACTCCGTTCACCCGTACGTCCCCAGCCTCACCCATCTGGCCGGAAGTTCATATTTTGCACCCCGTCAGGGGCCCTACGCTGGAAGAACCTTGACGAATCGCCACATCTTCTGCACCAGTACCGTCACGAATCGCCTGCGCGCCGACTATCCCCTTGGCGCTCAATCCGCATCATGGACGACGATAGGGGCAGGGAACGAGATGTGACCGCGGTGAAAGGAGGCGTCCATGGGATCGGTGCGCAAGGCGAGCGCCTGGCTGGGCCTCGTTGAGGACAGCGACGAGCGTTACTACGACGACGAGTACGCCGAGAGTGCTGAGAGCGGCGACACCTGGAAGACCGATCCGCGGGTGCGGGTCGCCTCCGAGACCGCCCAGGAGCGTGACCGCAGAATCGCCACCGTCTCCCCGGACAGCTTCCGGGACGCCCGGAGCATCGGCGAGCTGTTCCGCGCCGGTGTCCCGGTCATCATGAACCTCACCGCCATGGAGGCCTCCGACGCCAAGCGCGTGGTGGACTTCGCCGCCGGGCTGATCTTCGGACTGCGCGGTTCGATCGACCGGGTCGCCACCCGGGTCTTCCTGCTGAGCCCGGCCGACACGGAGATCGTCACCGGCGACTCGGCGGGACGGCCGCAGGACGGCTTCTTCAACCAGAGCTGAGCAGGGCGCTCATCGGTTCACCGAGGCGCGCGCCTCGCCGGAGTGACCCGCGGTCACCGGAAGGCGTCAAGGCCGGTGAGCGCCTTGCCCAGGACAAGCTGATGCATCTCGACGGTGCCCTCGTAGGTGAGCACCGACTCAAGATTCGTGGCATGGCGCATCACGGGATACTCCAGCGAGATCCCGTTGGCGCCGAGGACCGTCCGCGCGGTCCGGCAGATCTCGATCGCCTCCCGCACATTGTTGAGCTTGCCGAAGCTGATCTGCTCGGCGCGGAGCCGGCCCGCGTCCATACGCCGCCCGAGATGGTGGGCGAGCAGGATTCCCTTGTGCAGTTCGAGGGCCATGTCGGCCAGTTTGGCCTGGGTGAGCTGGAAGCCGCCGATCGGCCGTCCGAACTGCTCACGTGAGACGGCGTAGGCCAGCGCCGACTCGAAGCTCGCGCGCGCGGCGCCCATGGAGCCCCAGACGATGCCGTACCGGGCATGGCTCAGACAGCTCAGCGGTCCGCGCAGTCCGGTGACGCCCGGCAGTACGGCGTCGGCCGGCAGCCGTACGTCGTCGAGGACCAGCTCGCTGGTGACCGAGGCGCGCAGCGACCACTTGTGCCTGATCTCGGGAGCGGAGAAGCCCGGGGTGTCCGCCGGGACAAGGAACCCCCTGATATCGCCGCTGTCGCCGCTGTCGCCGCCGTCACCGCCCTCGCCGCTCCCGCCGTCGGTACGTGCCCAGACGACGGCGACACCCGCCAGCGAACCGTTGGTGATCCACATCTTGCGGCCGTTGAGCACCCAGTCGCCGCCGTCGCGCTTGGCGTACATCCGCATTCCGGCCGGATCGGAGCCGTGGTCGGGCTCGGTGAGCCCGAAGCAGCCGATGATCTCGCCCGCCGCCATCGCGGGCAGCCAGCGCCGCTTCTGTTCGTCGGAGCCGTAGCGGTGGATCGCGTACATGGCGAGCGAGCCCTGTACGGAGACGAGCGAGCGGATACCGGAGTCGGCGGCCTCCAGCTCCAGACAGGCGAGCCCGTACTGGACGGCGGTGGCGCCCGCGCAGCCGTAGCCCGTCAGGGACATCCCGAGCGCGCCGAGTCCGCCCAGCTCCCTGGCCAGCTCGCGGGCGACGGGCAGCTCGCCGCGCTCGTACCACTCGGCGATGTGCGGCAGCACGCGGTCCGCGGCCCAGGCGCGCACGGTGTCACGGATCGCCAGGTCCTCCGGGCCGAGGAGATCGTCGAGACCGAGAGGATCGGCGGGATCGAAGGGCGGGAGCTTCGCGGCGGACGGTGCGGACATAGCAGGACCTCCCGGCGGCTCACGGACTTCGGACCGGCCACAAACTAGCAGCGCCGGCAGGCCGCGCCCCCCGCCGGACCCGGCCGGCCCCTCAGGCGCGAGCGCCCCCGGCCCTACGCGAGCGCCCCCGGCCCTAACCGCGTCCGCGGCCCGCCGGGAGGGGGGCCTCGGTGGCCGCGCGGGGATCTGCCCGGGGATCTGCCCGGCGATCTGCCCGGGGGTCCGCGGAGGCTCGGGGCTCCGCCGTACCGCTCGGGTGGGAACGGCGCTGCTCCGGTGGCTTGCGGAGCTGCGGCGCCCCCGGCTGCCGCCGCCGGACCTGCGGCGGCGTCCCGTCCGGCTCCCCGGCGGCGCGCGGCGGGCACTCCATGGTCTTCGGCAGCCGCAGCGCGGCCAGCGCGCCGAGCAGCAGCAGTCCCGCGCTGACCAGCAGCGTGATGTGCAGCCCGTGCACGAACGAATGGCGTGCGGCGGTCCGCAGATTCTCGCCGACGGGCCCGCCGAGCCGGGCCGCCACCTGATAGGCCTCACCGAGCGAGTCCGCCGCGGCCGAGCGCGCGGCGGACGGGACGCCCCTGACCGAGGAGACCGCGGGTGCGTACGCCGCGTTCATCACGCTGCCGAGCAGCGCGATCCCCAGGCCCGCGCCGAGCTGGTACGAGGTCTCGCCTATGGCCGCCGCTCCGCCCGCCTGATCGGCGGGAGCCTCGCTCAGCATCGACTCGTACGCGCCGAAGAGCGTGGTCTGGAGGCCGAAGCCCAGCAGGACGAAGCCCGCCGTCAGCAGGCCGGGCCGGTCGTGCTGGCCCATCAGGACCAGCAGCAGCACGGCGACCGAGGTCAGGACGAAGCCCCAGGACACCATCCGGCGCGGGCCGAGCCTGCGCAGGGTGGCCGATCCCGTGATGCCCGCGGCCATGGCGGCGAAGGTGAGCGGCAGCAGGCGCAGTCCGGTCTCCAGCGGGCTGAGCCCCAGCACGAGCTGGAGGTACTGGACCGCGATCAGCTCCAGACCGACCAGGGCCAGCATGGCGAGAACAATGCAGCCCACGGAGGTGGAGAACGTGGGCCTGGCGAACATCCGCATGTCGATCAGCGGATGCTCACGGCGGCGCTGTCTGCGGACGAAGAGGACCAGCAGGGCCGTGCCCACACAGAGCGGACCGAGCGTCGTGAGGCTCAGCGGCCCCTCTCCGGCGCCGAGGCGCTTCACCCCGAACACCACGCCGAGCACCCCGGCCGCGGCCATCAGCGCGCCCAGCACGTCCCAGGGACCGTCACCGCAGCCCTTGGACTCGGGCAGCAGCACCCGGCCCAGCGGCAGCAGGACCGCCAGCAGCGGGATGTTGATCAGAAAGACCGAGCCCCACCAGAAGTGTTCGACGAGAAAACCGCCGAGCACCGGGCCGACGGCGGCTCCGACGGCTGCGACGGCCGTCCAGACACCGATGGCGAGGGCCCTCTCCCTCCGGTCGGGAAAGACCGCGCGCAGGATGGAGAGTGTCGCGGGCATGATCATCGCGCCGCCGACACCGAGCAGCGCGCGTGCCCCGATCAGCACCGCGGGTGATCCGGCGAAGGCCGCTACGGCCGAGGCCGCGGCGAAGAGCCCGTAGCCGATCAGCAGCACGCGTCTGCGTCCGACCCGGTCGCCGAGCGTGCCGAACAGGATCAGCAGCGAGGCGCAGACCAGCGGATACGCGTCCACGATCCAGAGCAGTTCGACACCGCTGGGCCTGAGGTCCCCGGTGACGGCGGGCACCGCGACATGCAGGACCGTCGCGTCGAGCGCCACCAGCAGCAGGCTCACACAGAGGACGAACAGGACGACCCAGCGATGGGCACCGGTGGCCGCGCGCAGCCGTGATCCGGCCGTGGTGGTCCCGGACATCTGAGTACCTCCCAATGCGTCCCTCGCGCTCGGTGGGCCGACGGGGACCTCGGTCCCTCGGGGTGGCCCGGCATCGACGGGCGAGTGAGCCGACAGCGTACGCGAGTGAACGCGTGTGGCGCGTGGTGGCTCCCCCACCGTTGCGACCAGGCGGTGTGGCGTATGCCACGCCGCACCGGCCAGGACCGTGGACCCCGGACGTGCGCGAGCAGGAGGGAAATTCTGTGCGACGCCACGGTGAACTATTTCTGTGCTGCACAAAGACAGTTCCCGGAAGGGCGTACCGGTGAATAGGGCCGAAGGTCACTTGGATTTTCGGGAACCCCCTCGAATAAACGGTCCGCCGGGCCGTACTCCACATCACATCGTCATCACGAAGGGACGTGATGGACCGGTTCACTCACTCACTCGCTGTAACGTCCATTGTGTGCGTACCGACATCTTTGCCCGCCTGGACCGGGAGCCGGAGCCGCCGAAGATAGAGATCCCGCGGATGAGCCGCACCCGCACGGCTCTCTTCGGCGGGACATTGGCGTTCTATCTAGCCATCGTCGTCGCCGTGCTCGTCACCTCCTCACTGGTGACCCTCGACTGGAAAGTCATGCTGTTCCGGCCCTATCAGCAATGGCCGGATCTGCATGCCTTCCTCGACTACTTCGTGGTGCTCGGCCAGCGCGGCCCCACCGCCGTGATGATCGCGGCCTGGCTGGGCTGGCGCTCCTGGCGCCAGCACACGCTGCGCCCCCTGCTGGCGCTCGGCACCGCCCTGCTGCTGCTCAACGTGACCGTCGGCGCGGTCAAGCTCGGGCTCGGCCGGCTCGGCCCGCACTACGCGACGCGGATCGGCTCGGCCGAGTTGTTCGCGGGCGGCGATATATTTCCTTCGGGCCACACCGCCAACGCTGTCGTGACCTGGGGAATCCTGGCCTATCTGGCCACCACGCCGAGGGCCAGACGCTATCTGTCGGTCCTGTCGGCCGTGGTGGCGCTGGGCGTCGGCGCGACCACCGTCTATCTCGGTACGCACTGGCTGAGCGACGTACTGCTCGGCTGGGCCGCCGGTCTGCTGATCCTGCTGGGGCTGCCCTGGTTCGAGCCGCTGATCGGCCGCGCGGAACCGGCCGTCCTCGCGGTGCGCGACCGCTGGCTGGACCGCCGGCGCCGGATCCCCGCGCTTCCGGTCGCGGCCGGCGGACCGAGACCCGCGCCGGTCCCGCAGGGCGCCTCCCCCCAGGGCGAGGAGCCCTCGCGCGAGTCCGTCGGAGCAGGTCACAGCGGTCGCGCCGGGAGCACGCGGAGCACCGCGCAGCTCACCCAGTCCCGGCCGCACGCGGTGCGCTCCGAGCGGACACCGACGGCTCCGGCGGGCAGCCGCCG
>NZ_MAUD01000669.1 GCF_001700515.1 Streptomyces lushanensis
CGTCCCTCCCGCGCGTCCTCCCGCCTCCGACCCGCCCGCCGACCTGCGGGAGCGCCCGGGAAGACCGAGGTGTCCCTCACCGTAGCGGGAGGTTGACAGCCCGAAGCGCTCAATGCCCGTGTGAGCCTCTTGGAGCCCCTTCCCGAATATGGGGAGTCGGTAGGCGCTCATTCAGGGCGGCACATGCGGACTCAGGTACCGGCAAACCCCCATTCGGGTCGGCGCTACCGGTAGACTGATGGGAAATCCCGCTGTGCTTGCGGGAACCGTCAACAGATGCTGACACAAGCCGAACGACGCAGCCGGTCCCGCTTGCTCGGAGGACGGCCTGTGCTGTGCCAGAAAGGGCGCTTCGTGGCCGATTCCGGCAACCCCAATGAGAAGACTCCGTCCGCCGCCACCGGTGAGAACGGCGAGGTGACCGCCTCGTACGACGGCAGTGCCATCACCGTGCTCGAGGGCCTTGACGCGGTCCGCAAGCGGCCCGGTATGTACATCGGCTCGACCGGTGAGCGTGGACTGCATCACTTGGTGTACGAGGTCGTCGACAACTCCGTCGACGAGGCCCTGGCGGGGCACGCGAACACCATCGACGTCACCATCCTCGCCGACGGCGGGGTGCGCGTGATCGACAACGGCCGCGGTATCCCGGTGGACATCGTGCCGTCCGAGAACAAGCCGGCCATCGAGGTCGTGCTCACGGTGCTGCACGCGGGCGGCAAGTTCGGCGGCGGCGGCTACGCCGTCTCCGGCGGTCTGCACGGCGTCGGTGTCTCGGTCGTCAACGCGCTCTCGTCGAAGGTCGCGGTCGAGGTCAAGCGCGACGGTTACCGCTGGACGCAGGACTACAAGCTCGGTGTGCCGACGGCTCCGCTGCTCCGCAACGAGGAGACGGGCGACTCCGGTACGACGGTCACCTTCTGGGCCGACGCGGACATCTTCGAGACGACGGAGTACTCCTTCGAGACGCTGTCCCGCCGTTTCCAGGAGATGGCCTTCCTCAACAAGGGCCTGACCCTGACCCTGACGGACGAGCGCGAGTCGGCCAAGGCCGTCGTCGGCGCCGATGTCGCGGGCACGGACGTCGCCGAGGGCACGGCGGAGGAGCCGGCCCGTACGGTCAAGTACTACTACGAGGGCGGCATCGTCGACTTCGTGAAGTACCTCAACTCGCGCAAGGGCGAGCTGATCCATCCGACGGTCATCGACGTGGAGGCCGAGGACAAGGAGCGGCTGCTCTCCGTCGAGATCGCGATGCAGTGGAACGCGCAGTACAGCGAGGGTGTGTACTCCTTCGCGAACACCATCCACACGCATGAGGGCGGCACGCACGAAGAGGGGTTCCGGGCCGCTCTGACCGGTCTGGTCAACCGGTACGCGCGCGAGAAGAAGTTCCTGCGGGAGAAGGACGACAATCTCACCGGCGAGGACATCCGTGAGGGTCTGACGGCGATCATCTCGGTGAAGCTGGGCGAGCCCCAGTTCGAGGGCCAGACGAAGACCAAGCTGGGCAACACCGAGGCGAAGACCTTCGTCCAGAAGGTCGTCCACGAGCATCTGACGGACTGGTTCGACCGCAATCCGAACGAGGCGGCGGACATCATCCGCAAGTCGATCCAGGCCGCCACGGCCCGGGTCGCCGCCCGTAAGGCACGCGACCTCACCCGCCGCAAGGGCCTGCTGGAGAGCGCGTCGCTGCCCGGCAAGCTGAGCGACTGCCAGTCGAACGACCCGTCCAAGTGCGAGATCTTCATCGTCGAGGGCGACTCGGCCGGCGGTTCCGCGAAGTCCGGCCGCAACCCGATGTACCAGGCGATCCTGCCGATCCGCGGCAAGATCCTCAACGTCGAGAAGGCGCGGATCGACAAGATCCTCCAGAACACCGAGGTGCAGGCGCTGATCTCGGCGTTCGGCACGGGTGTGCACGAGGACTTCGACATCGAGAAGCTCCGCTATCACAAGATCATCCTGATGGCGGACGCCGATGTCGACGGACAGCACATCAACACGCTGCTGCTGACGTTCCTGTTCCGCTTCATGCGGCCGCTGGTCGAGGCCGGGCACGTCTATCTGTCGCGTCCGCCGCTCTACAAGATCAAGTGGGGCCGCGACGACTTCGAGTACGCGTACTCCGACCGCGAGCGCGACGCCCTGGTCGAGCTGGGCAAGCAGAACGGCAAGCGGATCCGCGAGGACTCGATCCAGCGCTTCAAGGGTCTGGGCGAGATGAACGCCGAGGAGCTGCGGGTCACCACCATGGACATCGACCACCGCGTGCTCGGCCAGGTCACCCTGGACGACGCCGCCCAGGCCGACGATCTGTTCTCGGTGCTGATGGGTGAGGACGTCGAGGCACGGCGCTCCTTCATCCAGCGCAACGCCAAGGACGTCCGCTTCCTCGACATCTGAGTCGGTCACAGCCGACGGATCTCAGCTCACGGATTCGAAAAGGCCGAAAGGAACACTGACCAGCAATGGCCGACGAGAACACCCCTCACACCCCTGACACGCCCGCCGTCCCCGACCCCGGCGCCCCGGAGACCGTCACCGCCGCGGAGGGCCTGGCCCTGCGCGTCGAGCCGGTCGGGCTCGAGACGGAGATGCAGCGCTCGTATCTCGACTACGCGATGTCCGTCATCGTGTCGCGCGCGCTGCCCGACGTACGGGACGGCCTCAAGCCCGTCCACCGGCGTGTGCTGTACGCGATGTACGACGGCGGCTACCGGCCCGAGAAGGGCTTCTACAAGTGCGCCCGCGTCGTCGGTGACGTCATGGGTACGTACCACCCGCACGGCGACTCCTCGATCTACGACGCGCTCGTCCGGCTGGCGCAGCCGTGGTCGATGCGGATGCCGCTGGTGGATTCCAACGGCAACTTCGGTTCCCCGGGCAACGACCCGGCCGCGGCCATGCGGTACACCGAGTGCAAGATGATGCCGCTGTCGATGGAGATGCTCCGGGACATCGACGAGGACACCGTCGACCTCACGGACAACTACGACGGCCGTAACCAGGAGCCGACGGTCCTGCCGGCGCGGTTCCCGAACCTGCTGATCAACGGCTCGGCCGGCATCGCCGTCGGTATGGCCACGAACATCCCGCCGCACAATCTGCGGGAGGTCGCGGCGGGTGCGCAGTGGGCG
>NZ_MAUD01000670.1 GCF_001700515.1 Streptomyces lushanensis
TCACCGGCGGGCTTGCGCACCAGACTCTCGCACTCGGGACAGGTGAAGGAGTAGAAGGTGGTCTTCCGGGTGGCCCCGATCGCCAGCCGCAGGGCGCCCGCCGACAGTTCGAAACGGGCCCGGCACTCCGGACAGGCCGCCTTGAAGAGGACAGGGAGCACCGTCGAGATTTCCGACACTTCAGACATTGCCGACATACTCCTCGGATCTCCTTCTTCCTGCCCGTTTCCCGTTCATCCTCGTCACTCCCGGCCGTCGTAGGCCGCGAGTGCCTCGTCCGCCGCGACCCGCGCGCTCTCCGCGAGATCCCTCGGCGAGACGATCCGTCCGTCACCGCCGAGCCGCAGCGCGAGCCGTCGCAGCGAGGCGGGCGCGGGGGTCCGCAGTGTGATACGCAGACCGCCGTCGGGAAGTTCGACCGCGCTGTCGTGCGGGTAGTACTCCGCGACCCACCGGCCGCCGGGCCCGACCTCGACCACCACCTCGGGATCCTCCGCCGACGGCTGCACCAGCCCTTCCGACAGATCCCTCAGCTCCAGCTCGGGAGGCGCCGCCGGAGCGTCCAGCAGCCTGATCTCGGCGACCCGGTCGAGCCGGAACGTACGCCGTGCCTCGGAGAGCCGGCACCAGGCCTCCATATAGGTGTGGCCCACGGCGAACAGCCGGATCGGGTCGACCTCGCGCTCGGTCAGCTCGTCCCGTGCCGGGGAGTAGTAGCGCAGCCAGAGCCTGCGGCGCTCGGAGATGGCCCGGTCGACCTCGGCGAACACACCGCCCTCGGACTCGAAGGTCACCGAGAGCCGTGAGCTTGCCCCGGCGGCCTCCCCGGCCGCGGCCTCCAGCTTGGCGGTGGCCCGCAGCAGCGCCTGCCGGTCGCCCTCCCGCAGCCCCGGCAGAGTCGTGACGGCGCGGGCCGCCACGAGCAGCGCCGTCGCCTCGTCGGCGGCGAGCCGCAGCGGCTCGGCGA
>NZ_MAUD01000671.1 GCF_001700515.1 Streptomyces lushanensis
CGCCGAAGGCGCGGGCGCGGGGGGCTTCCGCGTCTCCTCAGCCTCGGTCCCGCCGGGCCGGGGGGCGGGCTTGTCCTGCGAACCGGATCCGACCGGCTTCGTGTTGCGGGCACGGAGCTGGTCGGGAGTGAGCGTCGGGCGCCCCTGGGTGCCCTCGATGTCCGTACCGCCGAAGATCCACAGGTCGACGCTGCCCGGTTCGGGCTTGTAGGTCATGGCACCGAGTTGGCTGTACTCCCAGGTGCTGTCGCCCGGGTTGGCGTGCCAGTACGACCAGTACGCGGAGGCGGGCGGTGTGAGGACACAGTCCTCCTGCGCCGGGGTGGGGTACTGCTTGCCGCCCTGGTGACCGCTGTAGCCGATGCGGCAGATGAACGCCGGTCCGTCGTGCCCCGTTCCCGTGGTGCGCCAGCCGCCCTGGTTGAGCAGTTCGTGGCCGGTCGTGGGTGTGGTGCCGCAGGAGCGGTAGACCGGGCCGCCCCAGTGGCTGAAGTCCACCGCGAGGACCACGCCGGACGTCGTGGTGCACCTGCCGATCGGCTGCGGC
>NZ_MAUD01000672.1:0-144 GCF_001700515.1 Streptomyces lushanensis
CCCCTGTCGCCCCGAGAAATCGATGAGCACGGCGTGTTCGCCCTCGACTCCGATGACTCTGCCCAGTCCGAACTGGTCATGTGAGACACGGTCTCCCACATCGAACTGCTCGGGCGGGGGTGAGGCCGGGGCCTGGCGGTTGAA
>NZ_MAUD01000672.1:254-615 GCF_001700515.1 Streptomyces lushanensis
AGCATGATGCCCGGCTCCTGGATGTTGGCGAACAGCGTGCGGCCGTCGGGCGAGAACACGACCCCCGTGAACTCGCTGTCGTTGAGGTCGTTGCGGGCGATCGGATAGGTGCGTCCGCGCTCGGTGGCGCCGAAGAGATGCTGGACGCCCTCGCCGTCCTCGGCGATGACCAGCCCGCCGTACGGTGAGACGGNNAGGAGACGATGTACGCGCCGCCGTCCGCCCACCACATGCCCTCCAGCTTCCTGGCACGGGTGACGTCCTCGCCCTCGAACTGCTCGCGCACGTCGACGGTCCTGGCGTCCCGGTCGGGCACGTCCACCCAGTCCACGCCGTAGACGGTGCCGAGCTTCGCGGCGCG
>NZ_MAUD01000673.1 GCF_001700515.1 Streptomyces lushanensis
GCCCGCCCCGAGGGCGCCGGACCGGGCACCAAGGGCCTGTCCCTCTTCCTCGTGCCGAAGTACGAGTTCGACCCGCAGACCGGCGAGCTGGGCGAGCGCAACGGCGTCTACGCCACGAACGTCGAGCACAAGATGGGTCTCAAGGTCTCCAACACCTGCGAGCTGACCTTCGGCGACCGCCACCCGGCCAAGGGCTGGCTGATCGGCGACAAGCACGAGGGCATCCGCCAGATGTTCCGCATCATCGAGTTCGCCCGGATGATGGTCGGCACGAAGGCCATCGCCACGCTCTCCACCGGCTATCTCAACGCGCTGGAGTACGCCAAGGAGCGCGTCCAGGGCCCGGATCTGGCCCAGTTCATGGACAAGGCCGCGCCCAAGGTCACCATCACGCACCACCCCGATGTGCGGCGCTCGCTGATGACGCAGAAGGCGTACGCGGAGGGCATGCGCGCCCTCGTCATGTACACCGCCTCCGTCCAGGACGAGATCGCCGTCAAGGAGGCCGAGGGCGAGAACACGAAGGCGCTGCACGGGCTCAACGACCTGCTGCTGCCGATCGTGAAGGGATACGGCTCGGAGCGCTCGTACGAACAGCTCGCGCAGTCCCTCCAGATCTTCGGCGGCTCGGGGTACCTCCAGGAGTACCCGNNGTACCCGGTCGAGCAGTACATCAGGGACGCCAAGATCGACACGCTCTACGAGGGCACCACGGCGATCCAGGGCCAGGACTTCTTCTTCCGGAAGATCGTCCGGGACCAGGGCCAGGCGCTGAACTCGCTGGCCGAGGAGATCAAGAAGTTCCTCGCCGTCGGCACCGGCGGTACGGAGCTGGCGCCGGCCCGCGACGCGCTCGCGCAGGCCGCCGCCGATCTGGAGGCGATCGTCGGCCGGATGCTGACGGACCTCACCGCCACCGGCGAGGACGTCAGGAACATCTACAAGGTCGGGCTCAACACGACGCGGCTGCTGATGGCTTCCGGCGATGTCGTGGTCGGCTATCTCCTGCTGCGCGGCGCGGCGGTGGCCACGGAGAAGCTGGAGACGGCCGCGACCAAGGACGTGCCGTTCTACCAGGGCAAGATAGCGGCGGCGAGGTTCTTCGCGGCGAACGTCCTGCCGGGCGTCTCGACGCAGCGCGCGCTGGCCGAGTCGGTGGACGACTCGCTGATGGAGCTGGACGAGGCGGCGTTCTGAAACACCGCGCCCGTCGAGGAGTGCCCCCCGCGGTGCGGCCGGTGGCACCGNNCGGAGCGCAGCGGGCGCCGAAGCCGGGCACCCTCACGGCGTGGCCGATTTCCGGCATTGTTCCCACTCCTCTCCCCTGTGAGACTGACACCGCCGGTGAACGCGGGTAGACGGGTGGCGCTCCGGACGGCCCGGCCCGCGCGGCGGCCGACGCCCTCGGCGGGGAGCCGGGGGTGTACGGCGTGTGGGCGAGCCGGCCGGAACACGGGCGGCCTGAGGCGGGGGGCAGCACATGCTCGAATGGACACGCGCGAAGCTCGACCGTCCCGGCGTCGGGGACATCGGAGGGTCGTTCGAGCCGTACCGGGAGCTTCTCGCGGCTCTGGACCG
>NZ_MAUD01000674.1:0-189 GCF_001700515.1 Streptomyces lushanensis
GAGCGCGTGCATCTGGCGATGGTGAGCCGGGGATACACGGGCACCATGCCGGTCATCGACGAGGTGACCGCGTCCCGGGCGCAGTGGACCCGCGCGGCCACCCTCCCGCTGACGGCGCTCGCCGTGTGTCTGCTTGGCTGGACCCTATGACCGTTCCTCCATCCGTACCCGGGTCCTCCCCGGTTTCCG
>NZ_MAUD01000674.1:263-678 GCF_001700515.1 Streptomyces lushanensis
GTCACCGCGCTGGGCCGGGTCGGGATGGCGGAGTACGCGGACCGGCCGCCGCACCATCTGTCCTTCGGGCAGCGGCGCCGGGTCGCGGTGGCGACCGTCCTCGCGATGGAACCCGAGATCCTCGTCCTCGACGAGCCCTCGTCCAATCTCGATCCGGCGTCCCGGCGTGAACTCGCCGACATCCTGCGCTCGCTGGACATCACCGTGCTGATGGTCACGCACGATCTGCCGTACGCGCTCGAACTCTGCCCGCGCGCGGTGATCCTCAGCGACGGTGTCATCGTGGCGGACGGGCCCACGCACCGGCTGCTCGGCGACGAGACGCTGATGGCCGCGCACCGGCTGGAGTTGCCGTTCGGATTCGACCCGCGTTCCGTGTCGCCCGGACACGTTGCACCATAGAGGGGGTCGCGCC
>NZ_MAUD01000675.1:0-390 GCF_001700515.1 Streptomyces lushanensis
GCCCTTGGCCCCCTTGGTCTTACCGCCCTTGCCCTTCCCGCCCTTCCCCGCGTCCTCGCGTGCCGTCTCCGCGAGCGCCCTGCTCAGCTTCGACGCGGCGGACGCGGGACGGAGCCCCGCCTTGCGCAGCTTCCTGTCCACCGCGTCCAGCAGCGCCGGATCGGCGTCGTCGGTCAGCTCCACCTCGACCTCGGTCCACGAGATGGCCACCACGGTGTCACCGAGGCGCTGCGCCCGTACGGTGTCGACGCTGACCTCCGCCAGCGGGGCGCCGTCGCCGCCGAGCAGCCTGCTGATGTCGCGCGAGGTGCGCAGCCGTACGACCGGGACCAGCCGCGCGTCGCGGATCCGGGAGCGGAGCAGGGCGGCCAGCTCCTCGGGGACGGTGTC
>NZ_MAUD01000675.1:420-806 GCF_001700515.1 Streptomyces lushanensis
GTCCGGCCACGCCGTCCGCCGAAGAACGGCTCGGGAGTTCGTACTTACGTTCGATCTCTCGCTTCGTTTCCGCCATACTCTGGAACATACCCGCGAATTACCGTCATAGGGCCGCCAGCGGTCGCTGCACCCGGATCGACTGGAGCAGTCCCACCGCGATCCAGACCGCGAACATCGACGTACCGCCGTACGACACGAACGGCAGCGGCAGTCCGGCCACCGGCATGATGCCGAGCGTCATCCCGATGTTCTCGAAGGACTGGAACGCGAACCAGGTGATGATCCCGCCCGCGATGATCGTCCCGTACAGATCGGTCGCCTCCCGGGCGATCCGGCAGGCCCGCCACAGCACCACACCGAGCAGCACCAGGATCAGCCCGGCACCG
>NZ_MAUD01000676.1 GCF_001700515.1 Streptomyces lushanensis
TGAGCCGCGTCAGCAGCCCTGCTGAGGTTGAAAAGGGCTCACTGACCCACACACATAGAATGGCTATCGTGCGACGATCGAGTTAGTCGCACGCCATTCATGCCGACACTAGGATTCGAATGAATAGTCCAGGACGGACTCACCAACCTGGAAATGGTCAACAATAGAGCTGACGAACGATCGAGATCGATTCAGGATATCTCTCTGCTGCCCCTGCGCCTTCTCTGCATACTCGCGGAGCGCGTTTACGGCGTCGACCTCCTGTCTTCAAGTGCACACGCGACTGCGAGATGACCGCTAAGCTCCTGATATTTCACATCTGCCTGCATCTTCGCAATCAGATCTTGCAGCGATCGAACGGACCCGAGATAAGAGAAGCTGTAATCCTGGAGATCGCTCCACAGGGTGTCAATTTCCCACGTCGCCTCATCCTCTGAACGTACCGTCCAGCGAACATATGGGGCCATGGCGATCCCCTCCTCATACAGGAGATCCGAGAGACCAGCACCCATCGAGCAGGCGCCGGCCACACCCCGAAACTGGCGGCC
>NZ_MAUD01000677.1:0-219 GCF_001700515.1 Streptomyces lushanensis
GCGGCGGCCCCAGCGGTACGTCCACCCCATTCCGTATCAGGGCGATACCGGTGAGCATGACGAGAGCCAGAACCCCCCAGGGCGAGCGCATCCTCGACTCCGGAGCGTAATGGTTCTTGCCCATAGTTCTCCCTTCGTGGACGTCTGCTGGCACGGTAAGCGCGGTCCGCCGAGCCCGCGATCAGGGACGGGCGAACGGGTGGCGGCGCCTGCCGGGCT
>NZ_MAUD01000677.1:253-549 GCF_001700515.1 Streptomyces lushanensis
CGCCGCCACCGACGGTCCGAGGAACGTCACCGTCAACCCCTTCTCGGTCCATCAGGGCGGCAGGATCGAGATCACCGTCCAGGGCTGCGGCCACGGCGGGACCGTTACGTCCAACGCCTTCCGGCGGGTCGAGCTGTCGGTCAATCCGGCGGGGACGTCCCGGGCCACCGCGCGGATCCACGACGACGCCACGCCCGGCCGCTACAACCTCGCCGTCAAGTGCAGTGACAACAACCGGGTCGAGACCCACCAGTTCGAGGTGCTTCAGGGGCGGGGCGCGCTGGGCGGGCTCGGTG
>NZ_MAUD01000678.1 GCF_001700515.1 Streptomyces lushanensis
ATGTGAAGGCCGTCGACGCGTTCATACCGTGCTCGGCGGCCGAGGTCCAGTACGCGTCGACGGCCTTCACATGCCGGGGGTCCGGCTCCCCGCGCCAGCGGATCATGAAGCGCTCGACGACCGTCCGCGCCTTGTCGATCTCCCGCTGCGGCACCATCGGCAGCCCCTGGCCGCGGGCCGACTGGGCGACGTACGAGAGTGCCATCACGGCGGCGCGCGCCAGTTCGTCACGGGCGGTGCGCTCGTCGATGTCGAGCAGCGGTTTCAGGCCCCACACGGGCGCGAGCATCGCCAGCGCGGACTGCACGTCCACCCGGATGTCACCCGAGTGGACCGGGATCGGGAAGGGCTCGGCGGGCGGCAGCCCGGGGTCGAACGCGCCGTCGACCAGCAGGCCCCACACATTGCCGAAGGAGACCTGCCCGACCAGGTCCTCGATGTCGACGCCGCGGTAGCGGAGTGAGCCGCCTTCCTTGTCCGGCTCGGCGATCTCCGTCTCGAACGCGACGACTCCTTCGAGACCGGGTACGAAGGAGGGATCGATGTCGGACATCAGGCGGCTCCTCATGATGTGTGCGACGGATGGTCACCCCGGGGTGGATGCCTCCGTACAGCAGCGGTCCGAGAGGCAGGAACGATAGCCTCTGGTGTACGAAGGCCACAGAGGCCCACCCCAAGATTTTGGCGAGTTCCGCTGATGCGGGGAAGCGTGATAACCGGCACACTGCCAGACTTCGTCCGCCGAGGATTGGCGGCACTCAGTGCCGGGCACACTAGGGCCACTCGTCGGGTCGTCCGGATCCGGCCGGATCC
>NZ_MAUD01000068.1 GCF_001700515.1 Streptomyces lushanensis
GCCCGGGACGACCGCGCCACCACCCCCCACGCCGCCGGCACCCGCACCCGCGCCCGCCACCGCGATCTGCACCCCCTGGTCCGCCAGGGCCTGAAGCTCCGTACCGGCACGGTCGTCGTGCGCGGGCGGCTCGTCCGTCACCAGCCGGCTGATCAGATCCGTCGGCACCGTCTGGAACATGGTGTCCGTACCGAGCTTGGTGTGGTCGGCCAGCACCACCACTTCCGCAGCCGCCTGCACCAGCGCCCGGTCGACGCTCGCCGACAGCATGTTGGAGGTGGAGAGGCCGCGCTCCGCCGTCAGCCCGCTCCCCGAGAGGAACGCACGGGTGACCCGGAGCCCCTGGAGGGACTGCTCGGCCCCGCTGCCGACCAGCGCGTAGTTCGACCCGCGCAGCGTGCCGCCGGTCATGACGACCTCGACCCGGTTGGCATGGGCCAGCGCCTGGGCGACCAGCAGTGAGTTGGTGACGACGGTCAGCCCGGGGATCCGCGCGAGCCGGCGGGCCAGCTCCTGCGTGGTCGTACCGGCGCCGACGACCACGGCCTCGCCCTCTTCGACGAAGCTCGCGGCGAGATCGGCGATGGCCGTTTTCTCCGCCGTCGCGAGATGGGACTTTTGCGGAAAGCCGGATTCTCGCGTGAATCCGCCCGGCAGTACCGCACCGCCGTGCCGGCGGTCGAGGAGTCCTTCTGCCTCGAGCGCCCGCACGTCCCGCCGTACGGTCACTTCGGAGGTCTGGACGACGCGGGCGAGCTCACGGAGCGACACGGCTCCGTTGGCGCGCACCATTTCGAGGATCAATTGACGACGTTCTGCAGCGAACACGAAACTGACAGTAACCCCAACGACCGTCTGCTTTCAGCAGTTTGCGCCGAATAACAGAAGTTGTACACAGAAGAGCACACGGAGTGGTATACGGCGACGAGACGGTCATTCACCCCATACAAACCCGGGCAAACCTCGCCAGAGCCCCGCCAGAGCCCGACCGGATCCGCACCGGAATCCGACCCGAATCCCCACCGGAACCGCACCGGAATCCGACCCGGACCCGCACCGGAGACCCGCCGGAGCCCCACCGGAACCCAGCCGGCTCCTCACCGGAGCCCGCCCGGACCCCCGCCGGAATCACACAGGCTCCGGCCGCATCCGCAGCCGCAGCCGCACCGGCGACCCGCGCGTCAGCTCTCCTCCGCCGTCTTCCGCGTGTGCAACTGCCGCGCCAC
Organism: Streptomyces lushanensis; assembly: GCF_001700515.1. GTDB lineage: Bacteria > Actinomycetota > Actinomycetes > Streptomycetales > Streptomycetaceae > Streptomyces > Streptomyces lushanensis. The sequence goes on from NZ_MAUD01000068.1 coordinate 1,227, forward strand.
CTCGGCGATCGAGCCCGACAGCGACGGATACACGGTGAAGGCGTTGGCGATCTGCTCGACGGTCAGACTGTTGTCCACCGCGAGGGAGATGGGATGGATCAGCTCACTGGCACGCGGCGCCACGACCACGCCGCCGACCACGATGCCCGTGCCGGGACGGGCGAAGATCTTGACGAAGCCGTCCCGGACGCCCTGCATCTTGGCGCGCGCGTTCCGCAGCAGCGGCAGCTTGACGACCCGTGCGTCGATCCGGCCGCTGTCGACGTCCGCCTGGCTGTAGCCGACGGTGGCGATCTCCGGGTCGGTGAAGACGTTCGACGAGACGGTCTTGAGATTGAGCGGCGCCACCGCGTCGCCGAGGAAGTGGTACATCGCGATCCGGCCCTGCATGGCCGCGACCGAGGCGAGCGCGAAGATCCCGGTGACGTCGCCGGCCGCGTAGACGCCCGGCGCGGAGGTACGGGAGACCCGGTCGGTCTTGATGTGGCCCGACTCCTGGAGGAGTACGCCGGCCTCCTCCAGGCCCATGCCCGCGGTGTTCGGTATCGCGCCGACCGCCATCAGACAGTGCGATCCGGTGATGATCCGGCCGTCGGCGAGAGTGACCTCGACGCGGTCGCCCACACGCTTGGCGGCCTCGGCCCGGGAGCGGGACATCACATTCATCCCGCGCCGCCGGAAGACGTCCTCCAGCACGGCGGCGGCGTCCGGGTCCTCGCCCGGCAGCACGCGGTCGCGCGAGGAGACCAGGGTGACCCGGGAGCCCAGCGCCTGGTAGGCACCGGCGAACTCGGCCCCGGTCACACCGGAGCCGACCACGATCAGTTCCTCGGGCAGCTCGTCGAGGTCGTAGACCTGCGTCCAGTTGAGGATGCGCTCACCGTCCGGCCGCGCGTCCGGGATCTCCCGGGGATGGGCACCGGTGGCGATCAGCACGGCGTCGGCGGTGAGCGACTCCTCGCCGCCGTCGGCCGCGGTCACGATCACCTGCCGCGAACCGTCCATGGCCTGCCGGCCGTCCAGCCTGCCCCGGCCTCGCATGACACGCGCGCCGGCCCGGGTGACGGAGGCGGTGATGTCGTGGGACTGCGCGAGCGCGAGCCGCTTCACCCGCCGGTTGACCTTGCCGAGGTCGACGCCGACGACACGGGCCGACCGCTCCAGCGGAGGCGTGTCGTCCGCGACGATGATGCCCAGCTCCTCGTACGAGGAGTCGAAGGTGGTCATCACCTCGGCCGTCGCGATGAGCGTCTTCGACGGCACGCAGTCGGTGAGCACCGACGCGCCGCCGAGGCCGTCGCAGTCGACGACGGTCACCTCGGCGCCGAGCTGGGTGCCCACCAGGGCCGCCTCGTAGCCGCCGGGTCCGCCGCCGATGATCACGATCCGGGTCACGAAAAGTCCGCCTCGCGTTGTCAACCCGGCCCGTCTGCCACCCCGGCCGGGGTTCCGGGGGAGCCCCCGGGGGATGCAGTCGTACTCCATTGTCCCGCACGGTTCACGCTGCTTCGCCCCGGGGCCTCCGTCCGGGAACGCACGGCGCCTCCGTCCGGGAACCCACGGGGCCCGGCATCCGGGAACCCGCGGGGCCGGGCCGGTGGATCGGCGGCCACGCCCGTACCTCCCGTACCCTCAACCTCATGTCGCTCTACGCCGCGTACGCCGGCAACCTCGACGCGCGGCTGATGACCCGCCGCGCCCCGCACTCCCCGTTGCGCGGCACCGGCTGGCTCAACGGCTGGCGGCTCACCTTCGGCGGCGAGCAGATGGGCTGGGAGGGCGCGCTGGTCACGGTCGTGGAGGCGCCGCGCTCGCAGGTCTTCGTCGCGCTGTACGACATCGCCCCGATGGACGAGGACTCCATGGACCGCTGGGAAGGCGTGGGGCTCGACATATACCGCCGGATGCGGATCCGGGTGCACACCCTGGACGGCGAGGAGCCGGCCTGGATGTATGTGCTCAACGGATACGAGGGCGGCCTGCCCTCCGCCCGCTATCTGGGCGAACTGGCCGACGCGGCGGAATCCGCGGGCGCTCCCCACGACTATGTGATGGAACTGCGCAAGCGTCCCTGCTGAGCCACGGCGCGAAGGCGACGCGCACCCGGCTTGAAATCGACGGACATACCGCACTTACGGGACGTCGGTCACGCATTCGCACGCCCGCGGTCCCTCCATCTGTCCGAAACGGCAGTACAACGATGTCAAGACCGTGTGCCCTTCATCTACGCGCGTAGGGAATGACCGGCTACCCTCATCCGCGTGAACGCATCTGTTATCCCGGCCAACGCCGACGGACCCGCCGATCCCCTGGCCGCCGCCGGCGCCGCCGCCGCGCGCCTGCGCGAGCTGACCGGCGCCGAGACCCATGACGTCGTCCTTGTGATGGGCTCCGGCTGGGGACCGGCCGTCGAAGCGCTCGGCGCGCCCGAGGCGGAATTCCCCGTGACCGATCTGCCCGGGTTCCCGCCGCCCGTCGTGGCGGGCCACGGCGGCAGGATCCGCTCGTACAAGATCGCCGACAAGCGCGCGCTGGTCTTCCTCGGCCGTACGCACTACTACGAGGGCCTGGGCGTCGCCGCCGTGGCCCACGGAGTGCGTACCGCCGTCGCCGCCGGCTGCAAGACCGTCGTCCTGACCAACGGCTGCGGCGGACTGCGCGAGGGCATGCGCCCCGGCCAGCCCGTGCTGATCAGCGACCACATCAATCTGACGGCCGTCTCCCCGATCGTCGGCCCGAACTTCGTGGACCTGACGGACCTGTACTCGCCGCGGCTGCGCGCGCTGTGCAAGGAGATCGACCCGGAGCTGGAGGAGGGCGTGTACGTGCAGTTCCCCGGGCCGCACTACGAGACTCCGGCCGAGATCAACATGGTCCGGGTGATGGGCGGCGACCTCGTCGGCATGTCCACCGTCCTGGAGGCCATCGCGGCCCGCGAGGCCGGCGCCGAGGTGCTCGGGATCTCGCTGGTCACCAATCTGGCCGCGGGCCTGTCGGGCGAGCCCCTCAACCACGAGGAGGTCCTCCAGGCGGGCCGTGACTCGGCGACGCAGATGGGTGCCCTGCTGGCCCAGGTGCTCGAACGCGTCTGAGCGGCGTCCGGGCAGGGAAGGACAACAGGCCGGAGCCGCGACACTCGGCCCACCACTGCGACAACCGTCGATCGACCAACCCCTACGGCGAGCAACCACCTCCGTGAGAGCGGCGCCGGCCAGGCGCATAAGGAGCCCCCCACCGTGCAGCAGCAGGACCCGATGGAGCAGGACGTCATCAGCCGGGCCAGGGCCTGGCTGGCCGAGGACCCGGACCCGGGGACCCGCGCGGAACTCACCGCGGTCATCGAGGCCGGGGATCTGGACTCACTCACCGACCGGTTCGCCGGCACCCTGCAGTTCGGTACGGCCGGGCTGCGCGGCGAGCTGGGCGCGGGACCCATGCGGATGAACCGCGCCGTGGTCATCCGGGCGGCGGCCGGGCTCGCCGCGTATCTGAGGAACCGCGGCGACGGCGAGGGACTGGTCGTCATCGGGTACGACGCCCGCCACAAGTCGGCCGACTTCGCCCGGGACACCGCGTCCGTGATGACCGGCGCGGGCCTGCGCGCCGCCGTACTGCCCCGGCCGCTGCCCACCCCGGTGCTCGCCTTCGCCGTACGGCATCTCGGCGCCGTGGCCGGGGTGATGGTCACCGCGAGCCACAACCCGCCCCAGGACAACGGCTACAAGGTCTATCTCGGCGGCGGCTCCCAGATCGTGCCGCCCTCGGACGGCGAGATCGCGGCGGAGATCGACGCGATCGGCCCGCTGGGCTCGGTACGGCGTCCGGAGGACGGCTGGGAGACCCTCGGGGAGGAGGTCCTGACGGCGTATCTGGAACGTACGGACACCGTCCTGACACCCGGCACCCCGCGGACCGCGCGGACCGTCCACACGGCGCTGCACGGCGTCGGTACGGAGACCCTCCTGGCCGCCTTCGCGCGCGCCGGCTTCCCGGAGCCCGTGCCGGTGGCGGAGCAGGCCGCGCCCGATCCCGCGTTCCCGACCGTCGCGTTCCCGAACCCGGAGGAGCCGGGCGCGATGGACCTGGCCTTCGCCACGGCCCGGCGCGCCCAGCCCGATCTGATCATCGCNNCGGGCACGTTCGCCGAGTCGATCGTCTCGTCCTCGCTGCTCGGCCGGATCGCCGGGGCGGCGGAGCTCGGGTACGAGGAGACGCTGACCGGCTTCAAGTGGATCGCACGCGTCGAGGGCCTGCGGTACGGGTACGAGGAGGCGCTCGGCTACTGCGTCGACCCGGAGGGCGTGAAGGACAAGGACGGCATCACCGCCGCGCTGCTCGTCGCCGAACTGGCCTCCGAGCTGAAGGCCCAGGGCCGTACGCTCAGCGATCTCCTGGACGATCTGGCCGTCACCCACGGTCTGCACGCCACNNCTGCCGCCGACGGACGGGCTGCGGTACCACCTCTCGGGGGAGTACCGGGGGCGCGTGATCGTCCGGCCCAGCGGCACGGAGCCGAAGCTGAAGTGCTACCTGGAGGTCGTGATCCCGGTGGCGGACGCGCCGGGGCTGGTGGGGGCGAGGGTGAGGGCGGCGGAGGTTCTGGGCGCGCTGAAG
>NZ_MAUD01000679.1 GCF_001700515.1 Streptomyces lushanensis
GCTTGACGGTCGGCGGCCGGGCACCCGGGTCAGCCGGGCGGTCCTGGCCACGGCGCCCCGCAGGCGCAGAAGGAGGCCCCGGCGGGCATGATCGCCGGTTACGCCGACAATCTCCGCCGCAATCAGGCGGCCCGTGCGATCGCGGCCAAGAAGTGGGGGCTCAGTGCCACTCCGCTGCCCGCGCCCCGGCCGCCGACCGTCAAGCCGGCCATCACCACCCGTGAGGGCTTCGAGGTCCAGGACAGCGAGGAACTGCCGCCGATCTTCACGACCGTCCCGACCAAGGACAAGGTCGTCTTCCTGACCATCGACGACGGCTCGGAGAAGGATCCCGAGCTGCTGCGGATGATGAGCGAGCTGAAGATCCCGTACACCGCCTTCCTCAGCGACTACGTCATCAGCAACAACTACGACTACTTCAAGAAGATGCAGGACAACGGGGTGACGCTGAACAACCACACGCTCAACCACCCCTATCTGCCCGGCCTGTCCTACGACGAGCAGAAGCGGGAGATCTGCGGTCAGCAGGACAAGCTCCAGCAGCGGTACGGACACCGGCCCACGCTCTTCCGGCCGCCGTTCGGCAACTACAACCGCGACACGCTGGTGGCCGCCAAGGAGTGCGGTGTGAAGGCCGCCCCCCTGTGGGCGTCGGAGGCATTTCCCGACCACATGGAGTGGCGTGAGTGGGACAAGGACATGCACCCCGGCGACATCATCCTCACCCACTTCCGCGGCCCGGACGAGTGGGCGGGCTCCATGCCCGACATGATCCGGCAGGTGATGAAGGTGATCACGGACAAGGGGTACGCCGTGGGCAAGCTGGAGGACTACGTATGACATCGCTGGAGGAGTACGTATGACACCGGGGCAGCGGCCATGAGGCTCGGGGAGGACGCGTGCGGCCCGGTCGGCCCGGTCGCTCCTGTCGCCCCGGCGGACGCGGCCCGTAAGCGCCGCGGGGCCACCGGAGGCCGTACGAGACCCGACTACCGGCTGCTGGCCGGTGCGCTGGCGGCCGGCGCGCTCATCACCGCCGGCTGCGCGCAGTCGTCCGATCCGGTGGACCCGATCGAACGGCTCGGCCGCAAGGCGGCGCAGAAGGTCGGCCCGCACGCGCGGCCCCCGGTGCCGGGGGCGGACGGCGGGCCGGGTGCCGTACGGCTCGCTCCGCAGCCCCGGGAGATGTGCCCGGGGGAGGAGCGGCCGGCCCTGGACCCGGATCCCGGTGCGGGCCCCGGCGGCCCCGGCGTGAACGCGGGAGCCAGGCTGTGAGCGCGGGGGCCCCGGCGGTGCGCGTGGCGGCGCCCCCGGCGGTGCGCGCGGCGTGTGCGTCCGGTG
>NZ_MAUD01000680.1 GCF_001700515.1 Streptomyces lushanensis
CCGGTGTGGGCTTCGACCGGCAGACCGAGCAGGGCCAGGTGATTCAGATCCAGCGGGTCGACTGCAAGGACGTGAACGCCGCCCAGATCCCCTCCACCGGCGACACCTCAAAACCTCAGGGACGTGAGGCGGAGCGGGCGGAGAACGGTGACTGCACCAAGGCGACGATCAAGGTCACCAGCGGCAAGGAGAAGGGGAGGACCTTTATCGAGGTCGTCCAGCCGGACGCACCGCGGCAGTTTCACGTGAAACAGGGCGTAGTAGTGGCATACGCACCCGACGCACCCCGTGATCTCCAGTACTCCGTGACGGATGTGAACCGCAGATTCCCCATGGCCCTGCTGGCCGGGATCTTCGCGCTGGCGGTGGTCGTGGTGGGGCGGCTACGCGGTGTCATGGCGCTGGTCGCACTCGCCGTCTCCTTCGCCGTGCTGACGCTGTTCATCCTGCCCGCGATTCTTCAGGGATCGAATCCGCTGGTCGTGGCGGTGGTCGGAGCCAGCGCGATCATGCTGCTCGCGCTCTACATGTGCCATGGGCTGACCGCCCGTACCTCGGTCGCGGTCCTCGGCACACTGATCTCACTGCTGCTGATCGGGCTGCTGGGGTCGCTCTTCATCGGCTGGGCGAGCCTGACCGGCAATACCGACGACAACACCGGGCTGATCCATGGCCTCTATCCCGAAATCGATATGAGCGGCCTGCTGCTGGCGGGCGTCATCATCGGCTCGCTCGGCGTCCTGGACGATGTGACCGTCACACAGACCTCGGCGGTGTGGGAGCTGCATCAGGCGGATCCGTCGATGGGACCGCGTGGCCTGTACCGGGCGGGTATCCGGATCGGCCGGGACCATATCGCCTCGGTGGTCAATACGCTCGTCCTCGCCTACGCGGGCGCCGCGCTGCCGCTGCTGCTGCTGTTCTCGATCGCGCAGTCCGGGGTGGGTACGGTCGCGAACAGTGAACTGGTGGCGGAGGAGATCGTCAGAACGCTCGTGGGCTCGATCGGTCTGGTCGCCTCGGTGCCGGTGACCACGGCGCTGGCGGCGCTGGTGGTGTCCGCCGACCGCTCGGGGCAGAACGACTCGCCAGCGGCCCCGTCAACGGCCCCGACGGAGGCCCTGCCTCCCGCGCCGTCGTACCCGGCGCCTGGTCCTGGTCCCGCCCCTGGTCCTGGTGGGGCAGCGGGCGCCTGGTCGGCGGGTCCGGCAGGGCGGACGGGTACGCCGACAGGTACGCCGGGCTCAGTGGGCCTCTCAGATCCCGAAGGCCCGGAAGCGGCGCCCTCACTGCCGGTACAGAGCGCATCGGCGCGCAAACTGGGCGGCGGCAGGGGTCGGCGCCGCAAGAAGTAGTCCTACTGCCGTCCCGGCCCGGAAATCGCCGTCCTGCCCGGAGATCCGTTCGGCCGGAAAGGATCACCCGGACGGCCCCGTTCCGTCTGGCTCAGCCGGCGTTCTCCTCGGCCAGGATGCGGCCGAGCGCCTCCTCAAGATTGCCCTCGAAGTCACCGAGCGTGCGCTCCTGACCGAGCGGAACCAGTCGGTCCGTACGGTCGAGGAAGGCCACCAGAGGCGCGGCGCTGACGCGGAAGAGCGCGTGATCCTCGCCGACCTGGAGCCGGATATGGACATCGGAGAGGTCCTCGGGCTCCGTGGGCGCGATATGCACATCGCCGTCACCGCTCGGCGTGTTGATCCCGTCGAGCAGCAGCTCACGACCGAACGTCCAGGTGACAGGCGCGTCGCCGGGCAGATGGAATGTCATGCGCACGGCGTAGGGATCTCTCATCTCGTAGTGGAGTTCCACCGGGATCCGGAACGCCAGCTCCTCCGAGACGAGGAAGCTCATCAGGACCTCGGCCTGCACCGACTCGCGCATCGTGTACTCCGGAGTAGATGAAACAGTGGCTGGGAATGATCCCCGTTGACCCTCTTGACGCAATCGTCCTGTAAGCGCTAGCAGATCACAAGGAGTAATTTTTCAGATACAGATAGAGAAGGCGAGCCTGCTGAGCAACGATCTGGTCTCTCTGTGTAATCGCCCGACCGTCGGGAGCCATTGCCCTCGCTCATGGAGTGGCGCAGAAACAGCCACGGCCGCCGCCACGGATCCGAAACGGACGGGCGCGTCGAGCGTGTCGTACCGACGGCCGATCAAACCAATGATCTTGCCGCGACGATTCTGCACAGCCTCGTCGAGGGCGAGAACACTCAGAGCTGTGCTTCTTGTCACCGTGGCCACCGTCACCCCCAGGCATGCCGACGGGCGAGGGCCCGCCCGCGGGGGC
>NZ_MAUD01000681.1 GCF_001700515.1 Streptomyces lushanensis
GGACGGCAAACCACCGGCCGGCCGTGGACGCAGGAGCGAACGCGCGGCCGAGCCGTCCTTCACCCCGTCACCCGGCCCGTCCGCCGGCCCTTCCGTGGCCCGGCCCGCCGGGCTCGACCGCGACCGCATCACCGCCGTCTCGGTACGGCTGCTCGACGCGGAGGGCCCGGCGAAGTTCTCCATGCGGCGGCTGGCCGCGGAGCTGGGCGTGACCGCCATGTCCCTCTACTGGTACGTGGACACCAAGGACGACCTGCTCGAACTCGCCCTGGACCGCGTCTTCGGCGAGGTCCAGGTGCCTGATCTGACGGACGAGAACGCCGACTGGCGCGACCAACTGCGCGAACTGGCCGTCAGCTACCGGACGGTGCTGGTCCGTCACGCCTGGGTCTCCCCGCTCGTCGGCAGATATCTGAACATCGGCCCGCACTCGATGGCCTTCTCCGCCGCCGTCCAGTCGGTCATGCGCCGTACGGGCCTGGCGCCGCACGGCCAGATGGGCGCCCTGTCCGCGGTTTTCCAGTTCGTGTACGGATTCGGCACGATCGAGGGCCACTTCGTACAGCGCTCGGCCGACGCGGGCCTGAGCCAGGACGAGTACTTCCGGCAGGCGATGGGCGCCGTCGGCGAACAGCCGCGGTTCAAGGAGTCGAAGTCGTTCGCGAGCATGGACGAGATCATGGCGGCACGGGGCGGCGACACGGTGGCGGAGATGCGCGAACGGGACTTCACGTTCGCGCTCGAACTCCTCGTCGCGGGCATCGAGGCGATGCGCGCCCGCAGTTGAGGGATCCCTCCCAAGGGGGATCCGACCTCCTGAGAGGTGATCCGACCCCCTGAGAGGGACCCCCGAGAGGGCTTCCTCACCCACGCGGGCGGCTGTTCGCGAGTGGCCGCGCGCGACCGGTTACCGGGGCGCCAGCCTGGCCGGGAAGCCGCCGGTGGCGAGCGGGCCCCAGCGTTCGGGTGTGACGCGGATGAGGGACTTCCCCTGCTTCACCATCGCCTGGCGGTACTCGTCCCAGTCGGGGTGCTCGCCCGCGATGTTCCGGTAGTACTCGACCAGCGGCTCGACGGACTCCGGTGAGTCGATCACCTCGGCGGTGCCGTCGATCTGTACCCACGGACCGTCCCATTCGTCCGACAGGATGATCAGACTCACCCGCTCGTCCCGCTTGGCGTTACGCGTCTTGGCGCGCTCGGGGTACGTGGAGACGACGATACGGCCCGAGTCGTCGACGCCACAGGTGAGCGGGGAGCCCTGCGGGCGGCCGTCGGAGCGGGTGGTCAGCAGGATCGCCCGGTGCCGGGGACGTACGAACTCCAGCAGCTCGGCGCGGTCCACGGCGGTGTTCGTTGCGATGTTGGGTGCCATGGTCCGCAGCCTACGATGTCCGACCGTCCGGACCGGGCCTACGCCACCGGCAGGCTCTCGCCCTGGACCGCCTGGATGTCCAGCTCCACCCGCAGCGTCGTTCCGATCGCCGAGACACCCGCCCGTACCACCTGGTTGTAGTTCATGGCGAAGTCCTCGCGGCTCAGCTCCGTGGTCGCGCGGAAGGCCGCCCGTACGCCGCCCCACGGGTCGGGCCCGGTGCCCAGACAGCTCAGATCCAGGTCCACCTCGCGTACGACTCCGTGCAGCGACAGCCTGCCGTGGACCGTCCAGCGGTCCGGGCCCGTCGGCGTCAGGCCCGTACTGCCGTACGTGATCTCGGGGAAGCGTTCCACGTCCAGGAAGTCGGGGGACCTGAGGTGCTTGTCGCGCAGCGCGTTGCCGGTGTCGATGCTCGCCGCGGCGATGACCGCGTCGACCCGCGCGAATCCGCCCGCGCGCTCGTGCCCGCCGCCTTCCCCACTCCC
>NZ_MAUD01000682.1 GCF_001700515.1 Streptomyces lushanensis
GGCGGCCACGGGCCCGTCAGGCCGGTGCCCACCACATTGGCGGACTGGAAAGAGGTCGCCCACGCGCTGGGCCGTCCGGGCAACATGGTGCGCGGGCTCTTCTACCACACCGCTTTCCCGCGCTCGGACCTGAAGGTCCTCTCCCACGGCGTCACGGTGTCCCCCGGACTGGCCCTGGGCTCGCATGTGGCCTTCGTCCGGTACGCCGACCACAGCGTCCTGGCCATGGGCGATCTGAATGTCACCGAGGACGAACTCCAGAAGGTGATCGACGCCCTGACGGAACACGGGATCGCGGTGACCGCCGTCCACAAGCATCTGCTCTCCCACTCCCCCGACGTCTGGTGGACCCATCTCCACGGACACGGGCACGACCCGGTATCGCTGGCCCGCGGTGTCCGCGCGGTGATCGACACGACCTCCAGCCCGCCCGCCGGTCCCCCGGCGCCGCCGCCGCGCATCGATCTGGACCTCGCGGAGATCGAGGCCGTGATGGGGGTCAGGGGCACCAACGACGGCGGGATCTACAAGTCCGTCTTCGCGCGCCAGGAGCCCATCACCGATCAGGGCATGCTGCTTCCCCAGGGCCTGGGGGCGACCT
>NZ_MAUD01000683.1 GCF_001700515.1 Streptomyces lushanensis
CATGGGCCTCCAGACGGTGAGCTGGCTGCACGACGGCGAGGTGCTGCACCGCGACAGCCTCGGCAGTCTCCAGACCGTACGCCCGCGTGAACTGGGCCTGATGACCTCGGGCCGGGCGATCTCCCACTCCGAGGAGAGCCCGCGACGGCATGCCCGCTTTCTGCACGGCGCCCAGCTCTGGGTGGCGCTGCCCGACGCGCACCGCCAGGTCCAGCCGCACTTCCAGCACCACGCGGACCTGCCCGTCGTCACCGCGCCCGGTCTCACCGNNGGCCCTCGCCCGCGGCGCCGAGGCGCGCCTGCCGCTGGAGCCGGACTTCGAGTACGCCGTCCTGTCCATGTCCGGCGAGGCCGAGGTGGACGGCGTCCCCGTACCGCCGGGATCCATGCTCTACCTCGGCTGCGGTCGCTCGGAACTGCCCTTGCGCGCGGAGTCGGACGCGGGCCTGATGCTCCTGGGCGGTGAGCCGTTCGAAGAAGAGCTGATCATGTGGTGGAACTTCATCGGCCGTACGCAGCAGGAGATCGAGGAGGCCCGCCAGGCCTGGACGGACGGCACGCGCTTCGGCGAGGTGGAAGGCTACGAC
>NZ_MAUD01000684.1:0-210 GCF_001700515.1 Streptomyces lushanensis
AGGCGGGGAGGCGGGGGGACGTGGGTATGCTCGCCGCCATGCCGCCCACCTCGCCAACACCCGCCAACCGGGACGAAGCTCCCTCGCGGGCTTCCCTGCGGGCTGTCCCGGGTTCCCCGCGGGCCGTCCCGGGGAACAGCTCGTGGAGTTCCTCGCGGGCCTCCGTTCCGTATCCCGTGCGGACGCCCGTCCGGGAAGGCGGTGACGCCT
>NZ_MAUD01000684.1:293-726 GCF_001700515.1 Streptomyces lushanensis
CTGGGCGCGGACGCGGGCAGCGCCGCCGCACTGGCGGAGATGCTGCACGGGGCCGGGCTGCTGCCGTCCGAACGGCACGAGCGGGTCCGGAACATCGTCGCCTCACCGCTGGCCGGTCTCGACGGATCCGGGAGCGGAGTCCTGGACGGGAGTGGGGGCGCGGACGGGGACGGACTCGGTCTCGGACTCGGTCAACCGCAGTCGTGGGCACGGGAACTGGACGACTTCCTGTGCGCGAGCGAGGCGGCGACCGGTCTCTCCGGCCGCTTCCTCTTCGCGCTGGACGACGGTCGTGGCGATGTGGCGGCCCTCGGCGCGGATGTGACGTTGCTCGCACGGCGGGACGGTACGGCGACCTTGCATACCGGGGCGAACCGGTCAGGTCTGCGGGTGAACGCCGCCGACGCGGCAAGGGCCGCCCTGCTGGCCGCGG
>NZ_MAUD01000685.1 GCF_001700515.1 Streptomyces lushanensis
TGTCGGCGCCGGCATCGGCCGCTCCCTCGCGGCGGTCGACGCCGAGCTGGCCCGCCGGTACCCGGGTGATCCCCGCACCCGCCAGCCCGTCCACACCGTCTACGTGCCCGCCGACGCCTTCGACGCCGGCACGATCCGCTCCTGGGGCGACCGGGCGCTCGCCGCTCTCGACGAACACGCGCCCGACGCGGGCTCGCTGGCCCGTGCCCTGGGCCTGTCCGACGCGCTGGCGGAGCAGGTGTACGGGCGCGTGCGGGCCAAGCTGGAGCGCGAGCCCGTCGAGGACCTGCGGATCGACTTCGAGGACGGCTACGGACCGCGCCCGGACGCCGAGGAGGACGAGGCCGCGGCGCGTGCCGCCCGGCTGGTCCACGAGGCGTACGGGAACGGCACCGCCGCGCCGTACATGGGTATCCGGATGAAGTGCCTGGAGGCCGCGGTACGGGACCGGTCCATCCGGACGCTCGACATCTTCCTCACCGGGCTGGTGGAGGCGGGCGGTCTGCCCGGCGGACTGGTGCTGACACTGCCCAAGGTCACCTACGCGGAGCAGGTCACCGCGATGGTGCGGCTGGCCGAGGGGTTCGAGAGGGCGCGCGGCCTGGCGCCGGGACGGCTCGGCTTCGAGATCCAGATCGAGACCAGCCAGTCCATCCTCGGGGCGGACGGCACCGCCACCGTGGCCCGGATGATCGACGCGGCGGGCGGCCGGGCCACCTCGCTGCACTACGGCACGTTCGACTACAGCGCCTGCGTCGGGGTCAGCGCCGCGTACCAGTCGAGCGACCATCCCGCCGCCGACCACGCCAAGGCCGTCATGCAGGTCGCCGCGGCGGGATGGTCGCTCGAC
>NZ_MAUD01000686.1 GCF_001700515.1 Streptomyces lushanensis
CGATCCTGCGGGAGAAGGCGTCGGAGAGCCCGAGGGAGTGGTCGAACGGAAGTACGGTCACGGCGTCGGCGCCGCCCAGGCCGGCCGCCAGCGAGGCGACGGTGGTGCGCAGCATGTTCACCCAGGGATCGCGCCTGGTCATCATCACCGGTGAGGTCACGGCGTGCTGGAGCTGCGCCCCGGCGGCGGAGGCGCCGCAGACCTCGGCCACCCGGGCCCAGAGCCTGCGCGCGGCGCGGAGTTTGGCGATCGTGAGGAACTGGTCGGCGGTGGCCGCGTAGCGGAATTCGAGCTGTCCGCAGGCCGCCTCGACGGAGAGTCCGGCCGCGGTGAGCTCACGCAGCCAGCCGACTCCGGTGGCGAGCGAACAGCCCAGTTCCTGGGCGTCCGAGGCGCCGGCCTCGTGGTACGGCAGGGAGTCGACGGTGATGGCGCGCAGGGCGGGATACTCACGGTCGCAGAGCACGGCGAGTTCCGCCGCCTCCTCCGTGCGGCCGTCCGTCTCCCTTCCGGTCCGGGCGAGTTGGGCGACGGGATCGGCGCCGAGAGTGCCGCGCGCCTGACGACGTGGCACCTCGCGCTCGTCGTACAGCCTCAGCAACTCCCGTGCGGCGGGCCCGAACTCGTCTCCCGCGTCGAGCGCGACGGGAGCCAGGTCGAGATAGACACCGTCGAGCGCGGTGGCCAGACCGCTTACCGGGACTCCGGCGGCCCCCACGCCCAGCCACAGGGAGGTGACGCCGTTCTCGAGGTCGGCGAGCACGGCTTCATTGGTACGGACGGGATCGGGCCTCGTATGACGCTGCCGTACGTCCCACCCGGAGACGGCGGCGCCCTCGGGCCGACCGCCTCGGACGAACGGCGCGAAGCCCGGATAGCCGGCGGCACCGGGGGAGGCGGGACCGAAGGAAGCACCGTCGCCGGGCGCGCCCTGACCGCCGGACGCGTCTTCGGCGGTGTAGAGCGGACGGGTGATGAGCCCGTCCTGGAGCGTCGTGGCAAGTGCCTCCTCGGCGGCCGGCCCCGGGACATCGCGACCCGATTTGCGCAGAACGCCTGCCACCAGGCTCTGCCACTGCTCGCGGGTCGCGTCGGGGAACTCGGCGGCCAGGGAAAGCCCGTCGTCAGGCAGGACCGTCATGCCCAGATGTTAAGACAGCACGCCGAACGAGCAGCAGAGCGCGCGCCTGTGAGGTATCCCTCTCCGCGAAGCGCCATGTGTAGGACTTTCACCGCACGCGATGCCGTACGTGAGCGGGCACGGTGACGACAGCCGGCCCGTCGGCGGGAACGGCGGCGGCGGGGCCGACGGCACGCGCGGCGGCGGGCCTCCCGGCAGGGGGCTGCCAGCTGTGCCCCCGGCCGCAGACGCTAGGCTGCCCCAACCCGGTATGTGATCACTGATCGATGATCGATGGTCATTGGATCGTCATGCCACCGGCCTCAACGACGCCATGTCCATCGGGATGAGCAGGCGTGAGAGGTAGGACCACGTGAGTAGGACCATCTGCCCATCCATATGATCTAACCGCGCATCGCCCGTCAGCTCTCAGCCCGCCACTGTGCCCGTGGTTTCCGCCGGCCAGTGCATGATCCTCTCTTGGATGGCGTAGTACCCCATGTCTTGGTTCGAATCTTTCGTCCTCGGGCTCGTCCAGGGACTGACCGAGTTCCTGCCCATCTCCTCCAGCGCGCATCTGCGGCTGACGGCGGCGTTCGCGGGCTGGCACGACCCGGGTGCTGCGTTCACCGCGATCACGCAGATCGGTACCGAGGCCGCCGTCCTGATCTACTTCCGCAAGGACATCGCCCGTATCGTTTCCGCATGGTTCCGCTCGCTGACGAACAAGGAGATGCGCGGCGACCATGACGCGCAGATGGGCTGGCTGGTCATCGTCGGCTCGATCCCGATCGGGGTGCTCGGCGTCACCTTCAAGGACCAGATCGAGGGCCCGTTCCGCGATCTGCGGCTGATCGCCGTCACGCTGATCGTGATGGGCATCGTCCTGGGTGTCGCGGACCGGCTGGCGGCGCGCGACGAGACCGGCGGCAAGCACCGCGCCATCAAGGAGCGCAAGTCCCTCCAGGAGCTGGGTGTCAGGGACGGTCTGATCTTCGGTATCTGCCAGGCGATGGCGCTGGTCCCGGGCGTCTCCCGCTCGGGCGCGACGATCAGCGGCGGTCTGCTGATGGGATACACCCGCGAGGCGGCGGCGCGTTACTCGTTCCTGCTCGCGATCCCGGCGGTCCTCGCCTCCGGAGTCTTCGAACTGAAGGACGCGGCCAACGGTCATGTGTCCTGGGGCCCCACGATCTTCGCCACGATCATCGCGTTCGCGGTGGGATACGCCGTTATCGCCTGGTTCATGAAGTTCATCACGACCAAGAGCTTCATGCCGTTCGTGATCTACCGGGTGCTGCTCGGCATCGCGCTGTTCGTCCTGATCGGTACGGACACCCTGAGCCCGCACGCGGGCGAATCAGCGGGCTGACGGGCCTGCGGGCTCAGGGTGTCCGTA
>NZ_MAUD01000687.1 GCF_001700515.1 Streptomyces lushanensis
ACCTGGGCCCGGAGCGCCGCGGCCTCGTGCTCCAGTTCGATGATCCGCTTGATGCCGGCCAGGTTGATCCCCTCGTCCTGCGACAGCTGCTGCACCTGGCGGAGCAGCTCGATGTCACGGGCCGAGTAGCGGCGCCCACGGCCCGCGGTGCGGTCCGGGCACACCAGACCGAGGCGGTCGTACTGCCGGAGGGTCTGCGGGTGCAGCCCGGAGAGCTGGGCGGCCACCGAGATGACGTACACCGGCGTCTCCTCGGTGAGCTGGTACGGATTGCGCCGCCGGCCGTCCCTGTCCGCGCCGTTCACCGGATTCACGCTCCCTTCGCCGCCTGGAACAGCTCCGCCCGCGGATCCTCGTCCGCGGGCGGAGCTGTTCCAGGCGGCGAAGGGAGCGTGAATCCGGTGAACGGCGCGGACAGGGACGGCCGGCGGCGCAATCCGTACCAGCTCACCGAGGAGACGCCGGTGTACGTCATCTCGGTGGCCGCCCAGCTCTCCGGGCTGCACCCGCAGACCCTCCGGCAGTACGACCGCCTCGGTCTGGTGTGCCC
>NZ_MAUD01000688.1 GCF_001700515.1 Streptomyces lushanensis
GCAGCACGCTGCGGTCGCCGAACCGGCCGATCAGGGCCTGTTCCACGGCGCGCGGAACGGGTTCCTCCTCGTCGTACGGGACGGCGCCCTCGGCGACCGCAGCGTGCTGCTCACCACCAAGGCCGGCCGGCTGATGTGCGTCGCGCCCGGCGACCAGGGCGAGGTCCTGACCTACTTCGCCGAGCAGGCGTTCGCGGCCACGGACGGCGGACGGGTCGCCATCGGCCGTCCGCAGCCCGGCGTGGGCGGAGTGGTCCAGTCCTACGAGGAGGCCCTGAACGTCCTCGATCTCGCCGACCGGCTCGCCATGGACGCGCCCGTGCTGCGCGCCGCCGATCTGCTCGTCTATCCCGTGCTCACCCGTGACCGGCACGCCATGACCGAACTCGTCCTCGGCACGCTCGGTCCGCTGGAGTCCGCCCGGGGCGGGGCACAGCCGCTCATCGAGACGCTCTCCACCTACTTCGACGCGGGCTGTGTGGCGGCGGAGGCGGCGCGCCGACTGTCGCTGAGCGTACGGGCCCTGACGTACCGGCTGGCGCGGATCCACAAGCTCACCGGCGTCGATCCCGCCGACCCCGTGCACCGCTACACCTTGCAGACGGCCGTCATCGGGGCCAGGTTGCTGGACTGGCCGACGAAACCATTCTGAGCCCGCAGGCGTGAAGGTAGGTACGACCGGTGCCCGGCGGCGGTCGTACCTACCTTCACGC
>NZ_MAUD01000069.1 GCF_001700515.1 Streptomyces lushanensis
GGGCGGGGAGCCGGACCAGCGGCAGGGCGCACTGGTCTTCAATCCCGGTGGCCCCGGCGCCTCCAGCATGTACTTCCCGATGGCCGCCGAGATGCCCGAGTGGAAGCGGATCGCCCGGGCCTACGACATCGTCGGTTACGCGCCCCGCGGGGTGGGCCGCTCCGCGCCGCTGTCCTGCATGGACCCGGCGGACTTCAGCAAGGCCCCGACCCAATCGCCGGTGCATCCCACCGAGTCGTACAAACAGGAGCGGATCGCCGAGGCCAAGGCGTACGCCCGGGGCTGCGCCGAGAACACCGGCCCCGCCCTGGCCCACTTCACCTCGCTCAACAACGCCCGCGATCTGGACGTACTGCGCGCGGCGCTCGGCGAGGAGAAGCTGACCTTCATGGGCGCCTCGTACGGCACCTACTTCGGCGCGCTCTACGCGACGCTCTTCCCGTCCCATGTGCGCAGGATGGTCTTCGACTCGGCGGTCAATCCGGATCCGCGGCGGATCTGGTACGGCAACAACCTCGATCAGTCGGCCGCGTTCGAGCGCCGCTGGGCCGATTTCCGTACCTGGGTCGCCAAGCACCACAAGACCTACCGTCTGGGCACCACGGCGGAGGAGGTCCAGCGCGGTTACGAGACGGTGCGCGCCGGCGTGGAGCGCGAGCCGGCCGGCGGGAAGGTCGGTCCCGGCCAGTTGCAGGCGGCGATGCTCGGGGCCGGTTACTACGACGACTACTGGGCGATGCGCGCCACCGCGCTCTCCGAGTACGTCAAGGGCAATCCGGCGCCGCTGATCGCGCAGGCCTCGCCCAGGCCGGTGGCCGCGGCCGACAGCGAGAACGGCAACGCCGTGTACACCGCCGTCGAGTGCAATGACGCGCCCTGGCCGACGGACTGGCGGGTGTGGGACCGCGACAACACCGAACTCGCCCGCCGCGCGCCCTTCGAGACCTGGGACAACGCCTGGATGAATCTGCCGTGCGCCTACTGGCCGGTGCCACGGCAGCAGCCCCTTGATGTCCGTACCCGGCCGGGCGAGCTGCCGCCGACGCTGATCCTCGCGGCCGAGCGGGACGCGGCGACGCCGTACGAGGGAGCGCTCGAACTGCATCGCAGGCTGGCCGGTTCCGCCCTGGTGACCGAGCGCGACGCGGGTACGCACGGGATCGCCGGCGGCGGCAACGCCTGCGTCAACAGCTACGTGGAGGACTATCTGCTCCGTGGACAGGCGCCGGTGCGGCGCGCGGAGTGCGCGCCGCACACGGAACCGAACCCGGTGTCGCTGGACGGGCGGTCGGGCGGGCGCAAGCTGCCGCCGATCGTCTGATCCTCCGGGCGGGGCGGCCGGTCCGTACGGCCGCGGACCGGCCACCGGGCGCGGGCCGCGGGGACCCGTGCGCCCGAGGCGCCCGCCGGGACCCGGCGGGCCCTGGCCTACGCCAGTCCGGCGACCAGTTCCGCGACCGACCTGCGGCGGCCCGTGTAGAACGGGACCTCCTCGCGGACATGCATCCGGGCCTCCGAGCCGCGCAGATGACGCATCAGGTCGACGATCCGGTACAGCTCGTCGGCCTCGAAGGCGAGCACCCACTCGTAGTCGCCGAGCGAGAACGAGGCCACGGTGTTGGCGCGTACGTCCGGAAAGCCGCGCGCCATCTTGCCGTGGTCCGCGAGCATCCTGCGGCGGTCCTCGTCGGGCAGCAGATACCAGTCGTAGGAGCGGACGAAGGGATAGACGCTCACATAGTTCCGGGGCGTCTCGTCGGCCAGGAAGGCCGGTACGTGCGACTTGTTGAACTCGGCGGGCCGGTGCAGCGCCATGTTCGACCAGACCGGCTCCAGCGCCCGTCCCAGCCGTGTGCGGCGGAAGCGGTTGTACGCCTCCTGGAGCTCCTCCGAGGTCTCGGCGTGCCACCAGATCATGACATCGGCGTCGGCGCGCAGCCCGGACACGTCGTAGGTGCCCCGGACGGTGACGTCCTTGGCGCCGAGCTGGTCGAACAGCTCCTGGACCTCCTCCGCGTAGCCGGTCCTGTCCTCGGGGAGCAGGTCGCGCAGCTTGAAGACGGACCACAGCGTGTAGCGGATGACCTCGTTGAGGTCCTTGGCCTTCTTGCCCGCGTTCGGGGTCTTCTCTGGAGCAGCAGTCATGGCCCTATTCTCCCGCGCCGCGTCCGGTGCCCCACGCCAGGGTCGACGTGGCGATGATCTCGTCGGCCGCGCGGTGGGCGCTCGCGACACACGCCGGGATGCCGACGCCGTCGTACGGGGCGCCGCACAGGCGCAGGCCCGGCAGCTTGGCGACGGCCTCACGGATCCGGGCCACCCGGACCTGATGTCCCACGGGGTACTGCGGCAGCCCGTCGATCCAGCGGGTGACCTCGGCGGCCACGGGACGCGCGCGGAGCCCGGTGGCCTCGGCGAGGTCGCGCAGGGACACCCCGACCAGATCGGCGTCGTCCTGGTGGACCCGCTCCTCCTCGCCGTAGCGTCCGATCGAGGTACGCAGGAGGAAGAGACCGGGCGCGGACTCCGCGACCCAGCGCCACTTACGGGTGGAGAAGGTCGACGCCTTGATGGTGTGTCCGTCGACGGGCGGTACGAGAAAGCCGCTGCCCTCGGGCAGCATGTCGGCGTCGGAGCGCCGGAAGGCCATCGTCACCAGCGCCATCGAGGCGTACTCGATCTCGGCGAGTCCGGCGGAGGCGGCCGGGGACTCGTCGGCGAGCAGGGCGGAGGCCGACCAGGCGGGAGCCGCCAGGACCACCCCGTCGGCGGCCAGCACGTCGCGGTCGGTACGGATCCGCCACTCGTCGGCGGTCCGGGTCAGCCCGAGAACCGGGCTCTCCATACGGATCCGGCCGCCACCGGCCCGTACGGCGTCGGCCACGGCGCCCGGCAGCCGGCCCACACCGCCCTCGATGCCCGCGAAGACCGCGCCGGCCGGCCGCGCCGCCGCGGCTGCCGCGGCCTGGAGGGCGCGCACGCTCCCCAGCAGCGAGTCATGGCTCCTGAGCGCCTCGAAGAGCTGCGGGACGGCCGACTTCATGGAGATCCGGTACGCGTCGCCCGCGTAGACACCGCCGAGCAGCGGCTCCACCAGCCGGTCGACGACCTCGCGGCCGAGCCGCTCCGCGACAAACGCGCCGACCGACACGTCGTCATCGTCGCCGATCTCCGTGGGCGCCAGTTCGGCCTCGCGGGCGATGCGGGCCAGGCCCTCCTCGGAGAGCAGACCCGTGAGCGCGGCGGGATCGCCCGGTACGCCCATCACATGGCCCTTGGGCATGGGCCGCAGCTCGCCACGGGTCCAGACCGAGGCGGTGGCGGTGGCGGGCGGCTGGATCAGTCCGCCGAGCCCGACGGCGCGGGCCAGCTCGACGGCCTCCGGGCGGCGCGCGAGCATCGACTCGGCTCCGAGGTCGACGGGCGCGCCCTCGATCTCACCGGCGTACAGCTTTCCGCCGAGCCGGTCGGTGGCCTCCAGCAGGGTCACGTCGATCCCGGCGCCCAGCAGCCGGTGCGCCGCCGCCAGACCGGCGATGCCCCCTCCGACGACGACGACATGACCTGTGTGTGTCTCCACGTGCTGCGCGCTCGGCTCCATGACCCCACTGTCTCAAACCCGTGACGAGTCCCGACCGTGACCGCTTCGGAACCGGGAGAGGGCAACCCGCCCAAGGGCCCCGTACGTCGAACCGGCGTCATTCCTTTTTCACCCAGGGGGCCGGTATGCGCAGGACACCCGCGTTCGCGGCGGCACTACTCACCATCTCGCTGGCACTCGCCGGATGCGGTGCGAACGACACCGCGAGTCAGGACTCGGCCTCGGGCCGGGCCGCGAAGGCCGTTCCGGGACAGGGGGGCGAGCAGGAGGGCGCGGCAGCGGCCGACCGGGCGGCACAGGCCCCGGGCGGCGAAGGCGTGAAGGCGAGCACACCGCCCTCACGGGTGGGCACACAGGTGATCCGTACCGCCGAACTGACCGTACGCGTCAAGGACACCCAGAAGGCGCTGTCCACGGCACGGGCCGCCGCCGGGAACGCCGGGGGCCTGGTCGAGAACGAGTCCACCGAGCGGGACGAGGACTCTTATGTGATGTCGCGCATCGTGCTGCGGGTGCCGCAGGACGCGTACGACTCGGTCCTGGCCGAACTGGCGGGCACCGGGACGCTGCTGGCCCGCAAGGCGAACGCCGAGGACGTCACCGACCAGGTGGTCGACGTGGACAGCAGGATCGCCTCGCAGCGGGTGAGCGTGGCCCGGATACGGGAGCTGATGGACCGGGCCACCAAGCTCGGCGACGTGGTCGCGCTGGAGGGCGAGCTGAGCAGCCGTCAGGCGGCGCTGGAGTCACTGCTCGCCCAGCAGGCCTCGCTCAAGGACCGCACCACCCTGGCCACGATCACACTGGAGCTCTCCGAGGCTCCGGTCGCGAAGCCGGCGCGGGAGCGGGACGACGACCCGGGCTTCCTGGACGCGCTGGGCGGCGGCTGGGACGCGTTCACCGCGACACTGCGCTGGATCGCGGTCGTGATCGGCGCGGTGGCGCCGTTCGCGGTGGCGCTCGCCGTGCTCTACGCGCTGTGGCGGCTGGCGCGCCGGCTGCTGCCCGCGGCCGGGGCGCACCAGGGACCTCCCACGACGGTCCCGGCCGCCTCCGACGGGAACGGAGCGACAGGACCGGGCGGCCCGGCCGCTCCCGCCGCTCCCGCGGGGCCGCCCCCGCAGGCCGCACCGCGCGACTGATCCGGACACCGCCCGCGTAGCGTCTCCCCCGGACACACGACGAAGGGACGCGCAATGGCGGCGGAGCGCATGGTGGTCATCGGCGGCGACGCGGCAGGCATGTCCGCCGCGTCGCAGGCCCGCAGGATGAAGGGACCGGAGGCGCTGGAGATCGTCGCCTTCGAACGCGGCCACTTCACCTCGTTCTCGGCGTGCGGCATTCCGTACTGGATCAGCGGCGACGTGGGCGAGCGCGACGACCTGATCGCCCGTACACCCCAGGAACACCGGGCGCGCGCCATCGATCTCCGTACCCGTACGGAGGTGAGGGAGATCGATGTGGCCGGGCAGCGGGTCCTGGCGCGGGATCTCGACGACGGTACGGAGAGCTGGACCGGTTTCGACAAGCTGGTCGTCGCGACGGGCGCGCGGCCCGTGCGCCCGGCGCTGCCCGGGATCGACGCGCCGGGCGTGCACGGCGTGCAGACCCTGGACGACGGCCAGGCGCTGCTGGACACGCTGGCCGGTACGCGCGGGCGGCACGCGGTCGTCGTGGGCGCGGGCTACATCGGTGTGGAGATGGCCGAGGCGCTGCTGAAGCGCGGTTACGAGGTCACGGTCGTCCACCAGGACGAGCAGCCGATGGCCACGCTCGATCCGGACATGGGCCGGCTGGTCCACGAGGCGATGGACGGGATGGGCATCACCACGGTGGGCGGCGCTCCGGTCACCGAGGTCCTCACCGGCGAGGACGGCCGGGTGCGGGCCGTGGCCACCGAGAACGGCGAGTATCGGGCGGACGTCGTCGTGCTCGGGATCGGTGTCGTACCCGAGACCTCTCTCGCCCGCGCCGCCGGGCTCCCGCTCGGGCCGCACGGCGGACTGCTCACCGACCGGTCCATGCGGGTGCGCGGCCACGGGAACATCTGGGCGGGCGGTGACTGCGTGGAGGTCCTGGACCTGGTCTCCGGCACCACCCGCCATCTCGCCCTGGGCACCCACGCGAACAAGCACGGCCAGATCATCGGCGCGAACGTCGGCGGCGGCTACGCCACCTTTCCCGGTGTGGTCGGTACGGCCGTCAGCAAGGTCTGCGATCTGGAGATCGCCCGTACGGGACTGCGCGAGAAGGACGCCCGCCGGGCGGGCCTCCAGTTCGTCACCGCGACCATCGAGTCGACCAACACCGCCGGTTACTACCCGGGCGCGGCCCTGATGACGGTGAAGATGCTCGCGGAGCGCCGTACGGGCCGACTGCTGGGAGTCCAGATCGTGGGCCGCGAGGGCTCGGGCAAGCGCGTGGACATCGCGGCGGTCGCGCTGACCGCCGGGATGACGGTGGAGCGGATGACCACTCTGGACCTCGGTTACGCGCCGCCGTTCTCCCCGGTGTGGGATCCGGTACTGGTCGCGGCGCGCAAGGCGACGACGGCGGTACGGGCGGCGGGGATGTAGCCGGGGACGCGAGGCGCCGCGGTGCCCGCGCGCTCAGCGGGCGGTCCTGGTGTGGACGTACTCCACCAGCCGGGTCAGGGCGTCCGGGTCCATGCTGGGCAGCACACCATGGCCCAGATTGAAGACATGGCCCTCCAGCCCGGCCGCCGCTTCGAGCACCTCGTCGGCCTTCTCCTCCACCACGGCGGTCGGCGCGAAGAGGACGGCCGGGTCGAGATTGCCCTGGAGCGCCTTGCCCGGGCCGACCCGGCGGGCCGCCTCGTCGAGCGGTACGCGCCAGTCGACACCGACGACATCCGCGCCCGCCTCGCCCATCGCGCCGAGCAGTTCGCCCGTACCGACACCGAAGTGGATGCGCGGCACCCCGTACGAGGCGACGGCGTCGAAGACCTTGGCCGAGGCCGGCAGCACGGAGCGGCGGTAGTCGGCCGGGGCCAGGGCGCCCACCCAGGAGTCGAAGAGCTGCACGGCGCTCGCGCCCGCCTCGATCTGCACGGTGAGAAAGGTCGAGGTGATGCCGGCGAGCCGGTCCAGCAGATCGGCCCAGAGCGCCGGATCGCCGTACATCATCGCCTTGGTGTGCTCGTGGTTGCGGGACGGGCCGCCCTCCACGAGATAGCTGGCGAGGGTGAACGGAGCGCCCGCGAAGCCGATGAGCGGCGTGGAGCCCAGCTCCTGGGTCAGCATCCCGATCGCCTCGGTGACATAGGAGACGTCGTCGGGAGTGAGATCGCGCAGCCGCGCGAGATCGGCCCGGCGGCGGATCGGTTCGGCGACGACGGGACCGACACCCGGCCTGATGTCGAGGTCGAGCCCGATGGCCTTGAGCGGGACGACGATGTCGCTGAAGTAGATCGCGGCGTCGACCTTGTGACGCCGTACCGGCTGGAGTGTGATCTCCGTGACCAGTTCGGGCCGCATGCAGGACTCCAGCATCGGGATTCCCTCGCGGAGCTTGAGGTACTCCGGCAGCGAACGCCCCGCCTGCCGCATGAACCAGACCGGCGTGTGCGGCACCGGCTCCCCCCTGCACGCCTTGAGGAAGGCCGATTCGTATGTCTTCGTCTGCTGGCCCGAAGGGCTGTCGATCGCGCTCACGACCAGAATCTTCGCATGTACGGGGAAGCCGCCGCCCCGGCCCGGGTGTCCCTCCCTGCGCGAGACGCGGGTTCCGCCTACTCTTCCCCGCATGGCTGCGGCTCAGGGACAGTTTTCCGATCATTCCAACGGCACCGAGGGAACAGACAGCGCGGAGGGGGGCTCCGTCCCGTCCGCGTTCCGTACGGCGGTCGAGGCACTGCGGTCGGCGCGGCTGCGTCCCGGGATCGAGATCGAGCCGACCCCGCCGCCCAAGCGGCTCGCGCCGTACGCGTACGCCCTGGAGGCGGCGGTCGTCGACGGCGAGGACGATCTCGCGGACGGCCGGCTGATCCTGCTGCACGACCCGGCCGGGCACGAGGCCTGGCAGGGGGTGTTCCGGCTGGTCACGCTGGTGCGGGCGGAGCTGGAGCCGGAGATGGCCGCCGATCCGCTGCTGCCCGAGGTGTGCTGGTCCTGGCTGACGGGCGCGCTGGAGGCGCGCGGCCTGTCGTACGGAGAGGCCGGCGGCACGGTCACGCGGGCCGGTTCGTACTACTTCGGCGGTCTGGCCGAGCGCAGGCCCGCGACCCAGATCGAGATCCGCGCGTCCTGGACGCCGCGCGAGGGCCGGGCCGGTGTGCCCGACACCGCGGCGCATCTCGCCGCCTGGTGCGATCTGCTCTGCCAGATCGCGGGACTGCCGCCGGCCGCGCCGGGACCGCTCCAGGGCCCCGCGGAGACGGGCTCGGGCGCGGGCGTGGTGTCCCTGCCCCAGCGGCGCGGTCCGCAGGTGTCCTGACGCAGCTGACGCGCCTTCACACCACCGCCGTGGCGTCATGACGCCACGGCGGTGCCGCGTGCTGCCCTCCGTGCCCGTCGGAGCGCTGGGACGGGTCATAGGATGATCGATCATCCGTCCGAATTGCCCGAATTGTTACTCACCAAATCGTGATCATTCTCTAAAGGCGGGCGGGATTGCTGCCGAAGAGGTCAATGACCCTTCAAACACGGTTCCCTCCGGCTTCATCCCCCAGAGCCGGCTCCGTCCCGCACCCTCCCAGGAGGCCTGGTGTCCGTTCTCCTCGAGCAGCCCGCAAGCCTGGTCGCCTACCGCCCGAACAAGCCGACGGCCATGGTCGTCGTGGCCGACCCGCGCGTCCGCTCCACCGTCACCCGCCATCTGTGGGCCCTTGGAGTACGAGACGTCATCGAGGCATCGTCCATCGCGGAGGCACGCCCCCGCGTCGGCAACCCGCGCGACATCTGCGTTGCCGACGTCCACCTGCCCGACGGTTCCGGGCTGACCCTGCTGTCCGAGACCCGAGCCGCCGGCTGGCCCAACGGCCTCGCCCTCTCCGCCGCCGATGACATCGGCGCGGTGCGCAACGCCCTCGCGGGCGGCGTCAAGGGCTATGTCGTGACCGGCACGCGCACCAACATCGGCCACCCAACCCGCCCCGGCGCCGCCCCCATCGGCGCGGGTCAGCGGCTGCACCGCCGCCCGCCCGGCGCGCCGAGCCACCCGGGCGGCTACCGCGAGCTCTCCGGCCGTGAGGTCGAGGTGCTCAGGCTGGTGGCCGAAGGCCAGTCCAACAAGGCCATCGGTGTCTCGATGGGCCTGTCCGCGCTCACCGTCAAGAGCCATCTCGCCCGTATCGCGCGCAAGCTCGGCACGGGCGACCGGGCGGGGATGGTCGCCGTGGCCCTCCGCACCGGCATCATCCACTGACCGTCTCCTCTCCCCCACCGCCCGTCGACGGAACGTTCCGTCGACGGGCGCCGTCCGTTCACAGATACCCTTGACAGGTGACCGACGCCCAAGAGACCGCAGCAGAGCCAGCACTGCGAACCACCGGGGGCCCGCGGCGGCAGCCGCTGATGTCGCAGCCCCCGGGCGACGGCGAATCGGCGCCGATCCCTTTGCTGGAGCCCCGCGAGGGCATTCCGCCGGTGGTCGCCACCGAGGCAGACCTGTCCGGGGTGATCGCGGCCTTCGCCGCGGGCACCGGCCCGGTGGCCGTCGACGCGGAACGCGCGTCCGGCTACCGCTACGGGCAGCGCGCGTATCTGGTCCAGCTGCGCCGTGCGGGCGCGGGCACGGCGCTGATCGATCCGGTCGGCTGCCCGGATCTGTCCGGGCTCGGTGAGGTGCTCGCGGAGACCGAGTGGATCCTCCACGCGGCCACCCAGGATCTTCCGTGCCTGCGCGAAATAGGCATGACGCCCACCCGGCTGTTCGACACGGAACTGGCAGGCCGGCTGGCGGGCTTCCCCCGGGTCGGGCTCGGCGCGATGGTCGAGAACGTCCTCGGGTACGCGCTGGAGAAGGGCCACTCCGCCGTCGACTGGTCCACACGGCCCCTTCCCGAGCCCTGGCTGCGGTACGCCGCGCTCGATGTCGAGCTGCTGGTCGATCTGCGCGACGCGCTGGAGAAGGAGCTCGACCGGCAGGGCAAGCTGGAGTGGGCGCACGAGGAGTTCGAGGCGATCGCCTCGGCCCCGCCGCCGGCCCCGCGCAAGGATCCGTGGCGCCGTACGTCGGGAATGCACAAGGTGCGCCGCCGGCGTCAGATGGCGGTCGTACGGGAGCTGTGGACCACCCGCGACCGGGTGGCGCAGCGGCGTGACGTCTCCCCGGGCAAGGTGCTGAGCGACACCGCGATCATCGAGGCGTCGCTGGCCCTGCCGGCGACCGTGCACGCGCTCACCGCGCTGCCCGGTTTCGGCCACCGGATGGGACGGCGCCAGCTCGAACAGTGGCAGGCGGCGGTGGACCGGGCGCGCGCCCTGCCGGACGCGGAGCTGCCGCAGCCGGGCCAGCAGGTCGCGGGACCGCCGCCGCCGCGCTCCTGGGCGGACAAGGACCCGGAGGCGGCGGAGCGGCTGTCGGCGGCGCGCGCGGCGGTCTCGGCGCTGGCGGAGCGGCTGAACATGCCGCAGGAGAACCTGATCACGCCGGACACGGTGCGGCGGGTCTGCTGGGAGCCGCCGCGGGAGCGGACGGTGGAGGCGGTGTCGCTGGCACTGGAGGAGTACGGCGCACGCGCCTGGCAGATCGACCTGGTGGCCCCCCTGCTGACACGCTCGCTGTCTCCCGCGCCCTGACGCCGCCGGGCCACGGGCCGGAAAACCGGCCCGTCCGGCGGACGGGGGCGAGCGCGCGTCGCCTCCGTCCGGCGGGCGGGACCCGGCTGGGCGGGTGGGTTACCGGGGAGTAGCATGGTAGGCGCGCGCTTCGGCGTGCTCCGCAGTGCCATCCCGCACCCTGGAGGAGAGCCATCGTGCCTCGTACCGTCAGGGACGTCGTCTTCGTCGACGGCGTCCGTACCCCGTTCGGCAAGGCGGGCCCGAAGGGCATGTACCACGAGACCCGGGCCGACGATCTTGTCGTGAAGGCGATCCGGGAGCTGCTGCGCCGCAACCCGGACCTCGACCCGGCACGGATCGACGAGGTCGCCGTCGCGGCGACCACGCAGATCGGTGACCAGGGCCTCACTCTCGGCCGTACCGCGGGCATCCTCGCCGGGCTCCCGCAGTCCGTGCCGGGCTACTCCGTGGACCGGATGTGCGCGGGCGCGCTGACCGCGGTGACCAGCACGGCGGGCTCCATCGCGTTCGGCGCGTACGACGTCGTCGTGGCCGGCGGTGTCGAGCACATGGGCCGGCATCCGATGGGTGAGGGTGTGGACCCCCATCCCCGGTTCGTGAGCGAGAAGCTCGTGGACGAGTCGGCGCTCTTCATGGGGATGACGGCCGAGAACCTGCACGACCGCTTTCCGCATCTGACCAGGCTGCGTGCCGACGAGTACGCGGTGCGTTCGCAGGAGAAGGCCGCCAAGGCGTACGCGAACGGCGCGATCCAGCAGGATCTGGTGCCGATCTCGATCCGCCGTACCGATCCGGCGGGAGGCGAGACCGGCTGGGGTCTGGCCACCGCCGACGAGCCGATGCGGCCCGGTACGACGCTGGAGACGCTGGCCGGACTGAAGACGCCGTTCCGGCCGCACGGCCGGGTCACCGCGGGCAACGCCGCCGGGCTCAACGACGGCGCCACGGCCTCGCTGATCGCCGCCGAGGACTTCGCGCGCGAGCAGGGACTGCCGGTCAGGATGCGGCTCGTCTCGTACGCCTTCGCGGGCGTCGAGCCCGAGGTGATGGGGTACGGCCCGATCCCGTCGACGGAGAAGGCCCTCGCCAAGGCGGGCCTGTCGATCTCCGACATCGGACTGTTCGAGATCAACGAGGCCTTCGCCGTGCAGGTGCTGGCCTTCCTCGACCACTACGGCATCGCGGACGACGACGAGCGCGTCAACCAGTACGGCGGCGCCATCGCCTTCGGCCACCCGCTGGCCTCCTCCGGCGTACGGCTGATGACCCAGCTCGCCCGGCAGTTCGAGACGCAGCCGCAGGTCCGCTACGGCCTGACCACGATGTGCGTCGGCTTCGGCATGGGCGCGTCGGTCATCTGGGAGAACCCGCACTTCGACGGAGGCACCAAGTGAGCACCGCTGAACTCCTGAAGGGCGCGGCCGAGCTGTTCCCCGACGAGGTCGTCACCCAGGCGCACGTACGCCATCTCGATCTGCCGTCGGGCGCCGGGCGCTTCGCGCTCATCACGCTGGACAACGGTCTCGACCACACGAAGCCGACGACGTTCGGCCCGCAGTCGCTGGCGAATCTGGACGCCGCGATCACTCAGGTCGAGGCGGAGGCGGCCGAGGGCTCCGTCGTGGGTGTGGGCGTGACCGGCAAGCCGTTCATCTTCGCCGTCGGCGCCGACCTCAAGGGCGTGGAGCTGCTCAGGCGCCACGAGGACGCTCTCGCGATCGGCCGCGGCGGCCATGACGTGTTCAAGAGGCTCACCGCCCTGGCCGTGCCGACGTTCGCGTACTACAACGGCGCGGCGATGGGCGGCGGGGTGGAGATCGGTCTGCACTGCCGCTACCGCACGGTGTCGGCCGCGCTGCCCGCCTTCTCGCTGCCCGAGGTCTTCCTCGGTCTGGTGCCCGGCTGGGGCGGCTGTACGCTCCTGCCGAACCTGATCGGCGCGGAGCGCGCCGTCTCAGTCGTCATCGAGAACTCGCTCAATCAGAACAAGCAGCTCAAGGGCGCGCAGGTGCATGAGCTGGGGATCGCGGACGCGATCTTCGAGGGCGCGGACTTCCTGGAGCAGTCGCTGCTCTGGACGGCGTCCGTCCTCAAGGGCGAGCTGGAGGTCGTACGGCCCGCGGTGGACCGCGGCGAGGCCTGGGACCAGGCCGTCGCACGCGGCCGGGCCTTCGCCGACTCCAAGGTGCACGGCGCGGCCCCGGCCGCCTACCGCGCGCTCGACATCATCGCCGCGGTCAAGGACGGCGACCTCCAGGCGGGCTTCGACGCCGAGGACCGGGCGCTGGCGGACCTGATCATGGGCGGCGAGCTGCGCGCCGGGATCTACGCCTTCGATCTGGTGCAGCGGCGTGCCAAGCGCCCGGCCGGGGCGCCGGACAAGTCGCTGGCCCGCCCGGTCACCAAGGTGGGCGTGGTCGGCGCGGGGCTGATGGCCTCACAGCTCGCGCTGCTCTTCCTGCGCCGCCTTGAGGTCCCGGTCGTCCTCACGGACATCGACCAGGAGCGCGTCGACAAGGGCGTCGGCCACGTCCGCGGCGAGATCGACAAGCTGCTGCTGAAGTCCCGTATCAACCAGGACAAGGCGAACCGGCTCAAGGCGCTCGTCTCGGGTGTGCTGGACAAGGCCGAGGGCTTCGCGGACGCGGACTTCGTCATCGAGGCCGTCTTCGAGGAGATGGGCGTCAAGCAGCAGGTGTTCGCGGAGGTCGAGGCCGTCGCTCCGGCGCACGCGATCCTCGCCACCAACACCTCGTCGCTGTCGGTCTCCGAGATGGCGTCGAAGCTGAGGCATCCCGAGCGTGTCGTCGGCTTCCACTTCTTCAACCCGGTGGCGGTTCTGCCGCTGCTGGAGATCGTGCGCGGCGAGCGGACCGACGACGCGGCGCTGGCCACGGCGTTCGGGGTGGCGAAGAAGCTCAGGAAGAGCGCGGTGCTGGTCAAGGACGCGCCGGCGTTCGTCGTCAACCGTATCCTCACGCGCTTCATGGGCGAGATCCAGAACGTCATCGACGAGGGCACTCCCGTCGAGGTGGCGGAGCGCGCGGTGGAGCCGCTGGGGCTGCCGATGTCGCCGCTGGTGCTGCTGGAGCTGGTCGGCCCGGCGATCGGGCTGCATGTCTCCGAGACGCTGCACCGCGCGTTCCCGGACCGTTTCACGGTCTCGGAGAATCTCGCGGCGGTCGTGAAGGCGGGCAAGCGCGGCTTCTACGTCTACGACTCGGGCACGCCGGAGCTGGATCCGGAGGTCGCCGCGCTGCTCAAGCAGGGCGGCACGGTCCTGACGGAGGAGCAGACGCGCGAGCGTGTCCTGGAGGCGGTGGCGCGGGAGATCGGGCTGATGCTGGCCGAGGGCGTCGTGGCCGAGGCCCAGGACATCGACCTGTGTCTGATCACGGGCGCGGGCTGGCCCTTCCATCTGGGCGGCATCACGCCGTATCTGGACCGGGAAGGCGTCTCGGAACGTGTGAACGGCGAGCGGTTCCTGGCGCCGGGCGTGGCGAGCGTACCGGCGTAGCCCCTCACACGGCGGACGACCGGCCAGGCCGTACGGAGAGTCTCCGTACGGCCTGACCGCCGTCCGCGTGGCCCACGGTCCGTCAGACCTGTGTCCAGGCCGCCAGGGCCAGGCCCGGCTCCGCCTTCTGGCGGGCCAGGCGCAGGGTGCCGTCCTCGCCCAGTGCGGCCAGGACCACTCGTCCGTCGCCGTCCAGGGCCAGGGCCGGAGCGCCCACGCAGGGTTCGCCGGACGGTGTCCAGTTGAGGCCCGCGGCCTCGTGCTCGGTGGGGTACGCGGCGATGCTGGGGCGGCCGTCGGGGCCGCGCTGGGCGAGGATCGTGCAGTCCAGGCCGTCGACCGGGGTGCGGAGCAGGGCCAGCGGTCCGCTGCCGGGGCCGCCCAGCCGGGCCGGTTCCGTACCGGGGCGCCAGGCGTGGACCGTGTCGTCCTCGGCGTCGCGCCAGAAGTACGTGAGCCGTCCCGCGCCCGTGCGCTCCGCGATGAGCGTGCCGGGCGCCACCGGGGCGACCGGCTCGTCCTCCGCGCGTTCCAGGGCCGCCTCGGGCTTCTCGCGCAGCCAGCGGACGATGGTGTCCCGGGCCGGCACGAGGACGTCGATCCTGCCGTGATCGGTGACGGCCGCCGAAGCCTCGCCGGTCAGCACGGTCCCTTCCGGGTTCGCGCCGCCCCAGGCCCGCCAACGGCCCGACCGGAGCTGGCTCTTGGCCGAGAGACGTCCGTTCGCGTTCCGCACGAAGAGATGCACGGACCCGGTCGCGTCCAGGACCATCGAGGGCAGGCCGATACGGACGGCCTTCGCCCGGTCCTTGCCGTGCGGATTGCCCAGGGACTGCCAGTCCCGCAGCGGACGGCCCGTCTGGAACTGGACGGCGTGCAGGAGGTCGACGTCGTCGGGTCCGTCGGCGCGGGGGCGTCTGCGTACCGCGAGCAGATGGACGAAGCCCTCGGTGCTCTGGGCGATGGAGAGATACGGCCGCAGACCGCCACGGGGTGCGGCGAGCAGGTCGGGCCCCGACCAGCCGGGCCCGCCCGGCCGGTCCTCCGTCCAGCGCAGCGCCCCCTCGGCGGCCGGCGCGTAGGCCGTGAGCCTGCCGTCCTTGCCGCGCAGCAGCCAGCCGGTCGTCGCCGGGAGGGAGTTGTCCACGGGAAGTGCCGGGAGCGTACGGCGTGGCTCGCCCGTCAGGGCGCCGCCCGCGCCGTCTCCCGATCGTCTCGACGTCCGTCCGGACCTCGGTGTCATGGCCCGCCGCCACCTTCCGAGCGCTGGAAACCCGGGACACGATGATACGCGCGGGTACCGCGGCGGATCCGCGAGCCCGCGCGCCGGCGCTGTGACACGCTTGCCGGATGCGGACTCAGATCGTCGTGGACGCGGCGAACGTGGTCGGTTCCGTCCCCGACGGCTGGTGGCGCGACCGGCGCGGCGCCACGGAGCGGCTGCGCGACTCCCTGGTGCCGTACGCCGCGCGCGGGATCGCCGGGCATCCGGGGCCCGTGGAGATCGTGCTGGTGGTGGAGGGCGCCGCCCGGGAGGTGGCGCCGGTGGCGGGAGTACGGGTCGAGCCCGCGCCCGGCAGCGGCGACGACCGGATCGTGGAGCTGGCGGCGCGGGCGGCGGCGGACGGGCTCGGCTGTGTCGTCGTCTCGGCCGACCGGGAGCTGTGCCGCAGGGTGGCGGCGTACGGCGCGCGCTGCGTGGGCCCCAGGACCGTGCGTCAGCCTCCGGAGGAGCGTACGTAGAGCACCGCGCCGTCGACCGTGGCGGGCAGCGGCCGGTACTGCCGGGCCAGCAGCGCGCGCAGGGTGGGCAGCCGGCCCGGGCCGTAGGGTCCGCCGCGCGAGTCGTCCACGACCAGGGCCGGCGGACGGGAGCGCAGTTCGGCGACGAGTACGGGCCAGGCGCCCGCCATGGCGTACTTCTCGCCGACCTGGGGACCGTCCCGGCCGCCGCTGTAGTTGGTGAGCAGACCGGCCGTCAGATAGCGGCTGGCGGGCGTCCGGTCGGCCAGCCAGTACGTCTCCGGGTGTATCCCCCAGACCAGGACCCGGTCGGCGGGCCCGGTACGGGCCCGTACGGCGTCGGCGAGCCGCTGGGCGTGGGCCAGCTCCGGGCGCGGCGCGAGGAAGCCCCAGGTGAGGAAGAGCGCGCAGACACAGACCGAGGCCAGCAGCGCGGACGCGGCCTGTTCGCGGGGCAGCGGGCGCAGGGCGGCGGTCGCCAGCAGCACCAGCGGCGGGACGAGTTGCAGGAAGTAGTGGCCGAAGAAGTGGAAGCCCGCCACGACGGCGACGGCGGACGCGGCGAGCCACACCCACAGATCCGCGGTGCCGCCCCGCGCGGCGGCGCGCCGGGCGCGGGCGAGCGGTGCCAGCAGCGCGGAGCAGGCGAGGGCGAGCAGGGCGGTGTTCGCGAGGCCCCGGGAGACCACATGGAGTCCGGAGCCGGTGAAGGCGGCGTAGGCGGCCGATCCCGTCACCGTCCAGAAGAGGAACCCGGACGGGTCGGTGAGCAGGGCCGCCGCGAGCACCGGCAGCAGGAGCCCGGCGGCGAGCCGCGGCAGCCCCGCCCTGCCGGGCGCGGAGTGCCAGAGCAGCCACAGGACGGGTACGAGGACGGCGCCGCCGGTCTGTTTCGTCAGCAGCGCGCCGGCGACGGCGAGTCCGGCGGCGCCCGGGCGCCCGCGGCCCGCGCACCAGATCGCCGCGGCCGTGAACGGCAGTATGAAGACCTCGAAGGTGGCGGCCTGGGTGTCCTCGGGGTTGAGGCCGATGGAGAGCAGCGGATGGAGGACCCCGGCGGTCCGGCCCGCGCGGTCGCCCCAGCGCTCGCGCGCGACGGCGGCCAGCAGGGCGGCGGTCAGCAGTTGGGCCACGGCGGCGAGGACCTTCATCGCGTACGGGGAGCCGTCCCCGAAGAGCGCGAGGACGGCCTCGTACAGCCAGGGCAGCAGCGGCGGCTTGCGGTCGACGACGGTCTCGTACAGCGCCCCGCCGTCGGCCAGCATCCGTGCCTGGACGGCGAGATAGCCCTCGTCGGGGCTCCACAGGGGGTGGCGGAAGGACGGGATCCGGGTGATCAGGACCAGCAGCGCGACGACCGGGATCAGCCGCCGCCAGTACGGGGCGCCCGCGCGGGCACCGGGCGGTGCGGCGCGGCGCGGCGGGTGTCCGCGCCGAAGGGCGGGCGGCGGCGGCTCGGCGAGCATCGCGGGGGCCGGTACGAGCCGCTGTCCGCCGTCAGCGGGCGGTTTCGAGGCGGCTGTGGACACGTCCGTAGAAGGCGTAGACGACACAGCCGACGACCATCCAGACGCCGAAGCGCAGCCAGGTCTCGGCGGGCAGATTGAGCATCAGCCACAGGGAGGCCAGCACGGAGGCGATCGGCAGGTACGGCACCAGCGGGGTGCGGAAGGCGCGAGGCAGGTCGGGGCGCCGCCGGCGCAGGAGGACGACGCCCAGCGCGACCACGACAAAGGCGAAGAGGGTGCCGATGTTGACCAGTTCGGCGAGCTCCTCGATGGAGGTGCAGCCCGCGACGACCGCCACGAGCACACCGAGGAGGGCGGTGGAGCGGTAGGGCGTGCCGAACCGGGGATGGATGCGGGAGAAGGTGCCGGGGAGCAGCCCGTCGCGGCTCATCGCGAAGAACACCCGGGTCTGGCCGAGCAGCAGGATCATGCAGACGGAGGTCAGGCCGACGGCCGCGCCGAAGCTGATGAGCCCGGCCCAGAAGGGATGGCCGACGGATTTGAAGGCGTCGGCGAGCGGAGCGTCCACGGAGAGCCGGGAGTAGTTCTGCATCCCGGTGACGACGAGGGACACCGCGACGTACAGCACCGTGCAGAGGAACAGCGAGCCGAGGATGCCGCGCGGGACGTCGCGCTGAGGATGCACGGTCTCCTCGGCGACGGTGGCGACGATGTCGAAGCCGATGAAGGCGAAGAAGACGACGGCCGCGGCGGTGAAGATGCCCATGACACCGAAGTCGGTGGGCACATAGCCGGACAGGAGCTGGATGAGCGGGGCCCGCAGTCCGCCGCCGCCCGGCCTCGGTTCGGCGGGCGGGATGAACGGCCGGTAGTTGGAGCCGGTGATGAAGAACGCGCCGACGGCGATCACGAGCAGTACGACGGTGACCTTGACGGCGACGATGACGGCGGTGACCCGTGAGGAGAGCTTCACCCCGACGACGAGGACGCCGGCCACGGCGAGCACGAGGAGGAAGGCGAGCAGGTCGAAGCCGAATCTCCCGCCATGGGTGCCGGACAGGAAGTCCGGCAGGCCCACGCCCCCGTTGCTCATCAGCGAACGCACATAGCCGGACCAGCCGACGGCCACGACCGCGCAGCCCAGCGCCAGTTCCAGGACGAGGTCCCAGCCGATGATCCAGGCGGGCAGCTCGCCGAGCGAGGCGTAGGAGAAGGTGTACGCGGATCCGGCCACCGGCACGGTCGAGGCGAACTCGGCGTAGCAGAGGGCGGCCAGCGCGCAGACGACGCCCGAGACGACGAACGCGAGCGCGGTGGCGGGTCCCGCGTTCTGCCGGGCGACCACTCCGGTCAGTACGAAGATTCCCGTACCGATGATCACACCGATGCCGAAGACCATGAGATCGAGCGCGGAGAGCGACTTCTTGAGCGCGAACTCGGGGGCCTCGGTGTCGCGGATGGACTGCTCGACGCCCTTGGTGCGGAACAGCCCGTTTCCGCCCGGTCCCGGGGTGTGCTGTGTACTCACCGGCATACCTCCGTGTGCGCGTCGTTCCGGCAATGACCGAGAGGCCGTGCAGCCCTGGCAACCGCAATGTCTTATTTCACACGGATGGGCCGGTCGGACCACCCCGTACAGGGCGGACCGACCGGCCCA
Source organism: Streptomyces lushanensis (assembly GCF_001700515.1). Lineage (GTDB taxonomy): Bacteria > Actinomycetota > Actinomycetes > Streptomycetales > Streptomycetaceae > Streptomyces > Streptomyces lushanensis. The sequence continues at coordinate 18,752 of NZ_MAUD01000069.1, forward strand.
TCAGCCGTTCGGGGGAACGGGTGCTCAGTCGCGGGCGGCCTCGGTGGGCGAGTTCTCCAGCCGGCCGTCCAGCTTCGCGACCAGGCCGGTGACCTGGCGCGCGATGTCCGGCGCGGTCAGCCCGATCTCGGCCAGCACCTCCTTGCGGGAGGCGTGGTCGAGGAAGCGCGGCGGGATGCCGAAGTCCCGCAGCGGTACGTCGATGCCGGCGTCGCGCAGCGTCTGGGCGATCGCCGCGCCGACCCCGCCGACGCGGCTGTTGTCCTCGACGGTGACGACGACACGGTGCTGCTCGGCGAGCGGGGCGAGGGCCTCGTCGACCGGCTTGACCCAGCGCGGGTCGACGACGGTGGTCGTGATGCCCTGCTTGTCGAGGAGCCCGGCGATCTCCAGGCACATCGGCGCGAGCGCGCCGACGGAGACCAGCAGGACGTCCGCCGGGCCCTCGTCGGGCCTGCGCAGGACGTCCATGCCGCCGATGCGGCCGACGGCGGGAACGGCGGGGCCGACCGCGCCCTTGGAGAAGCGCACGACGGTCGGGGCGTCGTCGACGGCCACCGCCTCGCGGAGCTGGGCGCGCACCTGGTCGGCGTCGCGCGGCGCGGCGATCCGCAGACCGGGCACGACCTGGAGGATCGACATGTCCCACATGCCGTTGTGCGAGGCGCCGTCGGTGCCGGTGATCCCGGCGCGGTCCAGGACGAAGGTCACCCCGCAGCGGTGCAGGGCGACATCCATCAGGACCTGGTCGAAGGCCCGGTTGAGGAAGGTCGCGTAGACCGCGAAGACCGGGTGGACACCGCCGGTGGCCAGGCCCGCCGCGGAGACGGCGCCGTGCTGTTCCGCGATGCCGACGTCGTAGACCCGGTCGGGGAAGAGCTTCGCGAACCTGTCGAGGCCGACCGGCTGGAGCATGGCGGCCGTGATCGCGACGATGTCCTCGCGCTCCCTGCCGAGCTTGACCATCTCCTCGCCGAACACGGCGGTCCAGTCGACGCCCGAGGAGGCGATCGGCAGACCGGTGTCGGGATGGATCCTGCCGACCGCGTGGAAACGATCCGCCTCGTCCGCGAGCGCGGGCTGGTAGCCCCGGCCCTTCTCGGTGAGGCAGTGCACGATGACCGGGCCGCCGAAGCGCTTGGCGCGCAGCAGCGCGGACTCCAGGGCCTCGATGTCATGGCCGTCGATGGGACCGACGTACTTCAGTCCGAGGTCCTCGAACATGCCCTGCGGCGCGATGAAGTCCTTGAGGCCCTTCTTGGCGCCGTGCAGGGTGTCGTAGAGCGGCCTGCCGACGACCGGGGTGCGCTCCAGGAGGTCCTTGCCGCGGGCCAGGAAGCGTTCGTAGCCGTCGGTGGTGCGCAGGGTGGCGAGATGGTTCGCGAGGCCGCCGATGGTCGGCGCGTACGAGCGCTCGTTGTCGTTGACGACGATGACGAGCGGGCGGTCCTTGGCGTCGGCGATGTTGTTCAGCGCCTCCCAGGCCATACCGCCGGTCAGCGCGCCGTCACCGATCACCGCGACCACGCGGTCGTCCTTGTTCAGGACCTGGTTGGCCTTGGCGAGACCGTCGGCCCAGCCGAGCACGGTGGAGGCGTGCGAGTTCTCGATGATGTCGTGCTCGGACTCGGCGCGGGAGGGATAGCCCGACAGACCGCCCTTGCTCTTCAGCCGCGAGAAGTCCTGACGGCCGGTGAGCAGCTTGTGGACGTAGGACTGATGGCCCGTGTCGAAGAGGATCTTGTCCTTCGGCGAGTGGAAGACACGGTGCAGGGCGATGGTCAGCTCGACGACACCGAGGTTCGGGCCGAGGTGGCCGCCGGTCTTGGAGACCGCGTCCACGAGGAACGACCGGATCTCTCCGGCCAGCTCCTCAAGCTGCTCCGGGCCGAGCCGGTCCAGATCGCGGGGTCCCCTGATGCGAGTCATCAGCTCCCACCGGCCCACCCCCGATCCTGCTCGGCGCGCTTCGCGCGGCACCTGCTTCACTGTGCCTCCTTGCGTTTTGGGCTGGTCCAGCTCTGCCGATCTGGCGAGTCTAATGTTCCGCTCGCGCGTGTCAGCAGCGGGCGGTGCGTTGCACATCACTCGATCGGATGTATGTACGTCATATCGCCGTCACCTGGAACACGGCTGTGCCCGGCATCCGGGGCCGGATGCCGGGCACAGGCAGGCGAATCGTACGGCGTCCGCTCAGGCGCGGCCCGCCGCCTTCTGGGTCTTGCGGGTCACGGCGTCGATGACGACGGTCGCGAGGAGGACCGCGCCGGTGATCATGTTCTGGATCGGCGAGGCGATGCCCTGGAGGGCGAGACCGTACTGGATCGAGACGATGACCAGCACACCGAGCAGCGCGTTCCATGTGCGGCCACGGCCGCCGAAGAGGCTGGTGCCGCCGATGACGGCCGCCGCGATGGCGTTCATCAGCAGGTCGCCGCTGCCCGCTCCCTGGTTGGCCGCGGCGATCTTGGAGGCGATGAAGAGACCGCCGACCGCGGCGAACGTACCGGCGAGCGAGAAGATCGAGATACGGACCAGCGCGACGTTGATACCCGCGCGGCGGGACGCCTCGACGCTGCCGCCGAGCGCGAAGACCTGACGGCCGTAACTGGTGCGGCGCAGCACGAAGTCGGTGATCACGAGCACCGCGAGGAAGATCACCACCGCCAGCGGCAGGCCCTTGTACTGGTTGAAGAGGGCCGCCACGACGAAGGCCACCACGGCGAGCAGCGCGGAGCGCAGGATGGTCTCGCTGAGCGGCCTGGACGGGACTCCGGCCGCCTCGCGCCGGCGGCTCTCGAAGAACGAGGTCAGGAAGAAGACCGCCACCGCGACCACGGCGAGACCGTAGGCCGCCGCCACATCGGTGAAGTAGTACGTGGTGAGCTTGGCGACCAGGCTGTCGGCGCTCAGGTTGACGGTGCCGCTGTCGCCGAGGAGCTGGAGCATGAAGCCGCTCCAGAAGAGCAGACCGGCCAGGGTGACGGCGAAGGCCGGGACGCCGATCCGGGCGAAGAAGAAGCCGTGGACGGCTCCGGCGGCCGTACCGGTGAGGATGGCGAGGACGAACGCCAGCCAGTCCGCCATGCCGTGGGTGACGCTGAGGACCGCGAAGGTCGCGCCGGCGACACCGCTGACCGAGCCGACGGAGAGGTCGATCTCGCCGAGCAGCAGGACGAAGACGATACCGACGGCGATCATGCCGGTGCCGACCATGGCCACGGAGATGTTGCTGAGGTTCTCCGCGGTCAGGAAGTTGGAGTTCAGGCTCCCGAAGATCGCCCAGATGATGATCAGGCCGACCACGACGGGTATCGCGCCCAGGTCACCGGCGCGGATCTTCCGCTTGAACTCGGTGAGGTAGCCGCCGAATCCTTGCTCGCGCACGAGCAGCCGCGGGTCGATCGCGGTGACCGCGCCGTCCGCCGCGGCGGGAGCGTCGACCGGGGCGGGCGCCTGGCCGCCCCGGGCCGCCTTGTCGAGCGAGGGGGAGGTGTTCTCGGTGGTCACTTCTGAACCTCCACGGTGCGCGACGCGCGACGGGTCACGGCGTTGTCCGTGGCTCCGGTGATGGCCGCGATGATCTCTTCCTGCGAGGTGGACGCGACATCGAAGACGCCGTTGTTGGTGCCGAGCCTGAGCACGGCCACCTTGTCCGCGACGGCCTTGACGTCCGCCATGTTGTGGCTGATGAGCAGTACGGCCAGACCGCGCTCGCGCAGCCGCTCGACGAGGTCGAGCACCTGGGCGGTCTGCTCGACACCGAGGGCCGCGGTCGGCTCGTCCAGGATGACGAGCTTGGGCTCGCCGAGCATGGACCTGGCGATGGCCACGGTCTGCCGCTGGCCGCCGGAGAGCGAGGCGATCGGGATACGGACACTCGGAATACGGATCGACAGGGTGGTGAGCAGCTCGCGCGAGCGGCGCTCCATCTCGACCTCGTTGAGCACTCCCCAGCTCCGCAGTTCACGGCCGAGGTAGAGGTTGCCGACGACATCGATGTTGTCGCACAGCGCCAGGTCCTGGTAGACGGTGGCGATGCCCAGGTTCTGGGCGTCCTGCGGCCTGCCGATCAAGACGGGCCTGCCTTCCCACTCGATGACCCCGTCATCGATGGGATGCACACCGGCGATGGTCTTCACCAGCGTGGATTTCCCGGCACCGTTGTCGCCGACCAGGGCGACCACCTCACCGGAGTGGACCTCAAGCTCTACTTCGGTGAGCGCCTGGACGGCACCGAATCGCTTGGAGACCCCTCGCAACGCCAGCACGGGCGTAGCGGTCACGTGAACCATCTCCTTCGCCGCCTGACCGGCGGGGATGCCGCGCCGGGGGGAGGCGCGGAGGTCGAGCAGAAGAGAATCTGAGGGGCCGGCCGCACGGTGCGGGGGCACGGTGTGCGGCACGGCGGCCGAGGTGGTTCCATCCGGCACCCCGCCCGAGCTGCGGGGCTGTTGAGTGGGCGGGGTGCCGGACAGGCTTCACCGGAGGCAGGTCACCGGGCGGACCCGGCGGGGACCGCACGGTCCCCGGGTGACCTACTTCAGACCGATCGCGTCACACTGGGCCTTGTAGGCGCCGGTGCAGATCTCGGCGACCGTGTAGATGCCGTCCTTGATGACCGTGTCGTTGATGTTGTCCTTGGTCAGCGACACGACCGGGACGAGGACCGAGGGGATGCCCTTGGTGGTGGCGCTGTCGACCGTCGACTTGGCGACGGAGTCGAGCTTCTCGCCCTTGGCGAGGGCGACGGCCATCTCGCCGGCCACGGAGGCCTCTTCGGGGTAGGACTTGTAGACGCTCATGAACTGCTCGCCCGCGACGATGCGCTGCACACCGGCGAGTTCGGCGTCCTGGCCGGTGACCGGCGGGAGCTTGGTGAAGCCGGCGCCCTTGAGGGCGGTGATGATACCGCCGGCCATGCCGTCGTTGGCGGAGTAGACGCCGATGATCTTGTCCTTGCCCAGGGCGGCGATGGCGCCTTCCATGTTGGCGTTGGCGTTCGTCGGCTTCCACTCCTTGGTGTCGTACTCCTTGCCGATGGTCACCTTGCCGTCGAGCTGGGAGTGCGCGCCCTTCTTGAACAGGGCGGCGTTCGGGTCGGTCACGGCGCCGTTGATCATCACGATGTCGCCGGACTTGGCCTTGTCGCCGAGCGCCTCGAGGAGCGCCTTGCCCTGGACCCGGCCGACCTCTTCGTTGTCGAAGGAGGTGTAGGCGTCGATCGGTCCCTCGGCCAGACGGTCGTACGCCACGACCGGTATACCGGCGTCCTTGGCCTTCTGCACCGAGCTGGCGATCGCCTTGGAGTCGACGGCGTCCACGACGAGCACATCGACCTTGTTGGTGATCATGGTGTCGACCTGCTGGTTCTGCAGCGTCGCGTCCTGCTTGGCGTTGGCGTAGACGACCTTGCCCGTGCCGTCGGTCAGCTCGCTGACCTTCTTCTCGAACAGCGGCTTGTCGAACTTCTCGTACCGGGCGGTCTCGTTCTCCGGCAGGAGCAGACCGACCGTGATTGGGCCCTTGTTGTCCGACTTCGACGCCTCCGCCTTGTCGCCGGACTCCGCCGCGCTGCCACAGGCGGCGAGCGAGACGGCCATCGCGGTGGCGGCGGCGGCCACGGCAGCACGACGCATCATTGCGTTCACTTCACAAACCTCCCTGACGAGGCCGCGTCGTTGCGGCCGAGGTGGCTGGAAGTCAACTCGGCTCCGGGGTCGGCGTCAAGGAGTAAATCCTTAACGAGATGACAACGGTGCCATTCGTTATCTAAGTGAAGGCAGGTGTCGTGGCTGGAATGACGCTCTCCAAAAGGGTCGAATCGCCCATTTCGCTGAGCACCAGGGCGAGAGCGCCGAGCACCTCGGCCCTGCCGCCGAGCGCGCCGGGAAGCACCGAGAGGTGCCGTGCCGCGCTGGGGATCGCGTACCGGGAGACCGATTCCCTTATCGGGCCGAGCACCAGCTCCCCAGCCTCCGCCAAATCCCCGCCCAGCACCACCCGGCTGGGATTGAGGAGGTTGCACAGATTCGCCACACCGCTGCCGATGTGACGGCCCACGTCGGCGACCACGCGGCGGCAGCCCGGATCGCCCTCCCTGGCGAGCTGGACGACACGCTCCATCGTCAGATCGGCGCCATGGCTGGACTCCAGCAGCGGCAGGACATAACGGGCCGCGGTGAAGGTCTCCAGGCAGCCGCGGTTGCCGCAGCGGCAGACCGGGCCCGACTCGTCGAGCGTGATGTGGCCGATCTCACCGGCCGTGCCGCCGGGGCCGCGGTAGATCTGGCCGTCTATCACCAGACCGGCGCCGACACCGCTGGCGACCTTGATGTACGCCAGGTCCCTGACCCCGCGCCCGCTCCCCCAGACCAGCTCGCCGAGCGCGCCGAGGTTGGCGTCGTTGTCCACGTAGACCGGCACACCGAGGCGGCCGGCCAGCTCGTCGCTGGGGTTGATGCCGCTCCAGCCCGGCAGGATCGAGGTGGAGCCGAGCGTGCCCGACACCACGTCGATCGGCCCGGGAACACCGAGCCCGACGCCTATCACCTTGCCGCGGCTGACACCGGTGCTCTCGATCAGCCGCTCGACCAGCTCCTCGGCGCGGCCGAACCCCTGCGCGGACGAGGCGTCCACATCGAGCGGCTCGGACTCCTCGGCGAGCACCTGGTGGGCGAGATTGCCGACGGCCACCCGCAGATGCGTATGGCCGAAGTCGACCCCGATGACGGTGCCCGCGTCCCCGCTGAGCGAGACGCTGCGGGCCCGTCTGCCGCCCGCCGAGGTGGGCGTGACCTGGACCGTGCCGCCGTCCTTCAGCTCACGGACGATATTGGAGACCGTGGCCGCCGACAGTCCCGTGCTCCGGGCGATCTCCGCCTGGGTGAGCGAACCGGCCATACGAACAGCTCGTACGACTCGTTCGAGGTTGGCCCGGTGCAGAGACGACTGCGACCCTGGAGTCTCCACGACTGATCCACTCCTGCCCTTGGCAGCCGGCACGACCGCCGCCGCCGGCCGGGGCCGCGCCAATGAGACCCCGACGTATCTCCAACTTGTGAACCCTAAGCTCAGCCTTTCGGGCTGCTCCCCGTCAAGACCTTGAGCAATGCGGAACACGACAAACCGCCCGCCGACCAGTGCCGACGGGCGGTTCGAGTGGTTTGGGCCGTCCCGTGACCGCCGGGCGCCCGGCGGTCTACTTCAGTGCGCCCGCCGTCAGACCGGCCACCACCTGGCGCTGGAAGACGATGTACGCGGCGAGCACCGGCAGCATCGCCATCACCAGACCGGCGAAGAGACCCGACCAGTCACCCTTGTATCCCTGGCTGACCGCGAGCTGCACCAGCCCCTGGGAGAGCACTTTGTTCTCCGGGTCGGTGTTGAGCACCGTGGGCAGCAGGTACTGGTTCCACTGCCCCAGGAAGTTGAAGATCCCGACGCTGATCAGACCGGGCTTGGCCATGGGCAGCATCACCTGGAAGAACGTCCGGGTGTGCGAGGCACCGTCGATGATCGCCGCCTCCGCCACCGAGGTCGGCAGCGTCCTGAAGAACGAGACGAGGAAGAAGACCGTGAACGGCAGCGAGTACGCGATGTAGACGAGGATCAGACCGTGGACGGTGTTCAGCAGGCCAAGATTGTTCATCACGTAGAACAGCGGAACCAGCGCGAGAATGACCGGGAAGCTCATCCCGCCGATGAACAGGTAGTAGATGAAGCGGTTGCCCGGGAACTCGAAGCGCGCCAGTACGTACGCGGCCATCGAGCCGAGCAGCAGGGTGCCGGCGAGTGAACCGGCCACCACCAGCACGGTGTTGAGGAAGTAGTCGCTCATGTGCGCCTGGGTCCAGGCGCGCGACCAGTTCTCGAAGTGCAGCGAGTCGGGCAGCGACCACGGCCGGGTGAAGATGGACCTGTCGTCCTTGAAGGACGTCATGACCGCCCACAGCAGCGGCATCACGACCAGGACGGCCCAGATGACGAGCACACCGTGCGAGAACACGTTGAGGACGCCGCCGCTCCGCGACTCCCCGGCGGCCGGCGGAGCCGTCCTGCGCACGGCGGGCCGCACCGTGACCGTACCGGCCGGAGGCGTGTCCTGAGGGCCGGCCGGGCCCGGGGCATCGGCCGGAGGAGGGGTGTCGGTGGTCTTCATCAGTACTCCAGCCGCTCACGTCGGCCCAGCCGCATCACGATGGCGGAGAAGGCCAGCGTGACGACGAGAAGGGCGACACCGATCGTGGTCGCATAGGCCGCCTGACCGTCACGGAACGCCTTCTGGTAGACGAGCAGGGTCAGTACGTTGGTGGAATCGGCGGGCCCGCCGGGTCCCACGGTCATGATCTGGACGACGGCGAAGGACTCCGCGCCGAGGGCGAGGATGCCCATGTAGACCCACCCCGACTGCACCGTGTCCCACAGCAGCGGCAGGGTGATGCGGAAGAAGGTGGTGAAGCGGTTCGCGCCGTCGAGCAGCGCCGCCTCGTAGAAGTCCTTGGGGATGGAGGCCATGCCCGCGGAGAACAGGACCACGAAGAAGCCGGTGGTGGACCAGACCAGGACGGCCATCACGCACCACAGCGCGAGATTCGGGTCGCCCAGCCACTCCGGCCGCACGCTGTCCAGACCGACCGCGCCGAGCGCCGAGTTGATGGCGCCGCTGTTCGGGTTGTACGCGAACTGGAAGAGCAGCGCGACAATCGCGATCGAGAGCACCTGCGGAAAGAAATACACGATCTTGTAGAAGCCGGATCCGCGCACACCCGAAATCGCGGATCCCTTACGGTGGCGCCCTCCGACATTCAGCATGAACGCGAAGAACAGCGCCAGCCCCAGCACCACCACGGGCAGCAGGAGCGCGAAGGTCAGACTGTGCTGGAGAGAACTCCAGAAGGTGTCGTCGTCGAGCATCCGGGTGTAGTTGTCGAAGCCGACCATCGCGAAGTCCGGGCTGAGCCCGGTCCAGTCCGTGAACGAATAGTAGATGGACTGGACGAACGGCCATACGACGAAAAGTCCGTACAGCGTCAGGGGGACAATCAAAAACCCCACGATGAACCGGTACTTGCCGTGTTGCATGTCTCCCGACCCCGAATCCCGGCGGGTGCCGCCGTGCTGCCTTGGGGAGCCCGTCGGACTCCGTGCGCGCGGCCGACGGGCCGGAGCCGGAAGCCCCGGCGGGGCTTCCGGCCGCTTTCCGCTCCTACTGGTGCTTGTAGTGCTTGATGGAGTCGTCCTTGGCCGCCGCGTCGGCGAACTCCTGGGCCTTGTTCATGGCCTCGGCCGGAGTCATGCGCCCGGCCATCATCTCGCCGAGCACGCCCACGCCGATCTTCTCCTTCTGGAGGGCGGCGTACCAGTCCTGCATCCGCGGGTTCAGGACGTTGTCGCCCGCCTTGGCGAGGGCGTCGACACCGGACTGGAGCGCGGTGGACAGGGTGAGACCGTCGGTGCCGCCGTTGAAGGAGGTCAGCGACTTCACCTTGGTGGTGAAGTTCTTCGAGGACGCCTCGCTCAGCATGATGCGGAGCTGCTCCATGCCGCCGTCGGGGTTCTTGGCCTTCGTCGGCACGATGAACGGCTCGCCGCCGGAGGCCCAGATGGTGCCGAACGGCAGCTTGTCCGAGCTGTCCAGACCGGACGGCGCGGCCACCTTCATCTGGAAGTCCTTCGGCGTGGTCTTGGCCGCCTCGTTCTCCACCCAGGAGCCGTTCGGGATGAACAGCGCCTTGCCCTCGGTCCACGCGGTCTGCGACTGGATGTGGTCGAGGCCGGGCGTGCCCTGGAGGATGTAGCCCTTCTTGAACAGCTCGAAGTACGCCTCGAAGGCGGCCTTGACGGCCGGGTGCTTCCAGGCGTTGGGCTCCAGGTTGTCGATCGCGTCGAGGACCTCACGGCCGCCGATCTTCCCGATGAACGGGTAGAGCGAGAACGGGAGGTAGTACGGGTACTTGCCGGCGTACGTCCAGCCCGCGATGTCCTTCTTCTTGGCCTTCGCGCAGAGGGCCAGCATCGCGTCCCAGTCCTCGGGGTACTCCGCGTCGAGCCTGTCCAGCGCGGTCTGCGAGTACCAGACGCCGTACACCGTGTAGGCGTAGTACAGGATCCAGACCGGGTCGCCGTCGAACTGGCCCATCTCGACGACACCGGGCCGCAGCGTGTCGCGGACCTTCTTGGCCGGGTCGTCGTAGGACGGCGCGTCCAGCAGCGGCGTGAGGTCGGCGAGCTGCTTCTTGCCGACGAGAACACCCATGTCCATCTGCTCGGCACCCGAGTTGTCGATCAGGTCGGGCGGGGTGCCGCCGTTGAAGCGCGGCTGGAGCTCGGACTGGATCTTCTGGGTCGGGGTGAACTTCACCTCCGCCTTCGGGAAGGCCTTCTTGTACTGCTCCACGGCGTCCGTGGCGTACTCGGTGCCGAAACCGCCGTCGAACAGGACGAAGTCGAGCGACGCGGTCTCGTTCACTCCGAGCGGGTTCTTCTCGGACGTCGTGCCCTTCTCGACCTTGTTGTCGGTCCCGCTGTCGCTGCTCGCGCAGGACGCCAGGAAGCTCATCGTCGGGACGGTGATCAGACCGATCGCGGCGGACCGCTTGATCACATCACGACGGCCGAGGCCCCCGTTGTGCTGAGCGGAGGTGGATCCCATGCTCAAGTCCTCGCCTTCTCCAGGACTCAGGCGGTGTACCGGTCGCCCGTGCTTCTCGCCTGAGGAGAAGGGCCCCGCCACCGCGGTCAAATGAAGCTGGGTCGTGCAGATAAAGCCGGGTTGTACGGGAATGTCGTTCTTCGTCGTCCGGATCGAATCGCGGGAGTACGGGCCTCGGCCGGGCGGCCGGGAGCGGACAGAGCCCTCCCCATGTCCCTCCGTCCTCCTACGTGTTGTCCGCCACTGCGGGAAACTCCAGGGGCGGACGCCGACAGGTATAGTCCACTTCCCGTCGGCGGAGCAAGATCGAAAGCAGGTTTGGGCGGCAGTCTTTCCCTAGTTGAGACCTCGCGGATATCCGAGGCGGTTGTGTACTCATTCGACCACCTCCGCCCGATCGGAATGGCCGATTCCAAATGTTCCACCCCCGCAACACCCTTGACACCACTCTGCACTTGGCTCCTACTGGACCCTGCGCTCTCGTTTGACAACGTTGTCCGACTTGGTACGCAGGAGGAAAGACTCGGTATGGAGCAGAGAACCGGACCCCGGCGCAGACAATGGCACGCGGCCGCCCTGGTGGCGACCGCCGCGCTGCTCGTCGTAACGGCACAGTCCGCCGCCGTGGCACAACCCGCGCAACCCGAGCCGGCGGAAAAGGAATTCAACTCGTCCTTCGAGGCGGACGAAAAACAGCCGGACTGGCGCAATACCGTCGAAGTGGGCCCCGGTGGCGAGAAGCGGTCATCCGGTGTCGACGGGGGCTTCACCAGTGGAATCCCGGGCAATGTCACCGACCGGGTGGTGGAGCTCCGTGCCAGCGGCGAGAACACCGGCGCCGGTGAGACCAAGGAGAACCTGGTCGATGTCCAGTCGGCCACCAAGTGGCTGGCGTTCACCAGGACCGCCTGGGTCGAGTTCGACCTCGACGAGCCGGTCAAGGTCCTCACCTATGCCCTGACCTCGGCCAACGACCACGCCGAGCGCGATCCCAGGGACTGGACGCTCCAGGGCTCCACGGACGGCAAGGAGTGGCGAGACCTGGACACGCGGAAGGGTGAGACCTTCGGCGAGCGCTTCCGGACCAAGTCGTACGACGTCGCCAACACCACCGCGTACCGGCACTACCGGCTCGACATCACGGCCAACAACGGTGGCTCCGACGCCACTCAGCTCGCCGATGTCCAGTTCTCCGACGGCGATACGAGCACGCCGCCGCCCCAGGACATGCGCACCCAGGTCGACCGGGGCCCGTCCGGCTCACCCACGGCCAAGGCCGCCGCCGGGTTCACCGGGACGCGGGCGCTGAAGTACGCGGGGACGCACCAGCCGGACGGGCGGGCGTACTCGTACAACAAGATCTTCGATGTCGACACGGCCGTGGAGCGCGACACCGCGCTCTCCTACCGGATCTATCCGTCCCTTCCGGAGACGGACCTCAACTATCCGGCCACCAACGTCTCCGTCGATCTCGCCTTCACCGACGGCACCTATCTGAGTGATCTCAAGGCCGTCGACGCGCACGGCGGACTGCTCACCCCGCAGGGCCAGGGCGCCGCCAAGCGGCTCTACGTCAACCAGTGGAACCAGGTCGACGCGAGCATCGGCTCGGTCGCGGCGGGCAGGACCGTCGACCGGATCCTGGTGGCGTACGACTCCCCCAAGGGCCCCGGGGCCTTCCAGGGCTGGATCGACGACATCACCCTGGCCCCGAAGGCGCCCGAGGAGCGGCTCAAGCATCTGTCGGACTACGCGTCCACCACGCGTGGCACCAACTCCAGCGGATCCTTCTCGCGCGGCAACACCTTCCCGGCGACCGCCGTGCCCAACGGCTTCAACTTCTGGACCCCGGTGACCAACGCGGGGTCGAACAGCTGGCTGTACGAGTACAGCCGCGCCAACAACGCCGACAATCTGCCGACCGTGCAGGCCTTCAGTGCCAGCCATGAGCCGAGTCCCTGGATGGGTGACCGGCAGACGTTCCAGATGATGCCGTCGGTGGCCCCGGGCACGCCCAGCGCGTCCCGTACGGCGCGCGCGCTGCCGTTCCGGCACGAGAACGAGACCGCGAGGCCGCACTACTACGGCGTGACGTTCGAGAACGGTCTCAGAACGGAGATGACGCCGACCGATCACGCGGCGATGGTGCGGGTCACCTACCCGGGCGCCGACGCCTCCATGGTCTTCGACAACATCTCCAACGCGGGCGGGCTGACGCTCGATCCGGAGACCGGTTCCTTCACCGGCTTCTCGGACGTCAGGAGCGGTCTGTCGACCGGCGCGACACGTCTTTTCGTATACGGCGTCTTCGACGCGCCCGTCACCGCGGGCGGCAAGCTCTCCGGCGGCGCGGGCCCGGACGTCACCGGCTATCTGCGCTTCGACGCCGGCGAGGACCGTACCGTCACCCTGCGGATCGCGACATCGCTGATCAGCGTGGACCAGGCGAAGAAGAACCTCGCCGACGAGATCCCCGAGGGCACCCGCTTCAAGAAGGTCCAGGACCGGGCCCAGGACGCCTGGGACGACATCCTGGGCAGGGTGGAGGTGGAGGGCGCGGACCACGACCAGCTCACCACGCTCTACTCCAGCCTCTACCGGCTGTACCTGTATCCCAACTCCGGCTTCGAGAACACCGGTACGACGTCCCGTCCCAGGCAGCAGTACGCGAGCCCGTTCTCGGCGAAGACGGGCCAGGACACGCCGACGCGGACGGGCGCGAAGATCGTCGACGGCGAGGTGTACGTCAACAACGGCTTCTGGGACACCTACCGGACGACCTGGCCCGCGTACTCCTTCCTCACGCCCGAGCGCGCGGGCGAGCTGGTGGACGGCTTCGTCCAGCAGTACAAGGACGGCGGCTGGATCTCCCGCTGGTCCTCGCCGGGCTACGCGGACCTGATGACCGGCACGAGTTCCGACGTGGCCTTCGCCGACGCGTATGTGAAGGGCGTCGACTTCGACGCGGAGGCGGCGTACGAGGCGGCGCTGAAGAACGCCACCGTGGTGCCGCCGAGTTCGGGTGTGGGCCGCAAGGGCATGGAGACCTCCCCCTTCCTCGGCTACGCCTCCACGGAGACGCACGAGGGCCTCTCATGGTCGCTGGAGGGCTATCTCAACGACTACGGCCTGTCCAAGATGGGCGAGGCGCTCTACGAGAAGACCAAGAAGGCGCGCTACAAGGAGGAGTCGGAGTACTTCCGCAACCGCGCGCAGGACTACGTCTCCCTCTTCGACACCGAGGCCGGCTTCTTCCAGGGCCGTGACCTCAAGGGCGACTGGCGGGTGGACTCGGCGACGTACGACCCGAGGGTCTGGGGCTACGACTACACCGAGACGAACGGCTGGGGCTACGCCTTCACGGCGCCGCAGGACTCGCGCGGTCTGGCGAATCTGTACGGCGGGCGCGCCGGCCTCGGGGAGAAGCTGGACACCTACTTCGCGACGCCCGAGACGGCCGGTCCCGAGTTCGTCGGCTCGTACGGCGGTGTGATCCATGAGATGACCGAGGCGCGCGACGTACGGATGGGCATGTACGGCCACTCCAACCAGGTGGCCCACCATGTCACGTACATGTACAACGCGGCCTCGCAGCCGTGGAAGACGCAGGAGAAGGTCCGCGAGGTGCTGGGCCGGCTCTACGTCGGCAGCGAGATAGGGCAGGGCTACCACGGCGACGAGGACAACGGCGAGCAGTCGGGCTGGTACCTCTTCTCGGCGCTCGGCTTCTATCCGCTGGTGATGGGCAGCGGTGAGTACGCGATCGGCTCGCCGCTCTTCACCAAGGCCAAGGTCCATCTGGACAACGGCCGCACGCTGGTGATCAAGGCTCCGGAGAACAGCGACAAGAACATCTATGTCCAGAGCCTCAGGGTCAACGGCAAGCCCTGGAACTCCACGGCCCTCCCGCACGAGCTGATCGCGGCCGGCGGCACGCTGGACTTCACGATGGGCCCGGAGCCGTCGACGTGGGGCACGGGCGAGGACGCGGCGCCGGTCTCGATCACCCAGGACGACAAGGCCCCGTCGCCGCGGACGGACGCGCTGCCGGCCTCGGCGGGCCCGCTCTTCGACAACTCCTCCCGTACCGAGGGAGCGGTCGGGTCGGTGGACCTGCCGGTCGAACCGGCGACCCGCGCGGTCCAGTACACCCTGACGTCGTCCGCGGCCTCGAAGGCCCCGGACGGCTGGACGCTCCAGGGCTCGGCGGACGACGGCGCGACCTGGCAGACCCTGGACACGCGGTCGGCGCAGTCCTTCACCTGGGACAAGCAGACGAGGGCCTTCACGATCGCCGAGCCGGGGACGTACGGGAAGTACCGCTTGGTGAGCGACGGTCCCGGCGATGTCCCGCCGACGCTGGCGGAGGTGGAACTGCTGCGGTAGCGGGCGCGGTCGGGGAACGGACGACGGAACGGGCCGCCGGCGGGAGCCGGCGGCCCGTTTCCCGTTCCCCGCGCACCGAGCGGGGGCACCGGCTCAACCGGCTCCGGAGCGGCGGCCTTCGACACGGGCGCGGACCTCGACCGCGCGGGGATCGCCGTAACCGGCCAGCAGTCCCAGAGCCTCCGTCCAGTGCTCCCGGGCGGCTTCCGGGTCGTCGACGACCAGGACCTCGGCCAGCCCGTCCAGGGCCATGGCCTCGTCCCAGGTGTCACCGAGCTCATGGTGGACGGCGGCGGCCCGACGGTGGAACTGTGCCGCCTCCTCGTGCCGGTCGAGCCGGCGGTACGCCTGGGCCGTACCGTGCCAGGCCATGGCCTCCCGGCTCCGGTTCCCGAGCCGGCGGTGCAGCGTGGCGGACCGCTGGTAGGAGGCGAGCGCCTCGGTGGAGCGGCCGTTGGCCAGTTGGGCGTCGCCCAGGGTGAGAAGCCAGTAGCCCTCCAGCCGGTGATCGCGCAACGTCAGCGCGATGTCCACGGCGTCACGCGCCGTACCGAGCGCCTTCTCCCCGTCCCCCCGCTCAAGCTCCACATGGCTCAGCAGACGCAGGACATTGCCTTCACCGCGCTGATTGCCCAGCCCACGATGCGCCCCCAACGCCTGCCGCGCGACGCCGGACGCCTCGGGGAGGCGGCCGGCGCGGTAGTGGGTACTCGCGAGGTTCGAGAGGGTCGTGGCCTCCCAGTGGGCAGCGCCCTGCTCCCGGAAGACGGTGAGGGCCTGCTCGAAGTACGAGGCGGCATCGGCGAGTTGCCGGGTACGGAGATGGAAGAGGCCGATCAGGTTGAGCGAATGCGCCTCCCCGAGCCGGTCACCCAGTTCACGCCGGATCCCGAGCGCCGCGCTGTGGCTCGCGTGGCTCTCGGTGAGGCGATCGTTCCGCGTATGGCTCATGCCCATCTCGGTGAGGAGCTGGGCCTCCGCGCTCCGGTCACCGAGTCGGCGCGCCGCCTCGAGGCCGAGTCGGCCGACGGCCGGCCAGTCGGCGAAGGGAGCGGAGGGAGACTGCGCGTTCGCCAGAACAGCCGTCAGTTGCCAGGCGAGCCGGTCTTCCAGGGCGATGGCTGCCCGTACCGCCTGGAGCAGATTGGTGTGCTCGCGCTCCGACCAGTCCACGGCGGTGTCGTAGTCGGCGAAGGACAGCGCCTGCACTCCCTCGACCGGCGGGGTGAGCGGGAGATGAAGCTCGGCGGGACTGATCCAGGTCTGTGCCGCGTCGGCGGTGTGCAGATACCAGTCCAGTACGCGACGGAGCGCGGCCGACCGTTCCCCGGGCGGCTCTTCGTGCTGCGCCTGGTCGGTGGCGTAGGCGCGCAGCAGATCGTGGAACTGGTAGCGGTCGGGCGCGGTCTGCTCCAGCAGGTGGGCGCCGACCAGGGAGTCGAGCAACTGCCGGGTCTTCGGGACGGCCAGTCCGGCGAGGGCCGCCGCGGCATGGAGGCCGAACTCGGGGCCGGGATGCAGGCCGAGAAGTCGGAAGAGGCGCGCGGCACGCTCCGGCAGCGCCCGGTAGGACCAGGCGAATACGGTACGGACCGCCTCGGCCTCCTCGTCGTCTCCGGTACTGAGCGCGTCCCACAGGGCGCTCTCGTCCCGCAGATCGGCGATCAGGTCGTCCAGCCGCATATGGGGCCGGCTCGCGGCGCGTTCGGCGGCGATCCGCAGGGCCAGCGGCAGCCGGGCGCAGAGGCCGGCCAGCTCCGTGAGCTTGTCGAGATCATCCTCCGGCCGGTACCCGGCGGTGACGGCACGCAGCAGGGCGACCGCCTCGGGCTGTGGCAGTGTCCCGAGCGTCAGCCGCCGCGCCCCGTCCCGGACGGCGAGCCCGGAGAGCCGGCTCCGGCTGGTGACGACCACGAGGCAGCCCTCGCTGCCCGGCAGCAACGGGCGGACCTGGCCGACCGTGGCAGCGTTGTCGAGGACGATCAGCATCCGGCGGCCGGCCAGCAGGGAGCGGTAGAGCGCGGCGGCGGAATCGGGGTCCCGGGGCACCGATCCGGGCCGTACGCCCAGTGCGCCGAGAAAACGGTGGAGGGCGTCCTGAGCCGTGACCGGCTCCCCCGGGTCGTAGCCGCGCAGATTGACGTAAAGCTGACCGTCCGGGAAGCGGTCCTGGACCTGATGGGCCCAGCGCAGCGCGAGCGAGGTCTTTCCCGCGCCGGCGGTGCCGGCGATCACGCAGACGGAGATGACCAGCGGCCGGCCGTCCTCATCGGCCAGCACGGCGTTCAATTCGTCGAGTTCATGTGTACGGTTGACGAACCCGCGTATGTCGGCCGGGAGTTGCCGTGGCGTGGGGGCGGGGAAACCGTCCTCGCCCGACGTGCCGTGCCCGTGGAAGTGAATTCCTCCTCTCACGCTGCCCGCCTGTACGGCATCGCGTGACGTACCCGACAGGTCATTGTTCGTCCTGCCGAGCCGCCCCTCGTCTCTTCTGTGCTCGTTGATCGGTCTACTCCGCGTTCATCGTCGGCGGTGGAAGGTGCGCGACCTCACGGGCGAAGTAGGTCTCCACATCCTCACCTGCCCGGTAGAGTTCCTTGATGTAGCCTTCCCAGATTCCGACGACGTCCGGGGCGGTATGGCGGACCGCGCCACAGGACTCGCCGGATTCGGTGTAGAGCACCTCATACAGCGTATGCCCGCCGAGGACGACCAATTCCGGCAGGATCTTCTCGCTCTCCGAAGCGGCCACCATTTCGGCATCGACCGTACGGATTCTCTCGTCGCATTCCGCGCGCTGCCGCAGCGAATGCAGCTCCCATTGGAGATAGGGAGTCAGCGGCTTTTCCACCACGCGCACTCGATGGAATCGGGAACCACGGCGCTCGTCGTCGAGAGCGGACGCGATCAGATCCTCGCGTCGTGCGTCGATCAGTCGCAGCGCTTCCGCCCAGTCGCCTCGGGACAGCGCGTCCCGGCTGGGGCTGCCCTTTTCCTCGAAGTGCTGTCGGCGCTCGAGTTTCCAGGAGTCCGCGTGACGGATCGCTTCGTACCGCTCCCGGAAATCCCTTTTGTACACATCTCGTACGAGCCTCTCCCCCTGACCGGGAGGGAAGGTCGGCGCGCGCAGGTCACGCATCGGCGATGTCCGGTTTCGCGGCGCTGAGCATGGTTCCCGGAATGACGACCAGTCGTTCGTCCGCGGCGAGAGTCACGCCTTCCGGCAGGCGCGGAGCGTAATGCGTGGTGAGGTCACGACCGATCACCGCGATATCGCCGTTGTCGAGCTGCCAGATGTCCGGGCAGTCGTCCTTGCCGTCCGAATGGCCCAATTCCTCGGCCGACTTTCCCAGTCGCCGCTCGAACAACGCCGACGGATCGGCCTCCCAGGCATGCCCCATGCCCGCCTCCACTCAGGATTGATTGAGTGCGCAACTGCTCCACATTGTATGTGCGCGTGATTACACAGAGCAATGTCTCCGAGAGAGGTTCACGCCATCGAAGCCGTCGCGGCCGGCGAGCGCGGGACATGGCGAGGGCCGTGCCCCCGTACGGGTACGTACGGGGGCACGGCCCTCGGTTCGGCGGCTGTGGCGGCCTGGCAGCGGCCTACTTGCGGATCAGGCTCCGCAGCACGTACTGCATGATGCCGCCGTTGCGGTAGTAGTCCGCCTCGCCCGGGGTGTCGATGCGGACGACCGCGTCGAATTCCACGCCGGTGTCCGTGGTGACCTTGACCGTGCGGGGGGTGGTGCCGTTGTTGAGTTCCGTGACGCCGGTGAAGGAGAAGGTCTCCTCGCCCGTCAGGCCCAGGGCCTCCGCCGAGGCGCCCTCCGGGTACTGGAGCGGGAGGACGCCCATGCCGATCAGGTTCGAGCGGTGGATGCGCTCGTACGACTCGGCGATGACGGCCTTCACGCCCAGCAGCGCGGTGCCCTTGGCCGCCCAGTCGCGGGACGAGCCCGAGCCGTACTCCTTGCCCGCCAGGACGACCAGCGGGGTGCCGGCGGCCTGGTAGTTCTGGGAGGCGTCGTAGATGAAGGAGACCGGGGCGCCCTCGACGGTGAAGTCGCGGGTGAAGCCGCCCTCCGTGCCCGGCGCGATCTGGTTGCGCAGCCGGATGTTGGCGAAGGTGCCGCGGATCATCACCTCGTGGTTGCCGCGGCGGGAGCCGTACGAGTTGAAGTCGCGCCGCTCAACACCGTGCTCCGTGAGGTACGTGCCGGCCGGGGTGTCGGCCTTGATCGCGCCGGCCGGGGAGATGTGGTCCGTGGTGACCGAGTCGCCCAGCTTGGCGAGCACCCGCGCGCCGGTGATGTCCTCGACCGGGCTGGTCTCCATCGTCATGCCGTCGAAGTACGGGGGCTTGCGGACGTAGGTGGACTGCGCGTCCCACTCGAAGGTGTTGCCGGTCGGGATCGGCAGCGCCTGCCACTGCGCGTCGCCCGCGAAGACGTCCTGGTAGGACTTGTTGAACATGTCCTCGCCGATGGCGTTGGCCACGACGTCGTTGACCTCGGCCTCGGTGGGCCAGATGTCCGCGAGGTGAACGGGCTTGCCGTCCTGGTCGATGCCCAGGGCGTCCCTGGTGATGTCCACCTTCATCGAGCCGGCGAGGGCGTACGCGACGACCAGCGGCGGGGACGCCAGGTAGTTCATCTTGACGTCCGGGTTGATCCGGCCCTCGAAGTTGCGGTTGCCGGAGAGCACCGAGGTGACCGCGAGGTCGTGCTCGTTGACGGCCCTGGAGACCTCCTCGGGCAGCGGGCCCGAGTTGCCGATGCAGGTGGTGCAGCCGTAGCCGACGAGGTTGAAGCCGACCTTGTCGAGGTACGGGGTCAGGCCCGCCTTGTCGAAGTAGTCGGTGACGACCTTCGAACCGGGCGCGAGCGTGGTCTTGACCCAGGGCTTGCGGGTCAGGCCCTTCTCGACCGCCTTCTTGGCCACCAGCGCGGCGGCGACCATGACGTACGGGTTCGAGGTGTTGGTGCAGGAGGTGATCGCGGCGACGACCACGGCGCCGTGGTCGATCTCGTACGTCGAACCGTCGGGCGCCGTGACGAGCGTCGGCCGCGTCGGTACGCCGTCGGCGGAGGCGGGGGCGTCGGAGGCCGGGAAGGACTCCTTGCCCGCCTCCTCGTCCTCGGACACGTAGTTGCGCACGTCCTCGGTGAACCTCTGCTTGGCCTCGGCCAGGACGATCCGGTCCTGAGGACGCTTCGGGCCCGCGATGGACGGGACCACCGTGGCGAGGTCCAGCTCCAGCTTCTCGGAGAAGTCGGGCTCGGCGGCCGGGTCGAGCCAGAGGCCCTGCTCCTTGGCGTACGCCTCCACGAGTGCGACCTGCTGCTCGCTGCGGCCGGTCAGCCGCAGATACTTCAGCGTCTCGCCGTCGATCGGGAAGATCGCGGCGGTGGAGCCGAACTCCGGCGACATGTTGCCGATGGTGGCGCGGTTGGCCAGGGAGGTGGCGGCGACGCCCTCGCCGTAGAACTCCACGAACTTGCCGACGACGCCGTGCTTGCGCAGCATCTCGGTGATCGTGAGGACGAGGTCGGTGGCGGTGGTGCCCGCGGGCAGCTCGCCCGTCAGCTTGAAGCCGACGACACGCGGGATGAGCATCGAGACGGGCTGACCGAGCATCGCGGCCTCGGCCTCGATGCCGCCGACGCCCCAGCCGAGCACGCCGAGGCCGTTGACCATGGTGGTGTGCGAGTCGGTGCCCACCAGCGTGTCGGGGTACGCCTGGCCGTTGCGGACCATGACCGTACGGGCCAGGTGCTCGATGTTGACCTGGTGGACGATTCCGGTGCCGGGCGGGACGACCTTGAACTCGTCGAACGCGGTCTGGCCCCAGCGCAGGAACTGGTAGCGCTCCTTGTTGCGCCCGTACTCCAGCTCCACGTTCTGCGCGAAGGAGTCGGGCGTACCGAACTTGTCGGCGATGACGGAGTGGTCGATGACCAGCTCGGCCGGGGCCAGCGGGTTGATCTTCGCCGGGTCGCCGCCCAGCTCCTTGACGGCCTCGCGCATGGTGGCGAGGTCCACGACACAGGGCACACCGGTGAAGTCCTGCATGATCACGCGTGCCGGGGTGAACTGGATCTCCTGGCTCGGCTGCGCCTGGGAGTCCCAGCCGCCGAGCGCGCGGATGTGGTCGGCGGTGATGTTCGCGCCGTCCTCGGTGCGGAGCAGGTTCTCCAGCAGCACCTTCAGGCTGTAAGGGAGGCGCGCGGAGCCCTCGACCTTGTCCAGCTTGAAGATCTCGTACGACTCGTCGCCCACGCGCAGCGTGCTGCGGGCGTCGAAGCTGTTCGCCGACACGACAGTCTCCTTCATCAATGTGCGCGTACTACCGCGCCCGTACCTCTGTGTGCGGCTACCGCCGCTCGATGCCGCCACGGCCCTCGCCGATCCGCTGAGGTAAGGTTTGGTTAGGCAACCCTTACCGAGTGGCGGCTGCGGTACGCCTTCGGCAGATATCTCGATGTCGAGATAACTCTAGTACATGACCGCTGCGAGGTCATGCGCGGGTTCGGCTGTCCCCTCTCGGCGAACCGGGTTGTCGGGGGCCCGGCGCCCCGCGGCTTGTCGGGTGGCAGGACGCCGTGGCCTTCGTGGCATTCGTGGGCGGGCCGCCCGGGTTTCCGGTCAGCCGGCGGCGAGGAGTTCGAGCGTGTCGACCACGCGGTTCGAGAAGCCCCACTCGTTGTCGTACCAGGCGACCACCTTGACGTGGCGGCCGTCGACGCGGGTGAGAGCCGAGTCGAAGATCGACGAAGCCGGGTTGCCCGTGATGTCGGACGACACGAGCGGGTCGTCCGAGTACTCCAGTACGCCCGCGAGCGGCCCCCGCGCCGCGGTGCGGTACGCCGACAGCACGTCCTCGCGCGTCACCTCACGAGCGACGGTCGTATTGAGTTCGACGATCGATCCCACCGGAACCGGCACACGGATCGAGTCGCCCGACAGCTTGCCGTCGAGGTTCGGCAGCACGAGGCCGATCGCCTTGGCGGCGCCCGTCGTGGTCGGCACGATGTTCACGGCCGCCGCGCGGGCACGGCGGGCGTCGCGGTGCGGACCGTCCTGGAGGTTCTGCTCCTGCGTGTAGGCGTGCACCGTCGTCATGAAGCCGTGCTCGATGCCGGCGAGACCGTCCAGGACCGCGGCCAGCGGCGCGAGCGCGTTGGTCGTGCACGAGGCGTTCGAGACGATCGTGTGCGCGGCCGGGTCGTAGGCGTCGGTGTTGATCCCGAACGCGAGGGTGACATCGGCGCCGTCCGCCGGCGCGCTGACGAGCACCTTTTTCGCGCCCGCGTCGATGTGGGCACGGGCGGCGCCGGCCGAGGTGAAGCGGCCGGTCGCCTCCAGCACGATGTCGACCCCGAGCCCGGCCCACGGCAGCTGGGCCGGCTCGCGCTCGGCGAGCACGGTGATCCGACGGCCGTCGACGACGAGGGCGTCCCCGTCGGCGGCCACCGGGCGGCCGAGCCGGCCCGCCGTCGTGTCGTAGGCGAGCAGCCGGGCGAGGGTGGCGGGCTCCGTGAGGTCGTTGACGGCGACGACTTCCACGTCGCTGTCGCGTTCGAGCAGCGCGCGCAGCACATTGCGGCCGATGCGGCCGAATCCGTTGATGGCGATGCGGGTCATGAGTGGTGTCCCTTCGGGGCCGGGTTCGGGTCGGTGTCCGGGTTCAGGTCCGGGTCCGGGTCGGGTCCGGGTCGGGTCCGGGTCCGGGTCCGGGTCCGGGTCCGGGTCCGGGTTCGCCGTCAGGTTCTCGCGCGGTGTCCGCCGGTGACAGCGGAGCGGTCGCCACGGTCCAAAAGGATCACGCCACGCGGCGGTGACGGGCTACTACTGCCCCTGGGCGAAGGTGCGCCGGTACTCGCTCGGCGTCGTGCCGAGGATGCGATGGAAGTGCAGCCGCAGATTCGCACCGGTGCCGAGACCGACGTCGGCGGCGATCTGCTCGATGCCCCGCTGGGAACGCTCCAGCAGCTCGCGGGCCACGTCGATACGGGCTCGCATCACCCACTGCATCGGCGTGTACCCCGTGTCTTCGACGAAGCGCCGCGAGAACGTGCGCGGCGAGACCGCCGCGTGCCGGGCCAGCACTTCAAGGGTGAGGGGCTCGCCGAGCCGGTGCAGCGCCCACTCCCGGGTGGCGGCGAACCGCTCGCCGAGCGACTCGGGCACACTGCGCGGCACGTACTGCGCCTGACCGCCGCTGCGGTAGGGGGCCGCCACCAGGCGCCGCGCCGCGTGGTTCGACGCGGACACCCCCAGATCGCCCCGCAGGATGTGCAGGCACAGGTCGATGCCCGAGGCTGCGCCGGCCGACGTCAGCACGCTGCCCTCGTCGACGAACAGAACGTTCGCGTCGACCCGCACGAGCGGACGCTTCGCCGCGAGTGCCCGCGTGTAGTGCCAGTGCGTCGTGGCGCGCTTGCCGTCGAGCAGGCCCGTGGCGGCGAGCGCGAAGGCGCCCGTCGAGATGGCGGCGAGCCGCGCGCCCCGGTCGTGGGCGGCGATCAGCGCGTCGACGACGGCCCGCGGCGGGTCGTCGCGATCCGGGTGCCGGTAGCCGGGAATGAAGACGATGTCGGCCCACGCGAGCGCGTCGATGCCATGGGCGACGCTGTACGACAGGCCGTCACCGCCGGCCACGAGACCCGGCGCCGCGCCGCACACCCGCACCTCGTACGGCATGCTCGCGCGGGTCGTGAACACCTGTGCGGGAATACCGACATCGAGGGGCTTCGCGCCTTCGAGCACGAGAACGGCGACGCGACGCAGGGATGAGGCTCGCACGGGGACGAGGGTACGTGGGGTGAGAGGGCGCGTCGGCCCGGTCCCCGATGCCGCGCCGGTCCGCCGGTCCGCCGGTCCGCCGGCCGGTCGCGGGTCGCGGGTCGCGGGTCGCGGGTCGCGGGTCGCCGGTCGCCGGTCGCCGGTCGCCGGTCGCCGGTCGCCGGGAACCGTACCGTTCGCGCGGCCCCGGAGGGGACCGTCCGATCACTTCCCGCGACGGCTGTCCTCCGTGGCCCGCCTGTCGTCCATGTGGCCGGGACGGGCCGCCCACTGGAGGAGGAAGCGCAGCGCCTGCTGGGAGGGAGAGTCGGGCGGGGCGGTGTACGCGACCAGTTGCTGGTCGGGTTGCGTGTCGACGGAGAACTGCTGGACGTCCAGGGTGATGCTGCCCGCGACGGGGTGCAGGTAGGTCTTGGTCAGCCGGCGCGGCCCGCGGACCCGGTGACTGGCCCACCACGTACGGAAGTCCGGATCGCGCACGCTCAACTCGCCGATCAGCGCGGCAAGGGCCTGATCCCTGGGATGGAGGCCGGCTTCCATCCGCAGAACCGCCACGCACTCGCGCGCGGCCCCCGGCCAGTCCGCGTACAGCGAGCGGTAGGCGTCGTCGAGGAAGGTCAGCCGGATCAGATTGCGTCCGGCCGGAGCGAGCGCGCCGAAGTCCGTGAGCAGGGCGACCGCGCCCCGGTTCCAGGCGAGGACGTCCATACGCCGGTTGAGGATCATGGCGGGAATGTCGTGCATGGCCGAGAGCATCTGCTGGAGCCGCCCGTCGACCTGCTGCCTGCCCGGTCCCGGCGCGGGCGTGGCATCGGCGACGGCGACGAGGTAGGCACGCTCGTCCGGGGCGAGCCGAAGCGCGTCGGCGAGCGCGTCGAGGACCGGACGGGAGACCCGGCGGGCACGGCCCTGCTCCAAGCGGACGATGTAGTCGACGCTCACGTGCGCGAGCTGGGCCAGCTCCTCACGGCGCAGGCCCGGCACCCGGCGCGGACGGCCGTCGTCGGGCACGCCCGCCCCGCGCGGGTCCAGAGCGGCACGGCGAGCGCGCAGGAAGTCGCCCAGCTCGTTGCCGCCGGAGGCGTTCCCCTGGAGTTCCATGACTCCAGTGTCCGCGGGCGGGCAGCCGCGCGCCTGGTACTGACGTGCATAGGCGGCGCCTTCCCTGGTACCCCCGTGGCGCCGACGCCACCGTGGACGTGCGGCCGCCGCCAGGTGGCCGCCGGAGCCCGCCCCGCGGCGAGGCCCGTCCCTCCGGAGACCGGAGCACCATCGTGAGAACCGACGTCACCTTTCCCAGTGCCGGACTGAGGCTCGCCGGGCACCTGTACACACCGGACGACGGGACGGCCGGACCGTACCCGGCGATCGTCGTCGGTCACCCCGGCAGCGGCGTGAAGGAGCAGACCGCCGGCCTGTACGCGCGGCGCCTGGCCGGCAGGGGCTTTGTCACCCTCGCGTTCGACGCCGCCTTTCAGGGCGAAAGCGAGGGAGAGCCGCGCGGTCTGGAGGACCCGGCCCACCGGGTCGAGGACATCAAGGCGGCGGTCTCGTTCCTCGCCACGCACGACGAGGTCGACACCGAACGTATCGGGGCGCTGGGCATCTGCGCCTCCGGGGGCTACGTCCTCGCCGCGACGGCGTCCGACCACCGGATCAAGGCCGTCGGCACCGTCTCCGCCGTGGACATCGCCCGTCAGTTCCGCGACGGCGCCGACGGCACCCAGGACCCCGCCGTCTTCCAGGCCATGCTCGACGCGGCCTCGGCCGCGCGCACCGCCGAAGCGCGTGGTGAGGGGGTCCAGACCTTCCCCGTCTTCCCCGGCACGATGGAGCAGGCCCGGGCGCTGGGAGGTCGGCACGGCGCCGAGGGCTACGAGTACTACTGCTCCGACCGCGCCCGGCACCCGCGCTCGGCGAGGTCCTTCACCTGGTCCAGCGTCGACCGCATGGCGTCCTTCGACGGGTTCCGCTTCGTCCACCTCGTCGCGCCTCGCCCGCTTCTCATGATCGTCGGACGTGAGGCGGTGACCTCGTGGATGAGCGTGGCCGCGTTCCAGGACGCGCGCGGTCCGAAGGAACTGCACTGGATCGACGGCGCCGGCCACGTCGACCTCTACGACAAGGAGCCGTACGTCGGGCCCGCGGTCGGGAAACTGGCCGACTTCTTCCGGGCCCGCCTGGGCGCTGCCGGGCGGATGTCCGGACGGGCCTGCGGTACGGACGCTCCCGCGGCCCCGACGGCGTGAGGACACGGGCGCGCGGCCGACGCCGAGCGGCCTCGTCCGGCGGGGCGGCAGGTGGCGGTCGCGGTTGTCACCCGCACGGAGGATCCGGCCCGCCGGGCCCCTCCGTCGGGCGCGCGCGGCCGCTCGGGCCGTCCGGGCGGGCCCTCGTCGCATGCCGGGGGGCGGCGCCGACGCCCTCTGCGTGCCGGTGATGCGCCCCGGCGTTAATCTGGCGCTGATTGGAGGCGCCGGCGCCGAACGCCTCGGCTCTCACCCGACGCTCCGCGCTCCACTGCACCGAACGCCTTAACCGCGTGGCGCGGACTCGCCATGCGACACGGCGGGACCGCCGCCGTCCACCACCCTGGACTCCTCAACATCACCGTCGAAGGAGACCGCTCGTGAGGACTCATCGCAAGGCGTCCGCAGCCCTCGCCGTCACAGCCGTGCTCGTGATGCCGGCCATCACGGCATTCGCGTGGGAAGGCTCCGAATCGGTGAAGGCGGAAGGGTGGTTCACGCCGCCCTCTGCTCTCCGGCTTTCGGACGCGCTGACGTACGACGTGGAAAAGGTGCCCGTGGGCTCCCGCGTCTCCGTCGTCGAGCAGGTCCGCGAGCAGACGGGCGGGCACACCGGGGAACGCGCCGGCGGGGAGGGCACCACGGTCCGGCTCAGGGTGAGCGGTCTGCTCCCGGAGCGTATGTACGGCGCGCATGTGCACACCAAGCCCTGCGGCGCGACGCCGGACACCTCCGGTCCGCACTACCAGAACGTCGAGGACCCGCAGCAGCCGTCCACCGATCCCGCCTACGCCAACCCCGAGAACGAGGTCTGGCTGGACTTCACCACCGACGCCGAAGGCCATGGCGCCGCCGAGTCCCGGCACGAGTGGCGCTTCCGGCCGGGCGGAGCGCGTTCCGTGGTCATCCACGAGCACCACACGTCGACGGCCCCCGGTGAGGCGGGAACGGCGGGAGCGCGGCTCGCCTGTCTCACCGTGCCCTTCGAACCGAGCGGCGCCGACTCGAACCCGGCCGGGTGGCAGGTTCCGTGACCGATACGTCCTGATGGTGCCGGGGCGGCCTTCGTAGCCGTACGAGACGCTGCCCGGCACCCGGTCGCGGTGGGCGGGCCGACATACTTGGTCCCCGACGGACCGGAGCCGCCGGAGGCAAGGAGAAGCCCGGCGCTCCCGTATCAGGAGATCGAGATCGTTGCCCTCACAGCCACAGCCACAGCAAGAGTCCCGATCACACCCCGGGCCCGGGACCGGGTCGCGGTCACGGCCGCGCGCCGCGCTCGCCATGGCACCGGACGTCGCGGACGCCGTGCTCGGTCCTGACGCCCTGGCCGCCCTGGGCGCCGTGTGCGAGCTGGCGCCGCCGCCCGTCCTGGACGACTTCACCACCGACCGGGCCCGCGCCGCGCTCGCGGACGTCGAACTCCTCGTCACCGGCTGGGGCTGTCCGCCCCTGGACGCCACCGCCCTGGCGGCGGCGCCCCGGCTGCGCGCCGTCGTCCATACCGCGGGTTCGGTTCGCGGCCATGTCACCGAGGCCTGCTGGGAGCGCGGGATCGAGGTGTCCTCGGCCGCCGCGGCCAACGCCCTTCCGGTGGCGGAGTACACCGTCGCGATGATCCTGCTGTCCGGCAAACGCGCCCTGGAGCGCGCCCGCGGCCTCCGGGCCGCGCGCCGTCGCGAGGACGGACCGCGTACCACCGCCGAGGTGGGCAACTACGGCCGTACCGTGGGCATTCTGTCCGCCTCGCTGATCGGCCGCCGCGTCATCGAACTGCTGCGGCCCTACGATCTGCGGGTCCTGCTGCACGATCCGTACGTCGACGACGAGGAGGCCGCGGCGCTCGGCGTGCGGCGGGTGGAGCTGGGCGAGCTGTTCACGCTGAGCGACACGGTGAGTGTGCACACCCCGCTGCTGCCCGCCACCCATGGTCTGGTCAGCCGTGAACTCCTTCTGTCGATGCGGCGGGACGCGGTGCTCGTCAACACCGCGCGCGGTGCCGTCGTCGATCAGGACGCCCTCGTCGAGCTGCTCCGGGCGGACCGGATCCGGGCCGTCCTCGATGTCACGGATCCCGACGAGCTGCCGCCGGACCATCCGCTGTGGGAGTGCGAGAACGCGATCATCACCCCTCATCTCGCGGGCTCGGAGGGCAACGAGCTGCGCCGGCTGGCCGATCTCGCCGTCGGCGAGGCCGCCCGCTGGGCCGCGGGGGACGGTTTCGCCCATCCCGTACGACGCGAAAGGCTGGCCTTCCTCGCATGACCTCACCTCGCGAGACCCCCGGGCCCGGGCGGGAAACCGGCCTCACCCGGGCGGACTGGGAGGCCACCGCCGACCGTCTGCTGCACGCCGCTTGGCGGTGGGCCACCCCGGGCCGCGCCCTGCTCGACCTGCCCGGCCGGCCCTCCGTCTCCGGGGTGCGGTCGGACGGTCTGGAGGGATACGCCCGTACGTTCCTCGCCGCCGCCTTCCGGGTCGCGGGCGCGGGCGGCGACGATCCGCACGGCTGGCTCGACCGGTACGCGGACGGGCTCGCGGCCGGGACCCGTACGCCCGGCAGGGACGACGCCGAGTCCTGGCCGCTGATCCTCGGCCACGACGTGCACGGGCAGCCGATGGTCGAGTCCGCGTCCGTCGCCGTCGGACTGCGACTGACCAGGACCTGGCTCTGGGACCGGCTGGATCCGCAGGTGCGGGACCGCGCCGAGGAGTGGCTGCGCGGAACGCTGCGGCACACCCCGGCCCCCAACAACTGGTATCTCTTCCCGTACTCCGTCGCCGGATTCCTGGAGTCGGTGGGCCGGGGCGACGCGGAGACGGCACGCGCGCGGGAGCGGGCGCTCGGTCTGCTGGAGGGCTGGTACCGAGGGCAGGGCTGGTACGCCGACGGCGACGGCCGGGCCTTCGACCACTACAACGGCTGGGCGCTGCACTTCTATCCGGTGCTGGACGCCCATCTCGCGCGCCTTGAGGCCCCTACCCTCGGCACCCAACTCGCGGGCGACACAGGGAAGTCGGCCGAGCCCGTGAAACCCGCGAAGCCCGCGGGACCCGAGGAGCCCGTGGACGCACGTCTCGGCGCACGGCTGCGCGAGCATCTGGAGAGTTTCTCGCTGCTGTTCGGCGCCGACGGCGCCCCGATCCACTTCGGCCGCTCGCTCACCTACCGCTTCGCGGCCGGCGCTGCGGTCGCCCTGGGCGCCGTCACGGGGCACACTCCGCTCGCGCCCGGTGTCTCGCGCCGGCTGCTGAACGGATCGCTGCGCTACTTCCTGGACCGCGGCGCCACCGGCCCGGACGGCCTGCTCAGCCTGGGCTGGCACGGGCCTCATGTCGCGACGCTCCAGCGCTACTCGGGCCCCGCCTCGCCCTACTGGGCGTCCAAGGCCTTCGCCGCGCTGCTCGCGCCCCCGGAGCACCCCCTGTGGACGGCCACCGAGGAACCGGTGCCCAGCGAAGGCCCCGACCGGGTGCTCGCCCTGCCCGCGCCGGGGCTGCTGGTTCACTCCACGGCGGTGGACGGGATCGTACGGCTGCACAACCACGGCAGCGACAACGTCCGTCCCCATGAAGGCGAGTCGGCCCACCAGGACGACCCGCACTACGGCCGGCAGGCCTACTCCACCAGGACGGGCCCCACCTCGCCGGAGAACATCGCGGACAACCATTTCGCCGTCGAGATCGCGGGAGTCCGCAGCGTCCGCCGCCGTATCCGCCCCCTGGGTGCCGGACACGGCGACGGCTGGGGCTGGGCCGCCTCCTGGCATCTGCCGGTCTTCGTGTCGGGCCCGCCCGTGGTGCCCGGACTGCGGGTCGAGAGCGTCACCGTGGTCAGGGGACGGTACGAACTGCGCGTGCACCGCGTGTCGGGCGCCCCGCCCGGAGCGCGCGTACGGCAGACGGGCTGGGCGACCAGCGCCAGTACCGGCACCGGCACCGGCACCGGCGATGACAACGGCGAAGGTCCGGGCGGCGGCCCGGGCGGCGGCGACGGCGTACGGTCCGCTCTGCTCGGTCTGTACGGCTGGGAGTCGGCGGACGAACAACGGGCACCGCACGGCACGGCGTTCACGCGCTGGGCCCATGTGCCCCGGCTGACGGCGCAGGCCGAGGGCACGGCCCTCTTCGCCGCCCTCGCCACCCTCACCGGGGAGCCCGGCGCCATCTCGCTGTCCGAGGCGGTGAGCACGGTCCGTACGGCGGGCGTCGACGGAAGCACGATCGAGGTGACCTGGGCGGACGACGGCTCGACGACCCGCGTCGGCTTCGACCCGCTGACGGTCGGCCACCTCTGAGCCGGGGCGGCCGTCCCCCTCGTCCGGGCCGGGGCGCCGTCCCCCCTCGGTCGACAGGCCCGCCGCCACAGACCTAAAATAGACCCGCAAGTCCAGAATCCTGGGCTCCGGAAGCCGGAAGGACGGACGACATGGCGAGGGCGCTGACCGCCAAGGGCGCCGCGACACGGCAGCGGATCATCGACGGCGCCGCGGCCGAGATCCGTGAGCGCGGCGTGCTGACCACCACCCTCGACGATGTCTGCCGCAGGACCGCCACCAGCAAGGGCCAGCTCTTCCACTACTTCCCGGACGGCCGGGAACAGCTTCTGCTCGCCGTCGCCGAGCGGGAGGCCGAACGCGTCCTGGAGGACCAGCAGCCGCACCTCGGCCGGCTGACGACCTGGGACGCGTGGCAGGCCTGGCGGGACGCGGTCGTACTGCGCTATCAGCAGCAGGGCATGAACTGCCCGCTGGGTGTGCTGATCACCGAACTGGGCCGCAGCACGCCCGCCGCGCAGGCGGTGACCGGACGGCTCGTGGAGCGGTGGCAGTACGAACTGCACGCCGGCATCGCCGGCATGCAGCGGAGCGGCCGGATCGCGGCCGAACTCGACGCCGGACGCACCGCCGCCGCGATGGTCGCGGCCGTCCAGGGCGGGGTCACGATCCTGATGTCCACCGGCAGCAGCGCCCATCTGGAAGCCGCGCTGGACACCTCACTGCTCTTCCTGCGGCTCTCGCGCTGACCGCACTCACCGGCTGGTCACGTTCACCGGTCGACCGCGCACACCGCCAGGGCGTCCGGCACCGATGCCGGACGCCCTGTGTCCTTCCCGCCGTCCTTCTCGCCGCGACGAGTCGGGAAAGCCGGCCGAAGTCCTACGGCGTCGGCACGTTGTACGAGATCAGGGCCACCTGCCCCGCTGCCACCCGCAGTTCGGTGAGCGCGCAGTTGCGCAGGCCGGGGAGCACACGGCGGTACTCGCTCTCCGGGATTCCGAGCAGTCGGCACAGCACCAGCCGGAACAGGGTGTTGTGCGCGACAACCAGGACGCGGCGGCCCCGGTGGGTCTCGGCCAGGCGCAGCAGCGCGGTGGCGCCACGGACGGCGGCTGCCTTCGGGCTCTCCCCGCCCGGGAGCGGATGGGCGGCCGGGTCGCGGCGGAAGTCCGCGACCTCCTGCGGGTACGACGCTTCGAGTTCGGCGATGGTCCGGCCCTCGGCGACGCCGAAGTCCAGCTCCCTCAGGTCCGGTTCCACGACGGCGGCCAGACCCGTGGAGCGGACGGCGGGCCCGGCGGTGCGGCGGGCTCGCCGCAGCGGTGAGGTGACGATCGCGTCGAGGCCGGCGCCCGCCGCCCAGACACCGAGCCCGCCCGCCTGCTCGGCTCCGCGCGGCGTCAGATCGATGTCGCT